>NZ_ATVA01000015.1:0-300000 GCF_000420485.1 Paucidesulfovibrio longus DSM 6739 | reverse complement strand
GGTGCGCCAGCACTTCGTCGTTGCGGCCGCAGGCGGGCTTGCCGGTCAGTCCCAGGCAGTGGAAGCGCGCGCCCAGGCCCAGGCGGGCCGCCGTGGCCGCGAGCATTTCGCCCTGGCCGCCCTTGAGCAGGTGGTTGTCCAGGGTGAGCACGTTGTCGCGCGTGCCCACGATCTCCCGCAGCCACTGCTCGTCCACGCCGCTCAGCCAGGGCAGGTTGACCACGGTCGCGTCGATGCCCTGAGCGGCGAGCTGGTCCGCGGCGCGGCAGGCCTGCTCCGTGAGCACCGGGCCATAGGCGAAGACCAGGGGGGCGTCCGCCTTTCCTTCGCGCAGGACCGCGCCCTTGCCGGGCGTGAGCCTGTAGCCTGCGGGAAGCTCGAAGCTCTTGGGGCAGGGAATGGACACGAGGCGGATGTACGTGCTGCCGGGGTTGGCCTGCACGGCCCATTCCAGGGCCATTTCCGTCTCGGCCTCGCAGCACGGCTCGACGCAGGTCATGCCCGGCACGCAGGACATCAGCGCGATGTCGCGCACGCTCTGGTGCGAGTGGCCCGGGCCGCCCGGCAGGATGCCCACCAGGGAGCCCGCGTAGATGATCTTGGTCTTTTCCGTGGCGTTGTTGAAAATCTGTTCGCCGGGGCGCGTGGTCAGGAAGCAGCCGAAGGAGTGCACCAGGGGCAGCTTGCCCGAAAGCGCCAGACCGCCTGCCATGGAAACCATGTCCTGCTCGGCGATGCCGCATTCCACGAAGCGGTCGGGGAAGGCGTCGCGGAAGCCGAGCAGTCCGCAGTCCAGGACCAGATCCGCGTCGAGCACGACCATGTCCTCGCGCTCGCCGCCCAGCTCCAGCAGCTTGCGCCCATAGGCGGCCACGAGCTTTTGCGGATTTTCCAGGGGCGTGGCCGGAGTGATCTCCGCTTCGGTGAAGGCGGGCATGGGGATGCCTGCCTCGGCGCAGGCCGTGGTCAGGTTGGCCGTCAGCTCTGCCAGCGCCTTGGCGTAGACCTCCGGGGAGACCGCCCCGGAGTGGTAGGCGTAGAGGCCGCCCGTGGCCTCGGCGTCGAACCGCTCCATGAAGCTCACGCCGCGGCCCTTGATGGTGTCCGCGATGAGCATCTTGGGCCTGGCCTCCACCCCGCGCAGGTAGGCCAGCGCGCCGCTGAGCGCGTCCACGTCGTTGCCGTCGCAGCGGACCACTTCCCAGCCGAAGGCCCGGAACTTGGTTTCCAGATCGCCCAGGTCCGAGGTGTCCGAAACCCAGGTGTCGGACTGGATCTTGTTGTGGTCCACGATCACGGTCAGCTCGGAGTATTCGCCGTTGGCCGTGGGCTGGAGCGATTCCCAGATCTGCCCTTCCTCCAGCTCGCCGTCTCCCAGGAGCACGAAGGCCCGGCCGGGGCGGCCGTCCAGGCGGCGGGCCTTGATCATGCCGCGCGCCTTGGCGATGCCCATGCCCAGGGAGCCGGTGTTGGTGACCATGCACTCGGTGCCCACGTCCGGGTGGCCGGGCAGGCCGCCCAGGCGGCGGAGCTGGTGCAGCTTTTCGAAAGGCAGGCGGCCCAGGCCGAGCAGCACGGTGTAGAGGGCCGGGGCGTCGTGCCCCTTGGAGGAGAAGAAGAAATCGTTTTCGTCCATCTCCTCCATGTGCAGCCAGCTCATGATCTCCAGGGAGCTGAAGCTCGTGCCGATATGCCCGGACCCGGCGTTCTGGATCATGTACAGGCAGTTGATGCGGCTGGCCTCGGCAAAGGCCGCGGCGCGGCGCTGGGCCGGGGCGTCCGCGAAGACGATGTCGGCCAGGGCTTCGCGGGAGATGTATTTGGCGGTGTAGGCCATCAGAGATTGTCCTGTTCGGTATGGATGTTGATGCACTTGAGGTCGGAATAGATGTCGATGGCCTCGGTTCCGGGCTCGCGGGAACCGTTGCCGGACTGCTTGACGCCGCCGAAGGGCATGTGCGGCTCCGAGCCGAAGGTCGCGCCGTTGACGACGGCCATGCCCGTGCGCACGCGCTTGCAGAACTCGATGCCCCGGTCCAGGTCGCGGGTATGGACGCAGGCGGAAAGGCCGTAGTCGCAGTCGTTGGTCAGAGCCAGGGCCTCCTCGAAGTCCTTGACCCTGTAGAGGCAGCAGATCGGCCCGAAAAGTTCCTCGCGGGATATCTCAGCGTCCGGGGCTGCGCCCTCCAGGATGGTCGGGGCCATGTAGTAGCCGCCCGCGTGGGCTTCGTCCTCCAGGCGTCCTCCCCCCGCGAGCAGGGCCGCGCCCTGGTCCACGGCGCGCTTGACCGCGGCGCACATGTTCGCGAGCTGGCGGGCGTTGACCACCGGGCCGAAATCGTCCTCTTCGCCGAAGCCGACGCGCAGCTTCTCCGTGGCGGCCAGAAGCCGGGCCTTGAAATCGTCGTACACGGCGTCGAAAACGATGATCCGGCTGCCTGCGACGCAGCGCTGGCCCGCGTTGGAAAATGCCGAGAGCGCGGTGAACTTCACGGCGCGGTCCAGGTCCGCGTCGTCGCAGACCACCAGGGCGTTCTTGCCGCCCAGTTCCAGCGAGATCTTGGCCAGCCTGCGGCCCGCGATCTCGCCGAGGATGCGCCCGACCTTGGCCGAGCCCGTGAAGGAGACCACGCCCACGTCCGGGTGCTCCACCAGGGGCTGGCCCGCTTCCGCGCCCAGGCCCTGGAGAATGTTGCAGACGCCGCCGGGCAGGCCGTGGCGTTCCAGGACGCCGGAAATGATTTCGCCCATGATCCAGGCCGTGGCCGGGGTGTCCTCGGCGGCCTTGAGCACCACGCCGTTTCCGCAGATCAGGGCCGGGAAGATCTTCCAGGCCACGTTGGCGATGGGGGTGTTGGCGGCGATGATCAGTCCGGCCACGCCCACGGGCTGGCGCACGGAGAGGGAAAAGCGGTTGGCCGCGCCGGACTGGCAGGTGCGCCCGTAAAGACGCTGGCCCTCGGAGGCGTAGAACAGGCCGAGCTGGATGGCTCCGCCGCATTCGCCCAGGGCCTCGGACATGCGTTTGCCCGTTTCCAGGTGCACGATCTCCGCGATCTCCTGCTTGCGGGCTTCCATCGCCTTGACCACGTCGTGGAGGATCATGCCGCGCTGCACGGCGGGCACCCTGGCCCAGGCGGGCTGGGCCGCCCTGGCGGAAGCCACCGCCGCATCCACCTCGGCGCGGGCGGAGCGCGCCCCCTTGCAGAGCAGGGCGCCGCTGGCGGGATTGAACTTGTCGAAGGTCTCGCCCGTGGCGGCGAGGGACTGCTTGCCGTCGATCCAGTTGGCGACGATCTCTGGGATGGGCATGTCCCCTCCTTAGGGAAGCTTGCGGCGGGGCCGCGTTCAGCGTTCGACGCCTACCAGGCGGTCCAGCCGCCGTCGATGACCATGTTCGAGCCGGTCATGTAGCTGGCGGCCTCGGACATCAGGTAGACCACGGCGCCGTTGTACTCGTTCTCGCCCGCCATGCGGCGCATGGGCACGCGCTTGCGGTACTCGGCCATGAATTCCTCGTCCTGGTTGTTGAACACGCCGCCGAAGGTCAGGGTGTTCACGCGCACGCCCTTCTCGGCCCAGTAGGTGGCCAGGTAGCGCGTCAGGTTCAGCAGCGCGGACTTGGACACGGAATAGGCCACGGGCTTAAAGAACGTTTCGCCCCGCTTGCGGCGGTATTCGTAGATGTCCTGGCAGGGCGAGCCCACGCCGTAGGTCGAGGAGATGTTGATGATGGAGCCGCGTCCGGCCTCGGCCATGGCCGCGCCGATGACCTGGCAGCAGAGGAACACGCCCTTGACGTTGACCTCCATGACCCGGTCGAAGGAGGCTTCCGGATAGGTCTCGAAGGGGCCGTTTTCCTCGGCGGGAGCGCCCGGAGGCGAATCCAGGGCCGCGTTGTTGATCAGCCCGTAGGGCGCGCCCCATTTGGCGGCGACCTGTTCCAGGCCCTGGATGACCGAGTCCTTGCTGGTCACGTCCACCACGGCGAAAAGCATTCTGTCGGCATGGTCCGCGAAATCGGCGAGGTATTTCTCGCCGGGCTCCGCCACGTCGAACACGGCCACGTTGGCGCCGTGTCGGAGCAGGGCGGAAGCAAACTGGCGGCCCAGTTGTCCCAGGCCGCCGGTAATGATCACGGTTCTTCCGTTCAGGTCGAACAGTGCGTCGTTCACGAATCCCCCTTACTTGAGGATGTCGAAGGACAGGTCGCCGTCTTCGGGCAGCTCGGCGGTCAGGGTCTTGCCGAGCACGTTGTCCAGTTCGTAGGGAGGCATGCCGTCGGCCGGGCACTTGAAGGCCAGATCCTCGAACGTGAGCACGGTTCCGGCGGGCAGGTCGCGGGCGGCCACGATCTTTTTGCCCATCTTCTTGATCGGGCTGACTTCCAGGTCGAGCGGCTGCTTGACGCCGTTGCCCAGGGAGGTGCGGGCGCGGTGCAGGTCGCGGACGAGGTTGGAGAGGCCCTTGGAGGTCAGGGAGAAGGCGTGATCCGTGCCCTTCCAGGTGCGGTCCAGGGTGAAGTGCTTCTCGAAGATGCGCGCGCCCATGGTGTAGGCCACCATGGCCATGGCGATGCCGTTCTGGTGGTCGGAAAGGCCGATGACCACGTCCGGGAACTCGCGCATGTAGGTTTCGATGACGCGCAGGTTCATGTCTTCCGGCTGGCAGGGGTAGGCCGCGGTGCACTGGAGAATGGCCAGCTGGTCGTTGATGGGCATGATGGCTTCGTACGCGCGGCGCACGTCGGCCATGGTGCCGCCGCCCGTGGAGAGGATGACCGGCTTGCCGATCTTGGCCACGTGCTTGAGCAGCGGGGTGTTGGTCAGGTCGCCGGAAGCGATCTTGTAGAAGGGCATGTCGAAGCTGGCCAGGAAGTCGGCGGAGTTGAGGTCGAAGGCCGTGGCGAAGAAGTCGATGCCGATCTCGGAGGCGTACTCCTTGAGCACGGCGTATTCGCGCTCGCCGAATTCCAGAAATTCGCGGTGTTCGCCGTAGGTGCGGCCGAAGGCGTTCTCCGAGTTGTACACCTGGTTGAAGGCAGCCTTGGTGAACATGGAGCGGTTGTCCCGCTTCTGGAGTTTGACGGCATTGGCGCCGCATTCCTTGGCCGCGTCGAACATCTGCTTGCAGATTTCAACGTCGCCCTGGTGGTTGTTGCCGATTTCGGCGATGACGTACGCTTCGTTCTCGTCGTTGACGATCGTACCGTTAAGCTTCAGGCTGCGCATGAAAACTCCTAAAGTGGTTGATGTCTTATTATCGACTGGAAGGATTGGTTCAATTGCACGGATTATGCTGCTGGGGTTACAGGATTTGGAATTCGCATCAAGTACCAGAAAAGAAACCCCTTGGCAAAACATTTAACATGCTGAAATGTAGGGATAAAATTCATTCGGCCGGAGTGGAGAAATAGCCCGCATCCAACATTTGGCGCTGGAGGTCCAGAACGGGCACGTTTCGGTCCTTGGCCAGCGCGTCGACGGCCTCGTTGAAGGGGCCTGCCCAAAGCCAGCGGTCGCTGGGCTGCCCGTTTTCCCAGAGCATGCCCCGCCAGCGGATGGGCAGGCGGACGATGACGACCTGGAAGCCGTATTGCCGCGAAAGCTCCAGCAGCTCGTCGAGGTTGATGCGGTAGTTTTCCACGGTGACCGCGACGCCCCTGTCCTGGAAGACGTCGGCGAGCGTGGAGACCTTTTGCTCCGAGGGCGCAGCTGGAGTGACGCCGCTCAGGGCCTCGCGCAGCAGCCGGAAAACCGCGAGCCGCTTGTCCAGGCTGACCACAAGGCTCCGGAGCAGATAGCGGTGCGCGTTGCGCGACCAGAGCTTTTGCCGGAGTTCGGGACTGCCCAGTTCGGGAAATTTGCGGGCGAGGGCCTCGTAGTTGCGGTCCATGACGAAGTAGAGCACGTCCGACTCGTTGACCCAGTTGGCCCAGAAGACCACCTGGGGAGCCGGTTCGCTTTTGAGCAGGCGCTTGATCCTGTCGATGGACTGGTCGGAGCTGAAGCCGTTTTCCCCGTAGTTGACGATCCGCAGCCTGTCGGGAAGAAGTTTTTCCAGTTCCTCCGGCCAGGAGGAGGCGTCCGCGCTGTAGTTGCGTCCGGCGGTGGTGGAGCCGCCAAAGGCCCAGGCCGTGATGGGGCCGTCCGCATATCTTGGATCGGCGAGGAGGCGTTGCAGCGTTTCGGAGCGCAGCATCTCCTTCGCAAGGATCTGGTGCCCGTAGAGATTGAAGTGCACGGCGCCGCCGCAGCCGCTCTCGAACGCGGTTTCCGGCGTTCCCTCGAGGCTGCTGCCGTCCGGGGCCCAGTCGTTGGACACCACGCCTTGCTGCTGGTCCAGGGTCTTGTCCGTCTCCTCGAAACGGGCGGAAAGCAGGCCGTCCATCTTCAGATGTCGATCCGTCCAGCCGTAGGCCAGCGCATGGGAATCCATGCCGCTGATGATCCAGAGATAGCCGCGCGCGCACGCTTCCAGCGCGACGAAGGTAAGGCAGGACGCAAGGAGGATCAGGACCACGCCGCGCAGGCCGTCTCGAATTTTCATCATCGTTTCTCTTCGGGCGGACGCGGCCCGATTTCGCGGAGTTCTTCGAACACCTGTTCATACGCCTTGGCGATGGCCTGCCAGTCGTGGCCCTCGGCCTGCCTGCGACCGGCCACGGCGAAGCGGGCGCGCAGTTCCGGGTCGTCCATGAAGGAGACCAGCGCGCCGACCATGGCCTTCACGTCGTCCACGGGCACCATGCGCGCGTGCTTGCCCATGCCCGCCACGTCCCGGCAGCCCAGGGCGTTGGTGGTGATCACGGGCGTGCGGGCGGCCATGGCTTCCAGAATGACCCTGCCGAAGGTCTCCAGCCGGGAGGGAAAGAAAAACACGTCGGCCGCGCAATAGAGGTCCACCAGTTCGTCCGGCGGCAGCTCCTGGGCCGCGCCTGCCGAGGCCGGGGGGAGGATGCCCGGCAGGGGGCGGACAACGCCCTCCAGGCCGCGCCTGCGGATTTCCGGGCGGAGCTTTTCGGTTTCGCCGCCGACCACGAGCCAGGAGAAATTTTTGCCCTGTTCCTTCAGCGCTCCGGCGATGGAGGGGATCAGGTCGAAGCCTTTTTTGGGGTGGTTGCGGCCCACGGTCAGGATGAAGAATTGGTCCGGCGTCACCCCGCAGCGCTTGCGCACGGCCTCGCGGTCGCGCGGCTTTTCGTATTGCGCGAGGCTGATGCCGTTGGGAATGACCCGGATGCGGTCGCGGCGGGTGCCCAGCTCGGCGAGGTCGTCCACGATGCCGGGGGTGAGGGCCACCACGCGGTCCATGAGCTTGAGATTGGCGCGGATGGTCGCATCCACGCCGGGATCCTTGCGCATGCCGTAGCCGTATTGCGGGGCGAACTGCACGTCGTCGCCGTGGGTGCGCAGGCAGAGAGGCACGACCCCGGCCAGTCCGCGCACGGCCGTGGCTTCGGGATGCGCGCCCATGACCTGCCAGACGTCATGGCCCCGGCGGGCCTGTTCGCGGCGCATCAGCCAGCCGAGCAGCTTGGGAGCCTGGTTCAGCAGCAGGCTCGTCTGCCGGGGCAGGGAGCGGACGTGAAAGGGCAGCGCGGAGAGAAAGCCTCGTTCCTTGCGCAGCCGCCGGGGCGGCACGTAGACCGTCACGTCGTTGCCCCGCTGGGCCAGGGTTTTGAAGAGATTGTATGTGAAGATTTCGTAGCCGCCCGCCTTGAGCAGGGACTCGAAGATGATTCCGGCGATTTTCATGACGGGTCGTGGTTCGGGTTGCCTGGGCGGCGCTTTGCGCCGGGCCGTTGCCGGAGGGGGTGCGGATGTCCGCTCTCCGTACTCCGGTTGGTAATACGAGCGGACCCGCTCTTCAAGCTTTTTTCCGGGTGGGGGAGTCAGGCGGCCAGGGCCTGGAGCAGTCGGCGGTTCTCGATGTAGTCGCGCAGGTAGGCTTCGTAGTCGAACCAGTCTCCCCAAAGATTGTAGCGGGTCCGGTCGGTGACGAATTCCAGGCCCAGGACGCGGGCCAGGCCGGGGTGGATCGGATGGGCGTAGGGGACATTGTAGGGGCTGGGCGCGGCGACGGCGACGCGGTCGGGCAGCAGGGGCAGGCCGAGCAGCCGAAGCAGCCGGTTGGAGGTGCGCAGGTACATCGTGTTGGAGGGGTGGCGCACGGTCAGGAAGATGTGCTCGGTGCGATACGCCGCCTCGATGAGGTCCGCGGATTTGATGTCGGTGCGTTCTTCGCGTTCACGCTGAATGCGCAGCGTTTCGCGGAGGCGTTCCGCAGCCGGATGCTCTTCTTCGAAATCGAGATTGCGGTAGATGTTCAGGATGCGCTCCACGGGCAGGGGCGTGGCCGCGAGCTTGTCCAGCACGCTGTCCGCGTAGTAGTGGCGCTCCTTTGGAAATGCCCTGCCCACGTCCGTGTGGGGCGAATCCGTATGGAACGGCCAGTAGCCGTTGAAATAGACATAGGGAAAGGCCACGCGCACGCAGTGCGGCGGCAGCGCGTCGAGCATGGCCTCGGTGGAGGGGGCCAGCCCGCCCCGGTCCTTGGTCGGCTGGTAGAGAAAGAGCGCGCAGTCCTCGAGCTGCTCCAGGGGGAAGGGAGTCTGCTGCCAGTTGGAATGGACGCAGGGAGTGAAGAGCCGGGCGAATTCCGGGCTGAAGCGCAGGAATATATCCAGCGCGGTTCCCTGGCAGTTGCCGTAGATCACGCAGCGTTGCGGCATGGACGGCCTCCTAGACCACGGCCTGCGCTTGCGGCTCCCGCGCCCGTTCGGCCATGAGCGTGCGCTTGTAGTACGGGCAGCCGGAGCATTCGGGCGGTTCGTTGGCCGTGTTCAGCGTTCTGCGGATGCGTTGGTAAAAGGCGTTGTTCCAGATTTCGTCGAAATCCGATTCCGCGAGGTTGCCGGCGATGATGCCCTTGTGGCAGCAGATGCTGATGCGTCCGTCCGGGTTGAGCAGCATGAATTTCCAGGGTTCCTTGCAGATTCCCGTGTCGTAGACCTTGGTGGTGGACGGCTTTGCGTCCTGCGTGCCGCCTGCCGCGCCGAACAGCCGGGGCAGGCGGATTTCCACGCCCAGGGCCTGGGCCATTTCCTGGGCCCGCAGGAACTGTTCGTCGCTCAGTTCCTTGTGGCGGGACAGGGATTCATCGCCCATGTCGCCCTGCACCTCGCCGGAGGCCACGTGCCCCACGTGGATTGAGGAAATGCCGATGTCCGCGGCGAGGGCCACGAGCTTGGGCAGTTCCTCGATGTTGGAACGCATGGCCACGAAGCCGAACTGGAGGTGCGGGGTCAGGCTGCGGCGCTGTCCCTTCATGGCCGAGACGCGCGCGAGGTTGGCGATGACGTTGTTGAAATTTCCGTTGATGCGGATGCCCGCGTAGGTCTTGGGCGAGGCCGCGTCGATGCTGACCTTGATCATGTGGAAGTGGTCCAGGGCCAGCGGGAGCAGCTCGCCCTTGAGCAGGGAGCCGTTGCTGGACATGGTCACCCGGACGCCGTGGGCCGCGAACAGGCGCGTGGCCTCCTCCAGGCGGGAATAGAGCAGCGGCTCTCCCCCGGTGAAGTAGACCTCTTCCATGAAGGGATAGACGTGCTCCAGCTTGCGCAGCAGGGCGAAATCGATTTCGCCGCCCTGCTTGTGGTCCTCGTCCGGCTGGAAGCACATCCGGCAGCGGTAGTTGCAGCGCAGGGTCGGCAGAATCTGGATGCGCCTTGGGTAGGTGGCCAGCACCGGCGTGTTGGAGTCGGCGTAGGCGTTGAGCAGAATCTTGTTCTGGATTTTGGCGCGTTCCACAGGCGTCAGCATGATCCTCTCCCGGGGTTACAGCGCGCAGGGCGCGTGTTCGGTTTCCGCGTCCGGCAGGACGACTTTCCGGCCCTTTTCGAAACCGTCGACGATGTCGCGCAGGCGGCGCTGCTGTTCGACGTTCGGGAACCGCCGCAGGTAGGTCAGGTGCGTGCGCGGATCGAGCGGGTTCTCGCGGCCTCTCGTGCAGGAACGGCAGACCTTGGGCGGGTTGTCCGAGTTCACCCTGCGCCGGAAGGTCTGGAACGTTTCGCTGTTCCAGACGCTGAAGAAGTCTTTTTCAAAGATGTTGCCCTGGTTGCTTGTTCCGCCGCAGCAGATGGAGACGTCGCCGTCGCGGGTGACGATGAGGTGTTCCCAGGGGCGGTAGCAGGGGGCCAGGGCGCCGCTTTGAGCCTGAAAGTCGCCGAACGTGGGCTGGTGCAGCAGCTTGATGCCCAGCTGCGTGGCCTTGGCCTTGGCGATGTGGATGTTGCGGTCGTAGAGATGCTGGTGGAAGAACATGGACTCGTGCTCCAGCCCGGTGTCCTCGTCGGTCACGAGCAGGTAGTTGACCTGGATGGCCTTGGCGCCCACGGCATAGGCGAGGTCCACATAGGCGGGCAGCTGCTTGATGTTGCGGCGCATGGCGCAGAAGACCATGGTCAGGTGAAAATCGGGATTGATCTTTCTTGCCAGGAATTTCAGGTGCATCAGGTTGGCGAGGACGGTGTCGTAGTCCGAGCCGCGCATGATGCCGTGGTAGGTGGTCTTGTCCGCCGCGTGGAACGAGCAGTTCATGGAGGCCAGACCGTTTTCCAGACAGAATTTTGACATTTCGGGCGTCAGCGCCAGACCGTTGGTAAAGATGTTGAACGGCGTGTAGCTGCGCCGGACCTTTTCCACCGCCTGGGGGAATTCCGGGGCGATGATGGCCTCGAAGGAGCTGAAGATGGCGCGCTGCATGAAGGGCAGCAGCGTGGAAAGATGGTCGATCCAGTCCGCGGAGCGAAAAGCGTCGGGATCCGACCGCTTCTTTCGGCCGCCTTTGGCGAGGCAGAATATGCAGTTGACGTTGCAGACGTTGGAAAGGTCGATTCCCACCCGCAAGGGTCGCGAATTGACGATTTCAATCCCGTTATGGCTTTCGAACGCATTCGTTTCTTTGTTGATCTGTCGCGTGACCGCGATTTTCAGCGGATCGACCATGGTGGACTCCCGATTATATGCTGAAGAGGAAATGATTGCCTGGAAGGGCAAAAGCAAATTGCGTGCCTTGCCATGAAAAAAGCCCCGACCGAAGCCGGGGCCTGCAAAGTGCGGGAGGTTGCGGGCGCTGCTAGTAGCGGCCGAATTCGTCGCCGTCCAGAGAAATGACGTCTTCGGGCCGCACTTCCTCGGAAGCCTTGGGCTTTGCCTTGGGAGCTGCCGCGGGCGCGGCTCCCCAGGCGTCGTCCGGGGCGGACTTGCCGCCGTGTTCCTTGCCGGTTTCCGGCTTGGGCTTGGCTGCGGGCTTGCCGGGCTTGGCTGTCTCGGTCTTGGGCTTTGCGGCCTGCGCCGAGGGCAGGGGCTGCGGCTTGGAGGTGCGCACGGTGTAGCGCTTGCCGGAGGCTTCGCGTTCGCCGCGCCCGGTGTCGGAATCCTGGCGGGAGGAGCGTTCCTTCGAGGCGTACGCATCCCGGTCCTTGAGCCGGAAGCGCTGGAGAATGGCGCGCAGCTGGGCGGCCTGGGAGGCGAGTTCCTCGGCCGCGGAGGCGGTTTCCTCGGCGTTGGCCGTGTTCTGCTGCGTGACCATGTCCACCTGGTGCAGGCCCGTGTTGATCTGTCCGACTCCCTCGGCCTGCTCGTTGGACGCTGCGGCGATCTCGGCCACGAGATCCGCGACCTTGGCCGCCGCGCCGGTGATGCCCTCGAAGTTTTCATCCAGCCGGCCCGTCAGTTCGCGGCCGACCTCGACCCGCGCGAGCGCGGTTTCGATGAGCTGCGTGGTTTCCTGGGCGGCCTTGGCGCTGCGGGAGGCGAGGTTGCGGACCTCTTCCGCCACCACGGCGAATCCCTTGCCGTGGCTGCCTGCGCGGGCCGCCTCCACCGCCGCGTTCAGCGCCAGCAGGTTGGTCTGGAAGGCGATTTCGTCGATGACCTTGATGATCTTGGAAACCTTGGCGCTGGAGTCCGCGATTTCCGTCATGGCGTCGGCCATCTCGCGTCCGGCCTTCTGTCCGTTTTGCACGGTGTCCTTGGCTTCGCCCATCATCCGGTTCGCCAGGGAGGCGTTTTCGGCGTTGGCCTTGGTCTGCGAGCTGATCTCGGTCATGGAGCTGGTGATTTCCTCCAGGGACGCGGCCTGCTCCGTGGCCCCCTGGGAGAGGGCCTGGCTGGAGCTGGAGACCTGGTCCGAGCCGGAATCGATCTGTACCGACGCGGTGCTGACCTGGCGGATGATCTGGTTGAGGTTCGCGTTCATGGTTTCCAGGGCCTTGCCCAGGGCGTCGCGCTCGGAGGCGAGGTGCACCTCGCGGGTCAGGTCGCCGGAAGCGATGCTCGTGGCGAGGTCCGCCTTGGCCTGAAGCGTGTCCGCCATGCGGTCCAGCGCGCAGAAGATCTCGCCGATTTCGTCGGCGCGGGTTTCATTGAGCCGCCGGGTGAAGTCGCCGTCCACGACCTCGCGCAGGAACCGGAGCACCCGTTGCAGCGGGCGCACCATGCTTCTGTCCGTGAAGAGCCAGATGGCCACGGCCAGGAACACGAGGCTGCCGAGGATGACCCAGACCATCTGGAACAGGGCGGCGTAGACGGGCGCCATGATTTCCTTTTCCGGGATGAAGCCGATGTACTTCCAGCCGAGGGTCTCGGAAGTGTGGATGACGCCTTCGTATTTCTCGCCGTCCACGTTGACTTCGAGGTGGCCCGAGCCCTTGGCGTAGAGCGCGCCGTACGCCTCGGAAACCTCCTGGGCCTTCTTGGAGTTGAAATCGTCGTGGCGCGGGTCCGCGAGCACGGTGCCGTCTCCCTGGAGCAGCACCACGAAACCGTTTTCGCCGACCTTGAGGTTCTTGATCAGGTCGGTCATGTCCGTGAGCGTGATGTCGATGGCGGCGACGCCCAGAATCTGCCCTGCGTCGTCCTTGAACGGGTGCATGATGCTGATGGTCACGTCGCCCGTGGTGGAAACGTAGGCGTCGGAGATGCTGGATTGGTCGGGCGTTTCCAGGGCCTTGGGATACCAGGGCCGCTTGCGCGGATCGTAGCCCGCGGGCAGGGAGGTGTCCCTGCCCATGATCATGCTGCCGTAGCGGGTGCCGATGTAGACGTCCACGTAGTTCGGGTGGCTTTTCTGAATGGAGCTCAGAAAGCCGCGAATCTCGTGCCCGAGCTGGTCGTCGGGCCGGATGCGGGAGATGTTGTCCGAGGTGGTGTCCGCGTAGCTGGTCAGCCCGGCGTCGATGCGTCCGTACATGGGGCCGCTCGCGGCCATATTGGCGTTGAGGCGGGCCTGGTTCATGAAGGTTTCGATGGTCTTGTCGACCTGGCGAAGCTCTTTGTCCGTGCTGCTGATGAAATTGTCGAAGGACTGGTTGCTGGTGTTCCAGGCGATGATGCTGAAAATCGCCGCGACAGGAAGCGCGATGGTGATCAGCAGCCCCGCGACCAGCTTCGCCTTGATGGATTTCCTCATGGTGGTTCCCCCGTGCTCTTTCTCGGTCTGAAAGATGACTCCGCAGCCATGCCGCGGACATGCGTGATGACGTTGCAGGACGTCCATCCATTCGGAACTGCGTTCCGCATGAACGGCTGCAATGCCCCCTCAATCCGAGCATAGCACATCGCGGCGGGAGTGCACAATAAAAGAGCACCCCCGCCGCGACTTAAACGGAGATTTGAATCTATTGCGGCGCGGTCAGTCCGCGGCAACGCCCATGACGGCGTCCGCTTCGATTTCCACCAGCCATTCCGGGTTGATGAAGCGGCAGACCTGCAAGAAAGTGCAGGCCGGACGGACTTCGCCGAAGACCTCGCCGTGGGCGCGGGCGGCCTCTTCCCAGCGCTCCATGTCCGTGACCATGATCCGGGTGCGGACCACGTCTTCGAGGCCCGCTCCGGCGCGGGCGAGCACATCCTGGATGATTTCCAGGCTGCGCACGGTTTGGGCGTACATGTCGCCGGGCGCGTGCACGCTTCCGTCCGGGGCGATGGGCGCGCATCCGGTCAGCGCCAGGATGTCGCCCACGCGGCGCGCGCGGGAGAAACCGAGCTTGGCTTCCAGGGGGTGTCCGTAGCTGATGTTCTCGCGCCGGGTCATATCCACTCCGGCTCGACCCTGCGTTCGCTGTCCGCGTCGCCGGTGTTGACGGTTTCCTTGGGCTCGATGAGCATGATCTTCGTTTCGCGCGGGCAGACGGGCATGTGTTCCACCCCGCGCGGAACCACGATGAACTGTCCCGGTCCCACGGTAACGTCGCGGTCCGGCAGGCGCATGGTCAGCTCTCCGTCGAGCACGTAGAACATCTCGTCCTCGGCTTCGTGCGTATGCGGGATGAACTCGCCCTCCAGCCGGGCCAGCTTGACGTACATGCCGTTCATCTCGGCCACGACCTTGCCCTGCCATTGCTGCGTGAACAGGCCGAATTTCTCGGCCACGTCGATCTTGTCCAATCTGCCTTTGCTCATTCATCTTCTCCTTGCTTGGTTCGCGGCAGTTCCGGTCCGGGCGACTCCTTGACGGGACGCAGGGCGATGACCGTGCGGGTGGACGTCACGGCGGGGATGTCGTTCAAGGCCAGGAGCACCTGTTCCAGTTCCCCGGTTCCGGCGCAGCGGACCTTGACCAAAAAGCATTCCTCCCCGGCCATGTGGAAGACCTCCTCCGCGCCGTGCGCCTCGGACAGGGCGCGGGCCACGTTCATGGCCTCGCGGTGCGGGGCGATGCGCACGCCCACGAAGGCGAGCAGGCCCTGGCCAAGGGCGTCCGCGTCGAGCACGGCGGAATAGCCCCGGATGATTCCGCGCGTTTCCAGCTTGCGTACCCGTTCGTGCACGGCCGAGGTGGTCAGGCCCACCTGCCGGGCGATCTCCGCGTTGGGCGTGCGGGCGTCCGCACGCAGAATTTCCAGAATTTGCCGATTGATCTCGTCGATGGCTGGATTGTCGTTCATGTGTTGACGATATTACTGCTTATGTGGGGTTGTCAATTGCAGATTGATCTTTGATTTAATAAATCTACGATCAATCGTCAGTGTCGAAAGCTGAAGCGACGTCGATATTCGCCCGGCGTCAGCCCTGTAGCGCTCTTGAACAGCCTGCGGAATCCTGCCGCATCGAGATAGCCGACCTCGCCGGCGATGTCCTCCACGCTGCGGGTGCCGGAGGCGAGCAGTTTTTTGGCTCGCTCCACGCGCACCTCGCGCAGGTAGGCCTGGGGGGAAAGGCCGAGCCGCGCCAGGAAACGGCGGTGCAGGGTGCGGGGTTCCAGACCGCCCGCATCGGCGAGGTCGCCAACGCTCGAAGCGGGACGTTGTTCCGCGAGTTTCTGGGCCGCGAGCACTTCCTGGTCCCCGTGGGCCATGTTTGGGCCGAAGGCCGGGTAGGGCGCCTGGCTGGGCGGGCGCGCGTCGATGAGCAGGGTGCGGGCGCAGGAGAGGGCCAGTTCGGGCGAGCCGAATCGGGCCACCAGGTGCAGGCTGAGATCGAGGTAGGCCGTGGCTCCGCCCGCGCAGACGTAGTCGCCGTTGTCCAGGAGCATACGGTCCGCGCGCAGCCGGACCTTGGGATAGCGGCGTCGGAATTCTTTGGCCAGGCTCCAGTGGGTGGTGGCGGGACGATGGTCCAGCAGGCCGGTTTCCGCCAGCAGGAACGAGCCCGCGCAGACCGTGGCCACGCAGCTTCCCTGTGCGTGGCATTCGCGGATCCATGCGGTCCAGCTCGGTGCGGGGAGCAATCCTTGGAGGTTATCGAAAATGGCGGGAAGCACGATCAAATCCGGCGGGGCTTCGTCTTTGCTCCGGGCGCGCAGGTCCACATCGGGAATGAGCGTGCGCCCGTCGAATCCGCGCACCGGGGCAAGGCCGTTGCCCGCGCTGCGGGCGCTAAACCGTATGCCGCAGGAGGCTTGAGCGTGGATGTTGGCCACGGCGAAGACGTCGAGCACGCCTGTGACGCTGGAAACCAGGCAGCCCGGCAGGGCAGCCACAAGAATGGAAAGAGTCTTGTGCATCCGGCATTGTCCGATTTCGCCTCTTGAATGTCAAATCCGTCACTCGCGCTTTGGGAGCGGGCCGGGCAGAATGCGCATGTTCGAGAGGCTGGACTCATACCTTATGAAAGGAGCGGGACATGGAGACGAAGCATGCGACAGAGGGCGCGGCGCTGGTCTTGGTGGACGTGCAGAACGACTATTTCGCCGGGGGGCGCATGGCCCTGCCCGGAGCGGAACGGGCCGGAAAGCGTGCGGCGGCGCTGCTGGGGGCGTGGCGCGCGGCGGGGTTGCCCGTGGTGCACGTCCGGCACGAGTCCGTGCGTCCGGGGGCGACATTCTTCCTTCCGGGTACCCAAGGTGCCGCGATCCGGGCCGAGGTCGCTCCTCTGGGGGACGAAGCGGTGCTGACCAAGCAGTATCCGAACAGCTTCCGCGACACGGGGCTGGAGGCCGCGTTGCGGGAGCGGGGCGTTTCCCGGCTGGTGGTCGCGGGGATGATGACGAACATGTGCATCGACGCCACGGTGCGGGCCGCATTCGATCTGGGCTTCGAGTGCCTCGCGGCCCACGACGCCTGCGCCGCCTGCGCGCTCGAATTCAACGGCTTGCGCGTGGGCGCGGATCAGGTCCACGCCGCGTTCCTGGCCGCGCTCGGTTTGGTCTACGCCCGGCTCGCATCGGTGGAGGAACTGGTCGGGGAATTGGACGCGGAGTCACGTTGAGCTATTCCGAACTTCGTCCGGCTGCGGCTTCGGCAGGGAAGAGGACGCGGGGCGGGCTGCTCGTCCGGGCCCGCCTCCCCGGCGCGGCGCGGGGCTGACGGTTTTCCGCGCCGGGACATGCCAAAGAAAAGCCCCGATCCGTGGATCGGGGCTTTGTGCTCTTTGTGGTGCCGGAAGAGGAAAAGCATTAAGAGTATAACACTCCAAAATTTATCGTATTTCATGGTTGTATTTTTCTTACATACCCCCATATATACCCCGAAAAGAATTTGTTAGGGCTGCATTGCTTTTGGGCATGTTTCCAATTTGGATGGTTCCCATTGGCATGTGTGTGCAGCCTATCATGCTGAAAAGAAAGCTAGAAAATGGAGAAAAGTGTCGGATGGATTTTGCTCATGTTTCCTGGGCGATTGTTTTCTACGCAGACGCATCCCACAAGGAGAGCTTTTGGGCTTTTTTGGGGGTCTAAATTTGCAGGAAACTCTATGCTGTACTCACCATCCGGTCCTATGGGAAGAAGCCCCAGGTTTTTGACCGCCCCCCCTTTTTATGCGTTGCAATCGTTTCCTTTTGCCCGATCGGGAGTATTGCGCGGCCTCGTGCTTTGTAAAACTCTGCAAACGTACCCACCCAACGCGCGCGCGTACTTGTCTCGAAATTCATCATTTATCAACATTCTGGCTTATCGCCTCCGCTTCGACATCCTTCCTCTAGACACGATGAACGTTCTTCAAGCATCCATTCACCCGACTAGCCAACGAATCCGGCTTTCTATAGACTCCCCCGGACGCTCTTTCGATTTTTGCCACCACCTGGGAACCGCCTTCAGCAAGGAACGGAAATGACCGCGCTGCAAAAGCTGCTCAATGCCTACCGTCGGGCCGCCGCCACGGAACGTGAGAAAGGCACTTATTTTGAAGAATTAATTGTGTGCTACCTGCGCAACGAAGCCAGCTACCGCGACCTTTACAGCGACGTGTGGACGTATGCGGAATGGGCGGAAACGCAAGGCCTGGATAAGCGGGATACGGGCATCGACCTTGTGGCCCGCACCGCTGGCACGGGAGAGTTTCACGCGATTCAGTGCAAGCTTTACGCGGAAGACTACACGCTGCAAAAGCGCGACATCGACAGCTTTTTCACGGCATCGGGCAAGAAGATTTTCAGCCACCGCATCATCGTCAGCACAACGAACCATTGGAGTGAGCACGCGGAAGAGGCCCTCAGGGACCAGCAACCCCCGGTCAGCAAAATAGACCTCTTCGACCTGGAGAACAGCCAGATTGATTGGGCCAGCTACCAGCCCCAGCAGCAGCCGACCCTTCGCGCAAAAAAGCACCCCCTGGACCACCAGCAAAAGGCGTTGGATGCCGTCCGGGAGGGCTTGGAATCCGCCGACCGTGGCAAGCTGATCATGGCCTGCGGAACCGGCAAGACTTACGCCAGCCTCAAGATTGCCGAAGTCCTGGCAGGCAAGGGGAAGCGCGTCCTGTTCCTCGTGCCGAGTCTGGCCCTGCTTTCGCAGACGCTCACGGAATGGACGCAGGAAAGCGCCACCCCGTTGCACAGCTTCGCGGTGTGTTCCGACAGCGACGTGGGCAAGAAGCGCAAGAAGGACGATGACGCCGTACAGACTTTCACGCACGAGTTGCGCTATCCGGCCACCACGGAACCGGCCCGCCTTGCCGGGGAGATGACCAAACGCCACGATGCCCAGCACATGAGCGTGGTTTTTTCCACTTATCATTCCATTGATGTGGTCAGCCGAGCCCAGCATGAGCACGGCCTAGCCGACTTCGATCTGATCATTTGCGACGAAGCCCACAGGACCACCGGCGCAACCTTCGGAGATGACGACGAGAGCAATTTCGTCAAGGTCCACGACTCCGCATTCATCCGCTCGGCAAAACGTCTCTACATGACCGCCACGCCGCGCATCTACGGCGACACAGCCAAAGCAACGGCGGAAAAGGATAACGTGGCCCTGTGCTCCATGGATGACGAAAAGCTCTACGGCAAGGAATTGTACGTTCTGAGCTTTTCCGAATCCGTGAAGCGGCAGTTGCTGGTCGATTACAAAGTGCTGGTTCTGGCGGTGGAAGAGAGTGCCATCAACCGCCGTCTGCAAGACCTGCTCAAAGACGAGAACAACCAGCTCAAGGTGGATGACGCGGCAAAAATTGTGGGTTGCTGGAAGGCCCTGTCCAAACAGGGCGTGACCGATGACCTCGTGGGCGACAGCGACCCCATGCGCCGCGCCGTGGCCTTTTGTCAGGTCATCGAAGTGCAGCGCAAAGCCAAGGTTCACAAGGTCAGTTCCAAAAACATCGCGGCCATGTTCCAGGCCGTTGTGGAAGCGTATCAGGATTCCGAAGAGTTTGAGCCGTCCGCCCGCCTGACCTGTGAAGCCGCCCATGTGGACGGCAGCATGAATGCCAGCGAAAAGGAAGCAAAGCTCCAGTGGCTCAAGGCGGAAACCCCGGCGAACACCTGCCGGATTCTCAGCAACGTGCGTTGCCTGTCCGAAGGCGTGGACGTGCCCGCCCTGGACGCCGTGCTTTTTCTCACCCCGCGCAATTCCCAGGTGGATGTGGTCCAATCCGTGGGCCGGGTCATGCGCACCGCGCCGGGCAAGAAGCGCGGCTACGTGATCTTGCCCGTGGTCATTCCCGCTGGCATGGAAGCGCACGAAGCCCTGAATGACAACAAGGTCTATGCCGTGGTCTGGCAGGTGCTCCAGGCCCTGCGTTCGCACGATGACCGCTTCGACGCGATGGTCAACAAGCTGGACCTCATCGGCAAAGACCCTAGCAAGATGGAAGTCATCGCCATTACGGACAAGATTCAGAAACGGCAGGAAAAGACCAAAGGCACGACGAACGAAGACGCAGGCAAGGGAGACTATGGAATCGGAACCACGGTTCCCCGGCCACCCCAATATAGCGAGAAGCAACTGCAATTCGAGATCAGCGACCTGGAACGGGCCATCTATGCCAAGCTGGTTCAGAAATGCGGCAACCGGCATCACTGGGAAGACTGGGCCAATGACATCGCCAGGATCGCCCGAACGCACATCGACCGGATTACGGGCATTCTGGAGAACGAAGCCAACGCCAAAGAGCGCAAGGCGTTTCATGCTTTTGCTGAAGAGCTTCGGGATGATTTGAACGATAGCATCACGGATGAAGAAATTATCGAGATGCTGGCCCAGCACCTCGTGACAAAACCCGTATTTGACGCGCTTTTCGAGGGCTACAGCTTCGCCCAGCAGAACCCCATATCCCAGGCCATGCAAACCGTGCTGGACACCTTGCAGGAACACCGGCTGGACAAGGAAGCGGACACGCTGGAAGCCTTTTACGACAGCGTGAAGCTCCGGGCCGAAGGCATCGACAACGCGGCGGGCAAGCAAAAGATCGTGGTGGAATTGTACGACAAGTTCTTCCGCAACGCCTTCCCCCGCATGACCGAACGGCTCGGCATCGTCTACACGCCCGTGGAAGTGGTGGATTTCATCATCCACAGCGTTGATGAAATTCTGCAAAGCGAGTTCGGCCAGACCATCGGCAGCAAGGGGGTTCACATCATCGACCCCTTCACCGGGACAGGAACCTTTATCACTCGGCTTTTGCAAAGCGGGTTGATCACACCGGAGCAGCTTCCGCACAAGTACAAGCATGAAATCCACGCCAATGAAATCGTGCTCCTGGCGTACTATATCGCCGCCATCAACATCGAGGCGGTCTATCACAGCATCGTCGGCGGGGAGTATCAGCCTTTTGAAGGCATTTGTTTGACGGATACCTTCCAGCTCTATGAGAAGGAAGATTTGATCAGCGCCATGCTGGAGGACAACAGCACCCGGAGAAAGCGGCAGAAGAAATTGGATATCCGGGTGATCATGAGCAACCCGCCGTATTCCGCCGGGCAAACCAATGCCAACGATAACAATCAAAATGTAAGCTATTCATGTTTGGATAAAAGAATCGCAAGCACGTATGCTGCTGGCTCAGTCATGACTTCCGTCAAGAATCTTTATGACAGCTATATCCGGGCCATCCGCTGGGCATCCGACCGAATCGGCAACAGCGGCGTGATCGGCTTCGTCACCAATGCGGGCTTTCTGGAAGCCAACACGGCAGACGGTTTGCGGAAGTGTTTCGCTGAAGAGTTTTCAAGCATCTATGTTTTCCATCTGCGCGGCAATCAACGCACTTCCGGGGAGCTGTCGCGTCGGGAGGGTGGAAAGATTTTCGGCAGCGGTAGCCGCGCCCCCATCGCCATTTCTTTTCTGGTCAAAAATCCAAAGGTACAAGAGCGTGGACGGATTTTCTTCCATGACATTGGCGACTACCTTTCCCGTGAAGAGAAGCTAATGAAAATCGCTGCATTTGCAAGCATCGCGGGGATTACAAAGGCTAGAAAGTGGCAGATTCTCTCCCCTAATGCGCATGGTGATTGGCTAAGCCACAGAGATGAAAGTTTTGCAGGCTATATCGTCCTCGGAGACAAAAAAAGTGATGCGGCTAGCCTATTTATAAATTATTCACTAGGAATCGGTACCAACCGTGATTCTTGGTGTTATAATGCATCCCGCAAAGCGCTAAAAATTAATATGAATTGCACTATAGCTTTTTATAACGACGAAGTAAAAAGATTAGAATATTCATATAAAGGGCTAGGAGGTAAAGAGCTTAAAGGGATTATCGACTGCTTTATCAGAACAGACTCTTCAAAAATTAGTTGGTCAAGTAGCTTATTGCAATGCCTTGCTGGTATGAGAAAAGGTATTTTTGAAGAAAAAAAAGTCTTTGTATGTCTATATCGTCCGTTTACTAAACAATGGTTATATTACGATAGCATGTTTAATCATCGCGTTGGACAAATGCCTCGCATATTTGAAACGCAATCAACAGAGAATATAGTTATTTTTATCAACGGAAGAGGAAGCAAGAATGGTATTACTCCACTAATTAGCAATTGCTTGGTAGATTTGAATTCACTTGAAGCTGGTGCGCAATGCTTTCCGCTGTACCTTTACGAAGAAACTCCCACGGAAAAGAATAAATCCAACAAGCAAGCCTCGCTGCTGGAAACTCCCAAACCCGCAAAGGCCGAACGCATCCGCCGTGACGCCATCACGGATGAAGGGCTGGCCCATTTCCAGGAAGCCTACCCCGGCGAACAGATCAGCAAGGAAGACATCTTCTATTACGTCTACGGCCTGCTGCATTCGCCGGAGTACCGTGAACGCTTCGCGGACAACCTTTCCAAGGAACTCCCCCGCATCCCCCGCGTCAAGTCCGCCGCCGACTTCTGGGCCTTCAGCAAGGCGGGGCGCGACCTTGCGGACCTGCATATCAACTACGAGACCGTGGAACCGTATCCATTGACCGTGAAGACCAGCGGCAAGCCCCTGACCGATGCGGACTACCGGGTCAAGAAGATGAAATACGGTAGGCGCGGCAAGGAAAAAGACCTGACCACGCTGATCTACAACGAGAAGATCACGCTCACGGGTATTCCGCTGGAAGCCTACGAATACGTGGTCAACGGCAAGCCCGCGCTGGATTGGGTTGTGGAGCGGCAATGCGTGAAAACGGACAAGGCCAGCGGCATCGTCAACGATGCGAATGATTGGGCCATCGAAACCATGCACAACCCGCGCTATCCGCTGGAACTGTTCATGCGCGTGGTCACGGTCAGCCTGGAAACCATGAAGATCGTGAACGCGTTGCCGAAGCTGGATATTTAGCCATCTGGCTGTATGAGGTTTTCCGAGGCCTTCAATATGTTGGGATAGGTCGAGATAAGTGGGGCGTTTCGCACAAACGTCTCGCGGAAACGCAAGTGTTATGTCTGGGAGGGTGCTATGCAAGAAACGGCAATATCACTCGTAGAAGATTTATTGCAACGCGCGGTTTTCCCAGATGTGAAACGCCGTTGTTTTGAGACTCTGGCCTACATAAAAAAGTGTAAATTCCTTGCTCCGTACAACGCGTATCTTGTCATGCAGCAACGTAAGAATCCTTCTGTTGTCCTTACGGCGGCACAGTGGGAGAAATTTGGGCGTTGGGTGCTTCCAGATGTGCAGCCGATTGTGATCCTTAAGCCCTTTGGTCCAGTTTCTTTTGTTTACGATCTGAAAGATACCGACGGTCGCTCCGGTCTTGATTTGCATCCAAATCTCCCCACGGAAGAGGTCATTCGCCAGATATTTCCTTGGAAAAGTTGGGCTCCAGGGGTTGAAGAACGTTACCTTCGCATTGTGGATGCTGTTCTTCGAGCAGGTGCCAGTTTCTGCGAAGTGCCCATGGAGCCGCAGCAGTCTGGCCATGTAGTCTTGGAAAACAAGCTTGATAAGTTCAGCGAGAAGGAACGACACCTTGAAGGCTATTGCATAGAAATTAACAGCCTACACCCTATAGCAGTCCGATTGAGCGGCTTGATTCATGAGCTGGCGCACATTTATTGTAACCATTTGTTGAACGAACGGAAAGTTGAAGAAGAAGAAGTTGAAGCTGAAGCGGTTTCTTATGTTTATTGCTATCGGAGAGGATTCCGGCCATTTTCTGAAGAATATTTGGCTTCATATCTGACTGGAAATTGGTCCATGCCAGCGGGATTTTGGGATACCGTGCTAACTGCACTCAAGAAAGTTGAGAAACTTGAAGAGCCCAGAGAAGAACAAGAAGGCCTAGCTCCCGATGATTTTATGGTGTTTGTCGGTGGTTATATGGGGAAGAGTTATCGGGTGAGCCTGGAGGCTGGGCTTTTGCGTTATGAGGTGCTGGGGTACGGATACCATCCAGAGAATACGCAGATTGTGCCGGTAGCAGCCAAAAACTGGGAGAGGTTCTGGAGGGCGTGTGATAAGTGCGGGGTTTGGGGCTGGCTGCCTGATTATCCGAATCCTGGTGTCGCTGATGGTACACAGTGGGAAGTCCAGATAAGGACTTCGTTCCGTGCCATTCGTACACGAGGCGACAATGCCTTCCCGGCAGTTCAGGATAGGGATGATTGTTGTGGTGAAGATTCGGCTGTTTTTGATCGTTTTTTGAGAGCTGTAAGCAAGCTCGTTGGCGGGTTACCATTTGAGTAATTGAGGGGAAGGGAAGTAATGTTTCTTTGGAATAAATCAGCATGGATTGATTAGCGTAAAGAGCCAAGCACAATTTGTACAATACTGCGTGAAATATCTGCGAAGTTACGGGTAGGTTTGTTGAAAGTATGAGGATGGAAGTTGAAGATGAAAGTCGTCTTTCGCGTATCGGATGTAGATTGGAGTGTACTGGAAAAACCAAGACATAGCGCATTTGCATATATAGTACATGCTGTCGATTGACGCGAGTGTGGAGTGTTTCGAACTTCTTACGTAAATAGATATGGAAAAAACAGAATATAAAAGCCAAGAGGCAAAAGTCAGTACCACCATCTCTATACACCGTGTGTCACCCCCCCTGCTAGGCCGCGTCATCGAGTACGCCTGCGAACAGGTGTGCATGGCGTTGCACGGTCCGTTTCGAGATTCCCGCCTGTTTCGCCACTTCCGCTTTTGTGAGTGGGGTTCCTGCTTCCCGGAGCCGGGCAACGGCGGAGAGGATCGCTTGTTCGGTTTTGGATGCGCGGGCCTGGTTTGCGTATTTAGCGCCCAGGCGTTGCCGCTCGGAAATTTCGGTTTGTTTTTCTTCGTCCGTCAACCGATGACACACGGGCGGAAGCGACAATGCCCCCCGGTTTTTGGTCTGGTCACGCAGCCAGCGTGTGCCCCGCTTGCCCCAGGTATAGACGGCGATGCGTTGCGCCAGTGAATGGATAAGATGCGGCCCGATTTCCTTTTCCAGGTTCGGGCGGACGTGTTCGGCGTAATAGCCCTTGAGCCAGGAATGCAGGTCCGCTTGAAACGCATCCCGTGAGGAATGGGAGCCGACGTTCTCCCAAGCCCATTTTCGCCCGGCATGGAAGAGCTGTGAGTGGGGACTTGTCGAGTCGGGTTCTCTATCCCGGCGGTATCTCCGGGAAGACGGAACATCCACTGCCTGGGCCATTTCTGCAAGCGTATATTGCTTGTCGTGCCAGCGTGTTGTCGGCTCCCACATCGGACCGAATGGATTCTTGCAGGAATAGGCCGTGTATCCGGGGTCGGCGCAAAGTGCCTTGATGTATCCGGTCCGGATGTTCTCGAAAAATTCCAGGGGGCGGCGTTTCAACCAGGATGCGCCACCGTTGATCGGGCGGAGTACGGGATTCGCCAGTTCGTAAAAATAGAGGGCATGGCCGTTGTCCGGCGTGACGATGGAGATGGTCGGCATGGGCAGGCCTTCGTCCAACCAAAACGCGCCCGCGCCTTCGTGGTCGATGTCCAGGATCAGGTAATGCCATTGTGTTGTGGGCAGTTCCAGGTATCCTGCCTTGGAAATAACGCTCGCCCTTGTGCCCCAGTAGTACAGCTCTTTGCCGTGGCCCCATTGGAGCCGTTCCGGAAGGGAGTCGATAAAGCGTTGCTGTGGTGTGCGTTGCGGGTTGTTCTTCTGACTCCAGACGTTGCCCCTGTTGCCCTTTTCGTGTAGAGAAATACTCACTTTCGACGCTCGCCTGCGTTGAATTTTCAGCCCCCTGCGGTTTCGCACACCGCAGGGGGCTTCTCGTTTGTTCTATGCCGCGTCTCCGGTAACGCCTTCTCCAACGAAGTCGCCGGGAATGCCGCCGTCAACGATTCGCCGGATATCGGACAGTCGCCATGCGGAACAGCGCGGCCCCAGCTTCACCGGGCGCGGATAGCGGCCTTCGCGGACTCCAAGCCACCATGTGCTTTTGGCTACGGGAATGAGGTGCAACACATCGGGAAGTCGAAGAAGCCGTTCGTCATTCATGTTCAAGCTCCTGTTGTGGAATTACGGTCGGTTGACCGATGCAATTGAGACCAAAGGGGACCGCTACCATACGGAGAGGGCTTTTCGCAGGGGGGCGGTTATGGAGGCTGAGGCTCAACGCAGAAGCCAAGCCGAAAGCTGCTTGTTGCCCAAGAGTGGGGGGTAACGCTTCTGAAAATTGAACCGGAAGATTCAAGCATCTCCTGGCCTCCGCAGTTTGTCGTTCAAAGAAGAACGGCGTTGAATTAAGGCGGAGGATACAGGTTGTTACAGGATAAATTCAATATCGCCGGATTGTTGAGCAATATAAAATTCTCCGCGCCAGTCAGGCGGAAATGGGTAAAAGATGAAATATTTCAAAGCGGCGAATTGGCTCATGACTCGTGCATTTGAGGCTGCAAAACAATAACCGCCACGCGAATGTGCGTGGCGGTTTAGAGTGGGTGGCCGAACGCGGATAATGTGAATTATTTCAGCGCGGCATATGCGGCGATTTAACCTATTGAGTGCGAGGCCCTCTTTTTAGCCAAACCGTGATTCCTGAATCGTTCAGGGCTTGCTTGAAGGCCGCCCGCAAGGTTTTGTCTTTGACTGCTGGCGCAAGCTCCCAAAGTTCAGGCTCAATGAATCCGAATTTGCGAATTGGCGAATTTTCTCCAGACGAATCCCATTGGCGCTTGATGGCGAGTACACCAGAAACGATGCTGGGCATCCGTTCACGATAGTCTTTGATTGTTGCAGGCCGTGATGTCGTCTGGGATGCGATTGGGCTTACTTGATTAGGTGTTGGCGCGTTTCGCCGGTGAGGCGGGGTATATGAAAACTGACTGATTTCTTGATCGTATTGCTCCTCAAATTTCAGAAGATCAATACCATATATGTTAAAACAAGATAACGTTTCGTAAGATAGATATGTGTTCGGATAGTCAGGGTGTATCGTTGGAGTATGCTTTTCGATTATGTCTATAACATCATCTGGGCTGCACTCCCATCTCTCTGGAAGCGTAGCACATGATATCCATTCATGCTTCTTAGTTTTTTCTTTAACTTTTTTAATCTTTGCTTTGAATGTGGGGTTGTCCATCTCTATTGACTCTACAGCATTAAAATCAAAAATAATTCCTTTGCTGATCTGTTCCGGATCATTATCTTCCCATCGTATTTGAACAGTAGGTCCGATTTCGAAGACATAAGGTGTTGCAGCATCATCACAACATATGTGTAACTCAACATTGTCATCTTGTACTAGCGTTTTAATGTGTTTATAGCCTTTTAAAAACGGAACATCTAAAGAATCAGGGTTTGTCATTGCAACAAGCTCTCGTTCTGTTATGCCTGTCCACCTTTCCAGTAGCTCGTGTGCGCTGATAATTCGATTCAGGGTGATCGTGCCCATAAAAATCCGTCCTTTTGCTGATGACGCAGCGGCAAACGTTCGATCGCTCAAAAAACAGCGTGTTGTAGCTTATCCAGCCCTGAACAGCGGAACCACCTTGCCGCCCTCCTGAACCCTGTCCAGAAAGTCGCTCCACCGGATCATCATCTTGCGCCGTTCCGGCAAGTACTCGGCGTGGTTGTAAGCGGCTCGGACCTTGTTCCGATCTGCGTGGGAAAGTTGAATTTCTACAAGATGCGAGGGGTAGCCCATTTCCGCCAATAGAGTTGCGGCGGTTGCGCGGAACCCGTGTGCGCAAACCTCTTCCTTGCTGAATCCCATGCGGCGTAGAGCAGCATTAAGAGCGTTGTTACTCATTGGCTGAGCGCGGGTCCGTTCGCACGGGAATACGTAGCGTCCGCTTTCCGTTAACGGTTGGACTTCTTTCAGAATCGCTGTTGCTTGCCTGGAAAGCGGGACTATATGCTTGCGGCGCATCTTCATTTTCTCGGCTGGGATGCTCCAGGTTGGTTCAGGGCTTTCCAGGTCGAGTTCAGTCCATTCCATGAACCGGAGTTCCCCAGGGCGGCAGAAAACGTGAGGGAGAAGGCGCAAGGCGCATTTGACGACGTGCGTTCCCAGATAGCCTTCAATGGCCCGCAAAAGTTCGCGCAAGGGTCCGACTTCCGTTGCGGCGGCGCGGTGTTGCACGGGCGGTTGTTTCAATGCCACGCTCAAATCCGTGGCCGGGTTGTGTTGAGCGCGTGACGTGACCACGGCATAGGAGAACACCCGTTTGATGTCTTGCAAGGCGCGGCGGGCCGTGTAGGCGGTCCCACGTTTTTCGATGGTGCGGATCGCTTCCAGGAGTTCGGCGGGGGAAACGTCGGCAGTAGGGCGGTTTCCGATGAGGGGGAAGAGGTCCTTTTCAAGCCTCCGCCAAATCCGCCCGGCATGGTCCGGGGTCCAGCGGGATTTGTTTACCTCGTGCCACTCGCGGGCAACGTCAGCAACGGTTTCGGCCTGGCTGGCCCTCTCTTGCTTTTTTGCAAGGCTTGGATCAGTGCCCCCGGCCAACAACTTGCGGGCCTTGTCGCGGGCCTCACGGGCGGCAGCAAGGGATAGCTGAGGGTACGCGCCCAAAGCCAAGAGCTTTTCCTTACCATTGAGCCGATACTTCAGTCGCCAAAGCTTGGAGCCGTTGGGGGTTACCAGCAAAAACAGGCCGCCGCCGTCAAAGAGCTTAAACGCTTTGGATTGCGGCTTGGCGCTGTTCACTTTGAGGGCATTGAGTTTCATGATGGGGGTATCCTTTGGGGGTACGATACCCCCTCTTTTGGCTCAAAAATGAGCTTATACCCCCAAAACTACCCCCACAGATTGTGTACGTCAATGGTCTATATCGAATTGTCGTGGTCGCTAGATACGAAAAAACCCCGGAAATCCGGGGTCTTTTGTACTGTTCTGGACAGTGATAATTTCTGATTTGGTGCCCGGAAGAGGAATCGAACCTCCACTCCCGTTAAGGAACATGGTCCTGAACCATGCGCGTCTACCAGTTCCGCCATCCGGGCACTTGAAAGATCAGTGCGTTGGCGCTCTTTCGCGCCGTGCGAGAGGAGTGTATATACGCCTCGTCACCGCATTGCAACACTTTTTTGCCACTTTTTTCACGCCAGGGGGTCGCCCGGCTTTTTCCTTTTATTCATCGGAATTACCGGCTGCCGATGCGCTCCGGTGTAGATCTGTCGCGGGCGGTGGATGCGCATGGCCGGATTCTGGAAGTCCTCGTACCAATGGGCGATCCAGCCGGGCATGCGGCCGATGGCGAACATCACCGGGAACATGTTCACGGGGATGCCCAGGGTGCGCAGGATGATTCCGGAGTAGAAGTCCACGTTGGGGTAGAGCTTGCGCTCCAGGAAGTAGTCGTCCGCGAGCGCGGCCTCGCCCATCTCCATGGCGATGTCCAGGAGCGGGTCGTGGTTGCCTGTTTTTTCCAGCAGGTCGTAGGCGGCCTGGCGCAGAATCTTGGAGCGCGGGTCGAAGTTCTTGTAGATGCGGTGGCCGAAGCCCATCAGCCGGCATTCCTTGCGCTTCACCTTCTCGATGAACTGCGGGACCGTGGTCTGGCCGTCGCGGATGGATTCGAGCATGTCGATGACCGCGGCGTTGGCCCCGCCGTGCAGCTTGCCCCAGAGCGCGCAGATGCCCGCCGAAACCGAGGCGAAGAGGTTGGCCTGGGTCGAGCCGACCATGCGCACCGTGGAGCAGGAGCAGTTCTGCTCGTGGTCCGCGTGCAGGATGAAGAACAGGGACAGGGCGCGCACGGCTTCCTGCGGGGCGTCGTAGATCTTGTTCGGGATCGAGAACATCATGTGCAGGAAGTTGCGGCAGTAGGACAGGCTCGGATTCGGGTACATGAACGGCCTGCCGATGGACTTGCGGTAGGCCCAGGCCGCGATGGTCCGCACCTTGGAAATGATTTTGGAAACCGCCAGCAGGAACTGGTCCTTGCTTTCCAGTTCGAGCAGGTCGGGGTGGTAGCAGCCCAGGGAGTTGATTACGGCGGAAAGGATCGCCATGGGGTGGCCCTGGGACGGAAAACCGTCGAAATGGTGGCGCAAGCCCTCGTGGAGCAGTTCCTGTTCGGTGAGCAGCTCGGAAAAGCGTTTGAGCTGGTCGCGCGTGGGCAGATAGCCGAAGATCAGCAGGTAGGCGGTTTCGATGAACGAACAATGTTCCGCGACGTCTTCGATGGGGTAGCCGCGATAGTGCAGGGCTCCTTCCTCGCCGTTGACGAAGGTGATCGACGAGTTGCAGGAACCGGTGTTGGCGAAGCCGGGATCAAAGGTGATCAGGCCGGTTTTCTGCCGAAGCTGCGTGATGTCGATGCCGTATTCGTCTTCAGTGCCGCAGACCACGGGAAGTTCGATGGTCTTTCCGTCGAAAATGAGGGTTGCCGTCTTTTTGTTGCTGCTCATGAGGCTCCTTTTCCGCTTGCAGGACAGGACAAGGCCGTAGGGGAAAACCAGTGATGACTGATGTGTACGGGAACCAAATGTTGAGAGCGGACGCTCCATTCGGCGTTGTCATATATAATGATGAAGCCGCTGGATGTCCAGAAAAAAGAAGAATGTTCGATTTGACAAAATTGAAACATAGTCAGGAGGTGATCACCTTGCGCATGTCGATGCCGTACTTGCGCATGCGGTTGAGCACGGTGATGCGGCTGACGCCGAGCTGGCGGGCGGCCGCGGACTTGTTGCCTCCGGCCTGGCGCAAGGCCTGGATCAGTTCGGCCTTTTGGCGGGGCAGCCCGGCCTGCGGAGCGGGAAAATCCGCTGTCGCTTCCGGGCCTTGCGGAGCGGCGCAGACCGAGGCGATCTGGGGCGGCAGGTGTTCCGGGAGGATGAGTCCGTCTCGGCAGACCACGGCCGCGTATTCCACGGCGCTTTTCAGCTCGCGCACGTTGCCCGGCCAGGAATAGGCCGTGAGCAGTTCCAGGCTCTGCGGGGCCAGCCCTCCGACCGGCTCTTTTCCCGTCTCTTGGAGCCGCCGCACGAAATGTTCGGCCAGCAGAGGGATGTCCTCGCGGCGGTCGCGCAGCGGCGGAAGGTGGATGGGGATGACGTTGATGCGGTAGAAGAAATCCTCCCGGAAGCGTTTTTCCTCGGCGAGCGCCCGCAGATCCTGGTTGGTGGCGGTGATCAGTCTTGCGTCCAGGGGCAGAGGGCGGTTGTCGCCCACGCGCTCGAAGCTGCGCGTCTCCAGCACGCGCAGGAGCTTGACCTGGATGGAAAGCGGCACGTCTCCTATTTCGTCCAGGAACACGTCGCCCCCCTGAGCCTCCTCGAAGCGGCCCTTGCGGTGACGGTAGGCCCCGGTGAACGCGCCCTTGACGTGGCCGAATATCTCGCTTTCCAGAAGCGACTCGTTCAAGGCCGCGCAGTTGATCTGCACGAAGGGGCCGTCCTTGCGCGGGCCGAGTTCGTGGATGGCGGCCGCGGCCAGCTCCTTGCCCGTGCCGGACTCGCCGAAGATGATCACCGGGGCGTCGGACTGGGCCGCGCGTTCCAGCAGGTCGTAGACGCGGCGCATGGCCTCGGAGCGGCCCACCATGCCGAAAAAGCTCTCTTCGCCGCCGAGCAGCCTCGATAATTCCTTGATCTTGCGGTCGCGGGCGTCCAGCTCGCTGATGTCCGTGAGCGTTTCCACCGCGCCGATGACCTCGCCGTCCCCGTCCTGAAGCAGGGAGGCGTTCTTGACCACATGGATGTACTCCCCGCTCTTGCGGCGGATGTGGCAGCTCTTCATGTTCTCGCGCTTGATCTTGAACAGTCGGCACCAGTGCCTGCTGCCCTCGGCGCGGGAGCGGTGGCAGACGTCGCAGTCGAATATGGAGCAGCGCGCGTTCATCAGCTCCTGTCGGGAATACCCCGTCATGCGCACGAGCGCGTCGTTGACCATCATGATGGTTCCGTCGGGCCGCGTGAGGAACAGCCCGTCGTGCATCGTGTTCAGTATTTCCTTGAGATAGAGATTGATTTCCTGTTCGGTCATGCTGGAGTCGCCTTTCGGAATGTATAGTTTTTAACAAGTGTATAAATAACTGTATAGCAACTGGAGCGAAAAGGGCAAGTCCCGGCAGAACCGAAACAGGAGGAATCCAGAAAGGACAAGGGTTGCGGATTATCATGCGGGTTTGCTGCCTTTGCGGCATGTATTCTGCTATGTGGAGGGTAAAGCTATCGCGAGGTGGAAGGAAATATGAAGGATGAACACAAGGGCGGCCTCTCCCGGCGCGGGTTTCTCAAGGCATTGGGCCTTGGCGGCGCGTCGTTGGCTGCTTCCGCTGCGGCGCTGCCTGCCCGCGCCCTGGCCGCCCAGGAAGAGGTGCGCACTTTGCCCGGCCAGGAGCTGGCCACCCTGCACGATCTTTCGAGGTGCGTGGGCTGCGGCGCGTGCGTCGAGGCCTGCCGCGAGTCCAACGGATTCAAGTATCCCGAACCGCAAAAGCCGTTTCCGGAGATGTACCCTCCCAGGGTCAAGGCCGAGGACTGGTCGGAAAAGCGCGATGTGGACGACCGGCTGACCCCGTACAACTGGCTCTTTCTCCAGTCCGCCGAGGTAGAGCAGGACGGCGAGACCTACGAGATCAATATCCCCCGGCGCTGCATGCACTGCCAGAACCCGCCCTGCGCCAATCTCTGCCCCTGGGGCGCGGCCGGGCGGGAGAAGAACGGCATCGTGCGCATCAACGACCAGGTTTGCCTGGGCGGCTCCAAGTGCAAGTCGGTCTGCCCCTGGCACATTCCCCAGCGGCAGACCGGCGTGGGGCTGTATCTCGACATCCTGCCCCGGTTCGCGGGCAACGGCGTGATGTACAAGTGCGACCGCTGCCACCAGCTCGTCGCCGAAGGACAGGCTCCGGCCTGCGTCAGCGCCTGTCCCTACGACGTGCAGACCATCGGCCCGCGCGAGGAGATCGTGCAGAAGGCCCACGAACTGGCCGAATCCATGAACGGATACATCTACGGCGAGCATGAGAACGGCGGCACGAACACGCTGTACGTCTCGCCCGTGCCCTTCGACAAGCTGCATGCGGCCCTGAAGGATTCGCAGCAGATCGATTCCAAAAAGGGCCGCCCCGGCCTGGAGCCGTTCCCGGACATGATGTCCGCCGAGGAAAACATGGCCGAGGCCGCGCTCATCGCGCCCTTCGCGGGCATCGCCGCCGGACTGGTGGCCGCGGGCCGGGCCATGTTCGGCCGGGGCGAGGCTTCGGGCCGCTCCGGCGCGCCCGGAGAAGGCCCCGCGAACAACGAATCCAGGGACAAGGAGGGCGGCCATGAGGACTAGCTCGCGCACGCCTCTTTCGCGCGCCTATGCCTTGTGCTTCGGGCTGCTCGTCTTTGTGCTGGCCCTTTCCGGCATGGCCCAGATGCCCATCTTCAAGCGCTACTACATCGCGGACCTGCCCGGGCTCGGCTGGCTTGCGGATTTCTACTTCACCCACAAGCTGCACTACGTGGCCGCGATCCTGTTCCTGGCGCTGCTCGGCTACCTTGCCGCGCGCTGGCTGCGGCAGTGGTCGCGCGAGCTGCGGCTGACCCCTTCGGGCCTGATCCGGGCGCTCCTCGTGCTCGGCATCGTCGCCACAGGGGCGCTGCGCATGTACAAGAACCAGCCCGGCGTCTCTTACGAGCCGTTCACGACCATGCTCGTGGACTGGACGCATCTCGGATTGGTCGTTGCGCTGGGGCTGGCCGCCCTGGCGTCGAGGATATCGGGAAACCGCGCCTACGCACGGGAGCGGGGCGCACCGTCGTCAACATGAAGAGTGAACTTATCGTCATGAGGGAGGTTTGGAGAATGAACGGACGTTCGAGATCGACCGCAACCGCGCTTTTCGCGCTGGCGGCCCTCGCGCTTTCCCTGCTCGCGGCCATGGGCGCGTGGGCGGCGGAAGACGCACCCGGACGGCTTATGGCCCGGCAGGCGACCATGACCTCGCCCACGCCCATCACCGCAGACCATTCCAAGTTCAAGGAACTCCAGTTCGACCCGGTGGAGCAGCGTTCCTTCAAGGGACCGGAGGTGACGCGCGCCTGCCTGGGCTGCCACAACCAGGCCTCGCTGCAATTCCACAAGACCATCCACTGGACCTGGAAGGATCCCATTTCCGATCCGGCCCGGAAGATCGGCAAGGGCGGCCTGACCGTGAACAACTTCTGCGTGGCCCTGCAATCCAACGAGCCGCGCTGCACCTCCTGTCATGCCGGGTACGGCTGGAAGGACAAGGATTTCGACTTCTCCAAGGCCGAGAGCGTGGACTGCCTCGTCTGCCACGAGCAGACCGGCACCTACAAGAAGTTCCCGACCATGGCCGGGTATCCCGCGCCCTGGATCGAGGATCCCGAACACCCCGGCGAGCAGCTGGGCAAGGACTTCGGCGGCGAGCTCTTCTTCGCGCCGAACTGGGCCGAAACGGCCCAGAGCGTGGGCCGGCCCGACCGCACCAACTGCGGCACCTGCCACTTCTTCGGCGGCGGCGGCGACGGCGTGAAGCACGGCGACCTGGATTCGAGCATGTCCCATCCGGACAAGCACCTGGACGTGCACATGGGCGACAAGGCTTCGGGCGGACAGGAATTCGCCTGCGTGCGCTGCCACACCACCCGCGCCCACGACGTTGCGGGCCGCATCTACTCGAACCCGGCGGTCATGGAGCGCAAGAGCCTGGTGGAGAACGACCTCCAGCCCAAGATCATGTGCGAGTCCTGCCATACGGCCCGTCCGCATGCGGCCGGGAAGATGAACGACCATACCGACCGCGTGGCCTGCCAGAGCTGCCACATTCCGAGCTTCGCCCGCGTGCTGCCCACCAAGATGTCCTGGGACTGGTCCCAGGCGGGCGACAAGACGCGCAAGGCGGTCAAGGATGAAAACGGCAAGCCGGACTACGACGCCAAGAAGGGCGAATTCGTCTGGCAAAAGAACGTGGTGCCCGAATACCACTGGTTCAACGGCGCCATGACCGTGACCACGGCCGAGGACAAGATCGACCCGTCCCAGGAGGTCAGGCTCCAGTGGCCCATCGGCGACCGCTCCGATCCCAACGCCCGGATCATGCCCTTCAAGGTGCATCGCGGCAAGACGCCCTACGACACCGTGGAGAACACCATGGCCGTGCCGCACCTCTTCCCCTACGGCAAGGACGACAAGACCGCCTACTGGAAGCACTTCGACTGGAAGATCGCCCTGGACGAGGGCATGAGCTACGTGAATCTGCCCCATTCCGGCCAGTACGGCTTCGTGGAGACGGCCTATGCCTACCCCACGACCCACATGGTCGCGCCCAAGGAAAACGCCGTCCAGTGCACCGAGTGCCATGCCAAGCAGGGCCGCCTGGCCAATCTGGCCGGGTTCTACATGCCCGGACGGGACAGCGTGCAGGCCATCGACTGGCTCGGCTGGGCAGGCGTGATCGTCTCGATCATCGCCGTGCTCATCCACGGCCTGCTGCGCATGATCGCCAGCACCCGCAGGGAGGGATAACGCCATGACGCAACTGAACATGAAGCGCATCTATCTGTATTCGAAGTTCGAACGGTTCTGGCACTGGGTTCAGGCCATCCTGATCACCCTGCTGCTCGTGACCGGCTTCGAGGTCCACGGCGTGTACACGCTCTTCGGCTTCGAAGAAGCCGTGGAACTGCACGCCACCTTCGGCATCTCCTGGGTCATCCTCTACGTGTTCATCGCCTTCTGGCTGCTGACCACCGGGGAATGGAAGCAGTACATCCCGACCACCAAGCGGCTCTTCGTGGTCGTGCGCTACTACGCCTTCGGCATCTTCAAGGGCGAGCCGCATCCCGTGCAGAAGAAGCGCGAGGCCAAGCACAACCCGCTCCAGCGGCTGACCTACCTCGGACTGGCTTCGGTGCTCATCCCGATCATGCTCGCCACGGGACTGCTGTACTACTACTATAACGAAATCGGCCTGAGCAGCCTCGGCGTGGTGGCCAACCTGCACGTGGCCGGGGCCTTCCTGATCCTCATGTTCTACGTGGTGCACGTCTACATGACCACCACGGGACATTCCCTCACCGCCCACGTCCAGGCCATGTTCACGGGCTGGGAAGAGGTCGAGGACGAGGCCCAGGTCGAGGACTGGGAACGCGCACAGAAGATCGAGCACGTCACTCCGTCGTCTTCGTCGCAGCCGTAACAACGCCTCCTCACCGTTACACTCCATAAAAGCGGGGCGGGAACCGAAAGGTTCCCGCCCCGTAATGCTTAAAAAGAATGGTGCCGTGCCTATTCCACCTTGAAGTACGTCCCGCCCTGTCCGTCCGGGGTGAAGGTCACGCGGGAGGCGGCGAGCTTGCCGCAGGCGTCGAAGACCCAGATTTCGCTCCAGGGGTCGTTGACGTGCTTGGGCGCGTGTTCGATTTCGCTGTCCACGGGAATGAAGGTTTCGCATTGCGGGTGGCGCTTTTTGAGGCGGGGCAGGGCGGTCTTCATGGCGTCGATCTGGAGGCGGGGCGGGCATTCCGTGCGTCCGGGCAGCATGTGCCGGATCACCACTTTTCCGTCCTGCGCGGTGAAGAGGAAGTTGAACTGCCGTTCCCGCCCGCAGGCGCGGCCCCGGTAGCGGTCGGCCCAGACGCCGGAAAGGGGCTTGCCGCCCTTGAAGCGCACGCCCTCGTAAACGGACAGGCCCGCATGGCGCAGCACGCCCGGCTCGGCGGGCTCTCCGCAGATTTCCATGCTCTGCCGCTGCCACTGGGAGAGCACCAGTTCCTGGTAGATGTCCTCGGCCATGAACGCGGCGAGCTGCCGCACGTCTTCGGGCACGTCTTTTCCGGGCGCTGCGGATTGCGCCGACGCGGAACCGGCCAGGACAAGGAGCGCCAGGGCCAGCATCGCCAAAGGCAGGAGCGCCATGGGTAAGAGCGCCGGGACGCGGAATGCCGGAGCCGCGAGCGCCCGCAACGGCCGCCGTGCCATGCTCGGCGCGGGAAACAGAGCAGGAGCGCCCTGAAGGACGCTCCCGGATCGTTGCGGGGATCGTTGCGGGGATCGCTGCGGGGATCGCTGCGCGGAATGCTCGGCTCTGTTCATGTCCGATTCCGTTAGTATTTGAATTCGCCGTCGTCGTAGATGACGACCTTTTTGCCGTTCTTGAGTTCGGCGGTGACGGTCTTTTTCTCGGTGTTCACGAGATCCCAGTGCAGGGCGGACTCGTTGAAGCCCAGCTCGGCCTTTTTGGCGGCGTCCAGTTCGCGCTGGTCGCCCGCATAGGTGTCCGCGTAGGACGCGCCCACGGCCACGTGGCAGTTGCCGTGCTCGCCGCCGAAGTTCTCGTCGAAGAGGGTATTGGCCATGAAGGCGTCGATGCGCGAGAAGCGGCGGTCCGTGAGCGAGAATTCGCCCAGGCGGCAGGCGCCTTCGTCCATGCCGAGCTGCTTGGCCACGAAATCGGCGCCTTCCTCGGCTTCGGAGCGGACCACCCGGCCTTCCTTGAACTCCAGGCGCACGCCGCGCACGAGGTTGCCGGAGCGGAACGAGGGCTGGTCCGCGAAGTAGACGCCTTCGGTGCCGCGCCAGTCGGGCGAAAGGAATATCTCGAAGCTGGGGATGTTGTGGCCGGAGACGCCGAGCCAGCGGCGGTCCTGGCCGGGGTCCACGATCAGGTCCGTGTGTTCGGACTCGATGCGCAGGTTCTTGATCTCCATGCCGTTGAGCCAGGCTTTGACCTCCTGGGCGTCCTCGAACACGCGCGCCCAGGTGGCCGCGGGGTCGTCGTCCGCCAGGAAGCACGCCTTTCTGATCTGCTCCGCGTATTCGTCGAGGCTCAGGCCGGAGGCGTCGGCCATGGCCTTGGTGGGCCAGGCGCAGAGCGACCAGCCGAAGTCCCCGGAAATTTCCCGCTGCTCCATGATGTCGCGCAGGAATTTGCGGGCCACGGCCGCCCGGCCGATCTTGGACGGGTCCACGCCCTTGAGGTGGGTCAGCGAGGCCGGGGCGATCAGCGAGATGAGCCCGGCGAGGTTGCCGGTGAACTCGGCGTCGCCCGCGGGCACAGCCGAGATCTGCTCCTGCGAGCCTTTGCCGTAGAAGCTGACTTCCATGTTCGGCGAGAGGTTCATGCGCGGCACGGGAACGAGGCCCTTTTCGATGATCAGGTCGAAGAGCGTCTCGGCCAGGGGCAGGGCGTCGAGGTCGAAGCGCACGAGCACGAATTCGCCCGGCTTGAATTGGCCCGTGCGGGCCGTGCTCAGGCCCCACCAGAGGGTGCGGGCGTATTTTTCCAGCTCCAGCTTGGTAAACATGGCGATCCTTATGTTTTTAGTGTGGGGTCGGCGGCGCGGGAAGGTCAGTGCCGCGGCAGCCGAATCCTGAACGAAGAGGATAGGCACCCTGCCATGGAAGTCAACATTATCATGCTGGTTGCGGGTTTTCGGGGAATCAGCCGAGCTGGTCGCGGTTCTCTTCTTGACAGGACAGTGACGGGCGGCTATCTGCAAATTCGTGGTCCGAAACGGTCTTGCTTTCCGTCTTGTTCGGCGGAAGAAAAAGCGGCCGGGAGGGCGGCGAATACTTTTGGTTGGACGGGCGGAATCTGCCCTAAAATCTGATCTCGGAGGAATTAAGATGGGTTACACTGTTACGGTCGATACTGACAAGTGTGTCGGCGACGGCGAATGCGTGGATGTCTGCCCCGTTGAAGTTTACGAGCTTCAGGATGGTAAGGCTGTTCCCGTGAACATGGAAGAGTGCCTGGGCTGCGAGTCCTGCGTGGAAGTCTGCGAGCAGGACGCCATCACCATCGAGGAAGACTAATCGTTCCATTTCCATGATTGAGGCGGGAGTGGTGGACTGCCATCACTCCCGCCTCTTTCTTTCGCCGCCGGGAGACGGCCGGGCGCATCCCGCCGCGCGGGGCCCGGAGCGTTGAGCGGCTTTTTTTGTATTCTTCGTGCCGCTTCCGTCGGGCCGCTGGTTGACGAAGCGACGAAAAGCATTACATACATCCCTGTCCGGGCTCGGACCGGGTCGCGCTTCGCGCCGCATGATCGATTTCAAGGCCCCTGCAAGGAGATACGCATGACATTGGACTTCAGCCCGTTTTTCGAGCGCTACGAAAATATCGTCCGGCAAGTGGACGGAATATTCGCCAAGATTCAGGAGCAGCACGGAGATCTGGTGCGCTGCGGCCAGGGATGCAGCGATTGCTGCTACGCCCTGTTCGACCTCTCCCTCATCGAGGCGCTCTACATCAACCACCATTTCAACAAGAAATTTTCCGGCATGGAGCGCAGCAGCGTGCTCGACCGGGCGGACGACGCCGACCGGGAAGTCCATCGGCTCAAGCGCCGGGCCTACCGCGCCAGCCAGGACGGTCTGCCCACGGCGGAGATTCTCCGGAAGATAGCCGCTGCCAAGGTCCGCTGCCCCCTGCTGGGAGACGACGATCTCTGCGTGCTCTATGAACATCGCCCCCTGACCTGCCGCCTCTACGGCGTGCCCATGAACATCAACGGCGAGCCGCATACCTGTGGGCGTTCCGGCTTCGAGCCCGGCAAGGCCTACCCCACGGTGCACGTGGAAAAGCTCCAGGATTCGCTGATGAACCTCAGCAACGACATCAGCGTGGCCATCGGCTCGCGCTACAAGGATCTCGGCACGGTGCTGGTTCCGCCTTCCCTGGCGCTGCTCACGGAGTACGACGAGACCTACCTCGGCGTTGCCGGGAAGTCCGAAGCGGCCAAGGCCGAGACCGCGGCGCCGACCATCCCGACCATGAAGGAAGCCTCCGAGGCCTGCGGCAGCTGCGACAAGGACGAGTCCGCCTGCGCCTCTTGCAAGGACAAGTCCTTCAGCCTCGTGCTCGGCAAGGGACCGGACGACGGAGAATAGGCATGAGCGAACCGAGCCGCGATGATTTCGAGGCCCAGAAACGGGCCATATACGACAAGATGTCGCCCCGGCGGCGCAAGTTCGTGGACAGGATCGGCTACGAGGCCTGGGATCCGTTCGCCAAGCCCTTCGACCCCATCGACATCCGGCGGGACATCACCGGGCACACGGCGCACGAATTGACCAACATGTTCATCAAGTCGCTGGGTCGGCAGCCGGAACAGGATTACGTGGACCTCATTTCGGAATTCAACGTCACCCTGGTGACCATTCCGGACCGCGTGCGGCCCCTTTTCGAGTTTTGCCAATGGTACGCCAAGCTCCTGCAGGACAGGGGCATGAAATTATAACTTTCGAGAGGATGCAGATGACTGAGCAGCAGTTCGACAACATCGATGATTATATCGCGGACCTCAAGGCCAAGCTGGCCGTGAACCGCGAGTGCGGCAACACGCTCTACAACCTCGGCGTGGCCTATCTTTCCAAGCGCGACTTCATGGAAGCGGAGCGCTGCTTCCGCGAGGCCGTGGCCAACTCCCCCAAGCTGGCCGAGGCCTACGTGCAGCTCGGCGGCATCGCCATGCAGCGCGGCGACCTGAAGACCTGCCTGACCTACAACGTTCAGGCCACGCAGCAGCGCCCCTTCTTCGCCGTGCCCTGGGGCAACATCGGCTTCTGCCAGCTCCAGCTCGGCGAGGCGGACAAGGCCATCCAGTCCCTCAAGCGCGCCATCAAGTACGACAACAAGTTCGTCCAGGCCCTGGCCACTCTGGGCAGCGCCTACTTTACCGTCGGCGACCTCGAAGAGTCCGCCAAGGCGCTGGAAGCGGCCGTGAGCATCGAGCCCATGTTCGGCCCGGCCTGGAACAACCTGGCCCTGGTCAGCGCCGAGAAGGGCGACTGGGCTCGCGCCAAGGAGTGCGTGGCCAAGGCTCAGGAAACCGGATACGAAGTGCCGGAAGCCTTTTTGAAGGAGATCGAGGAGAACGCGAACTAGGGAGACGGCATGGCGAGATTCAGGGCGCTCAAGGGCGGAATGCGTGACGCACTGGCTGCGGACGATTGGGAAACGCGGCTGGAGGAGTTCGTGGATTTGCCGGAACGGCAGGTTACGGGTCCGCTGCTCTCCCTGCGCCTGGACCGGGACGAATCGGTCCGCTGGCGCGCCGCAGTGGCCCTGGGCCGCGTTGTGGCGCGCATGGCCGAATCGTCCATGGAATCCGCCCGCGTGCTCATGCGCACGCTGATGTGGTACCTGAACGAGGAATCCGGGAATCTCGGCTGGGGCATTCCGGAGGCCATGGCCGAAGCCATGGCGAACAATGCCGGGCTGGCCCGGGAATACCACACCATCCTTGCTTCCTACATTTATTGCGAGTCGGACTGCGACGGCAACTTTCTCGACCATCCGGAATTGCGGCGCGGCGTTTTCTGGGGGCTGGGACGGCTGGCCTCGGCCAGGCCGGAGCTGGTCCGCAAGGCCGAGCGTTTTCTCGTCGCGGCATTGAACGAGACGGACGGGCCAAACCGCGGGCTGGCCGCCTGGACCCTGGGGCTGCTCGGCGCGGACTCCGCGCGGGAAGGGCTGCTGGCGCTGGAGAGCGATCCAGCCGAGGTGCGCCTTTTCCGGGAAGGGACGTTGGAAACGACGAATGTGGGACAACTGGCCCGCGAAGCCCTGGAGCGCATCGGCCCGGCCTGAGCGCATGGCTTGCGGCTTCAGCGGCGTCGGTCGGACGTAAAAAGGGCGGCTCTTTCGGGAGCCGCCCTTTTGCATTCAACGGGAGGAGGGAGAAGAATCAGTTGCTGATGCGGCGGCGCAGGCCGATCAGGCCGAGCAGGCCGGAGCCGAGCAGCCAGGCCGCGCCGGGGATCGGGGTGGCGCTGGTCGGAGTGGCGGCCAGGATCATGTCGTCGAAGTCGCCGTCGCTGGAGCCGTTGTCGTTGAAGCCGAGGATCAGGGTGCCCGCGTCCAGGGTCAGGTTCAGGCCGGGGATGGTCCAGGCGTCGTTGAGCACGTAGGCCCGCGTGGCGGTGCTGCCGAGCACGTTGAAGCTGGTGCTGGTGGTGACGTCGTTGAACAGGGAGCTGCCGAAGTCCACGTTGCTCACGAAGTTTCCGAAGCTGCTGGTGTCGGCGGTGCTGAAGAGCAGCGAGCCGTTCTGGAGCAGTTCATTGGTGTTTCCGGCCTCGAAGGCGATGGCCGTCACGGTCCAGGAGCCGGAAAGGTCGCCCGTGTAGGCGGCGTAGTCGGCGGCGTCGAACCCGCCCTGGCCGTTCAGGTAGCTTTCCAGGGTGTTGATGCTGTAGCCGGGGAAATAGGATGCCTGGGCAGTGCCGGCAAAGGCCAGCAGGGCGGTCAGGGCGATGGCGGTGATCAGGGTACGCATGGAATCTCCCTCCGTTGAGACGTTCTTGTTGATTCTAAGATACGGAACGGCTCGCGGATTGGTATACGGCGCAAGTATGAATTCCGTTCATGCTTCGGTATGAGAGCCGCCTCCGCGCCGGATGTTTCCGGTGCGGAGGCGAGTTCGGCAGGCGGAGGCCGAAATCAGTTGCTGATGCGGCGGCGCAGTCCGATCAGGCCGAGCAGGCCCGAGCCGAGCAGCCAGACCGCTCCGGGAATCGGAGTTGCCGTGGTTTCCATGGAATGGAAGCCGTAGTCCGAGTTGGTGCTGCCCGCGCCCGCGAGGCTGTCCGCGGCGCTGAGCACGATGCTGGAGATGGCGAGATCGCCGAAGGGGTTGATCAGCTGCCAGAGCGCGCCGGAATTGTTCACGGCCGGGTCGAGGTTGAGCACGGAGCCGAATCCGGTCCAGGTGGCGCTGGTCGCCTCGGAGGCGGTCAGGGTGAAGGTCCGGCTTCCGAATCCGCCCAGGACGGTGATGGCGGCCACTTCATCCGCGCCGTCCGAGTAGTTGCCCGCCGTGTAGAGCTGGGCCAGGCTGAGGCTGTTGACGTACTGGGCCTGGTCGAAGCTGATGGTGATGGACTGTCCGAGACCGATTTCCCCGGTGACGCCGCCGCTGACGCCCAGGCCGGTGATGCCTGCCACGGTCTTGGTGGCCAGCGAGCCGCCGGACGCGGTGAAGTCCACCCCGGAGAGTCCGGCGTAGTTGTCAACGGTAATGCTGTATGCCGACGCTCCGGCCGGAAGCAGCAGCAGGGCCGCAAGCAGCAGGGCTATGGTGGTCAGGTTGCGCATCTTCAATCCTCCCGGTCTGGTTCTTTGAGCTTGCATGCAGGATACGAGCTCCCCCCCGCAGGTGGTATCGGTAGGAGGATTGAATTCCTCTAGTACTTGGGTATGAGAAATGGGGGCGGAAGGAGTGAGACGCACAGCGGCCGCGTTCGAAAACCCTCGGCGCGCATCGTGCGGAAGGCATGAAAAAAGCGCCGGAAGGCGCGGGCGGCAGGAGACGGAATCTTCTCTTGGCGGAGGCCCGAGGATCAGAGCTGGAGGTTCTTTGTGGCCCAGAGCGTGGCCTGGAGGCGGTTGGCCGCGTTGATCTTGCGGTAGACGTTGTAGAGGTGCGTCTTCACCGTATGCACGCTGATGAACATCTTGTCCGCGATTTCCTTGTTGGTGGACCCGGCGGCCACGGCGGCCAGGATTTCCTTTTCCTTGCGGGTCAGCGGTTCGGGGCCGTTCCCCTGGGTATGGTCGATTTCCTTTTGCAGGCCGCGCGTGAGCACGTCGCGCGTGTACCAAAGCTCGCCGCGCGAGATGGCCGTCAGCCCGCGTGCGACGTGGTCCAGGGAGTCGCCTTCGAAGAAGACGCCCCGGATGCCGTGGCGCAAGGCGCTGTCCATGAGGGAGGGGTCGTGGTCGGCGTTGAAGAGCGCGATGATGCATTGGGCGCCCTTGACGTCGATGGCCTCTTCCAGTTCCGAGAGGGGCAGCCCGGCGCGCACGTCGAAGTAGTCGATGAGCGCGAGGTAGGTGGTGTCCTGCTCGCGCAGGGTGTCCGTAGCCATCTGCTCGACGCTGCCGTAGCTGGCCCGCATGCCCATTTCCTCGCCCACATATCTGGCCAGCAGTTCGGTCAGCAGCTTGTTGCGGCCCGTGACGTGGATGAAAAAGCGCGGCATGACCGGAAGGAGCTGGTAGCCGAGGTCGAAGCGGATGGCCATGCCTTCGCCCTGGCTGCGGATGACGGTTCCGGAAGCCTGGATGTGGGACTGGCGTCCAGAAAGTTCGGGGATGTGGTCCAGGGGAACCACGAGGCGGAGATCGACCTTGGTGCCGGGCGGAAGCGGGTCGTCCGTGTTCAGGAAAGCTCCGTGCGCGCACACGTCCCTTGTCAGCAGTTCAACGAGGTTTTTCGCGCCGTTGGGCTCGGCGATGGAAAGAGACGTCGGCAGTTCCAGATCGAACCGTTCGGTCTTTCGTTTTCCTAGCTGATCGCTCATGGCTCTTCCCGTGTGGAGGATCTATTGCATGAATGTTCGTTGATTACATTTTATTGCAGGAAGTGGCAAGAAAGGCAAGAGCTTCAGAACCAAGGCTCGCTCCGCCGGGTCATGTCCCGGGCCTGGTCGGCCGGGACGGGCCGCGAAAAGAGATAGCCCTGCCCGAAGTGGCAGCCCAGGGAACAGAGCGCGGTCAGCTGTTCCGGCGTCTCCACGCCCTCCGCAATGATCCTTTTGCCGAGGCTGTGCGCCAGGGCCGCGATGGTCCGCACGATGGCCATGTCCTTGTCGCTTTCGAGCATGGTGCGCACGAAGGATTGATCGATTTTGAGGTAGGCGAAGGGGAATCGGCTCAACTGCGAAAGAGAGGAGTAGCCCGTTCCGAAGTCGTCGATGGAAAGCCGGACGTCCATGTCGTGCAATTGATCCAGCAGGCTCAGGGCGATGGCCGCGTTGTCCATGAGCCCGCTCTCGGTCAGCTCGATCTTGAGCCGGTCCGGCGGAACGTCGTGCCGCTTCAGGGCGAGTTTCACTTCCTGGAGGATGTCGGCGCGGGTCATCTGCGCGACGGAAAGATTCACGCTCATGCTCAGCCCGGAGGCCTGCGGATGCTCATGCCGCCAGTCGCGCAGGCACTCCAGCGAAAGATCCAGCATGATCCTTCCGAGGGGGGCGATGAGCCCTGTTTCCTCGGCCAGGGGGATGAACTCGGCGGGCGAGACGAGGCCGCGCTTCGGGTGATTCCAGCGGGCCAGGGCCTCGAAGCCGTGCAGTTCTCGCGTCTTCAGGTCCACTATGGGCTGGAAAAAAGGCTCGAATTCGGATTTTTCCAGCCCGCGCTTCATGTCCATTTCCAGGAGCAGCCTGTCGCGCGCCTCGTTGTGCATGAGCTCGTCGTACAGGGCCGAGCGGGCGCGGCCAGCGGCCTTGGCCCGATACATGGCCGTGTCCGCGTTGCGCAGGAGCTCGTCGGGCCCGGCGGCGTTGTCCGGCCCGATGACCACCCCGATGCTGGCCGTGACGAACAACTCGTGGTCTTGGACGTGAAAGGGGGCGGCCAGAAGGCCGTGGACGCGTTCGGCCAAGGCCAGGGCGCGGTCCGGACCGGAAAGGTTGTCCAGCAGGACCGTAAATTCGTCCCCGCCCAGGCGCGCAACGGTATCCTCGCTTCGCAGCAGGTTTTCAAGCCGCTCCGCGAACTGGATGAGCAGGTCGTCTCCTGCGGCGTGTCCCAGGGAATCGTTGATGTTTTTGAATCTGTCGAGATCGAGGAACAGCAGGGCGAAACGGCGTCCGGCCTCGCGCCGGGAGCGGTGCAGAGCCTGCTTGACCCGGTCCAGGAAGAGCGTTCGGTTGGGGAGTCCGGTCAGGCCGTCGTGCAGAGCGTCGTGGGCGAGCTGGAGTTCCATGCGTTTTCGCTCGCTGATGTCGAGCCCGTAGATATAGGTCTGGCGTTGTCCGGGAACGGGATGGTAGGCCCAGGTATAGGTCCGTTCCCCGGCGTTTGCCTCCACGTTCAGTCGGGAAGTCTGGGTGGACAGCACGGCCCGCACGATTTCCGCGTGGTTGGGCGGGAGCAGCTGCTCCGGGGAAAGGCCGAGAGCGTCCAGGGTTTTTCCTGCGGCGGGATTCATATATATGATGTCGCCGTTCTCCTCGGTGGAGAGCACCGGACTCGGATTCTCACGCGGAAAGGCGGCAAGACGGGCGATTTCCTCCTGCTGCTCCTGTTTTTCCGTGAGGTCCACGATCACGGCGAATCCGCCGATGAGCACCCCGTCCAGGTCGTACAGCGGCGCGGCGTCGTAGCGGATGGTCAGGTTGCGGCCGCTGGGGGAGCGCAGGGCCATTTCCAGCCCCCGATGCGTCTTGCCCTCGCGCATGGCGCGGCCCAGGATGGTTTCCCCGATGCCCCCGGAGTAGAAGAAATCCCTGAGGGTCATGCCGTGGTAGTGCCCCGCCTCCCTGCGGCGCTCGAAGAGATCCAGGTAGGGCCGATTCACGAACGTCAGGCGCTCCTCCCGATCCACCACGAGGCAGGGGACGGTCATGTTGCGCAGCACGCCGTCCAGGGAGCCGAGCTGATGCTTGAGCGTCGCCACCATGCGGCGCACGCCGTCCGTGTACTCCGCGAGGTCGCGCCCGAAATCCGAGTCGTCCACCTCGGCGGCGTAGTCTCCCGCGGAGACGCGCTGAACGTATGCGAGTCCCCGCATGACGGACCTTGAGAGATGGCGGGAGGTGATGAACAGCAGTCCCAGGGCCAGGATTGCGGTCAAGCCGCTGCTGCCCGCGCCGAACATCCGCCAGCCTTGATAGCTGGCCATGCGCCGCTGGATGAGCCCGTCCAGCTCGTCCAGGCCCACGGATGCCAGAGCCGCAAGTCCGTCGTGCGCGCTGCGGGCGGCAAGGGCCGCCTCGTAGGGCGGGGTCATGGCGTTGCAGACCCCGCGCATGGTTTCGGCGAAGCGGGTCACCGAAGTGCGGAACCGCGCCAGCGCAGGCGGGTAGTGCTCCTGGAGGCCGGGACTGCTGTCATAGAAATTTGCGTCTTCCATGAGCGCCCTGCGGGAGGCCTTCACCGTCTCCGCGAGCAGCCCGTCTTCGAGCAGGCCGAGACGGCGCATGATCCGGTCGCGCCGTTCCGGGATCAGAACGGGCGTGCCGCCGCCCACGGCGGACGTTTCCGCCGCCAATTCGAGGGCCGTGGTTTCCAGCGCGGAAAGCAGGCGGCAGGTGCGCGGCAGGGTCAGGGCCGTGGCCGTGGCCAGGGCGTGGCTGTCCAGGGCGGGATCCAGGGCGAGGTTGGCGCAGTCGCTCACTGCGGAAATGACCAGCATGAGCCGTTGGATGAGGCCGTCGTATGCGGAGGGGGAATTTCCCTTGAGAGCGGTCTGCCAGGCGTCGCGGAGCCTGGATACATCCATGATCTCCGAGTCCTCCGGAACGAACGAGGGCGAATCCATGAGAACGGGCGATTCCCGTTTCACGGCGGCGTCCAGCTCGCCGAGCGCCTGTCGAACCTTTTCGGCCGTGGCTGCGGGATTGCCGTATGCGGGGTCGGGCTCCTCGTCGGGCCGGTCAAAATGGACGCGGACCGCAAGCTCTGCGGCCTGGTGCTCGGCGACCGCGTGGAGCAGCCGGAAGGCGGGGCGCAGGGTGCGCGTGCCCGCCAGCTCGGTGCGGCAGATGTTGATGTCGTAGCGGAAGCTCAGGTCCATGAAGAAGCCGAGCACGGCCATGGGGCCCAGGAGTGCCAGGGCCGAGAGGGTCAGCTTGCGGGCCACCGTCTGTCTGCGGAAGGAGGCGAGAATGTTCATGGCTGAACGACCATAACACAGACCGCATGCGTGTACATGGGAAAGCCGGGAAAAAACTTGAGGCGGGTGACGCAAAAGTGTTGACATCGAAACGGCCTGCGGCTAAATAGTGCTTCCCCGTCGGGGATGAAGGCGCGTAGCTCAGGGGGAGAGCATCTGCTTGACGTGCAGGAGGTCGTGGGTTCAAATCCCTCCGCGCCTACCAGAAAAAGTTGAAAGCCCGGTCACTTACAAATGACCGGGCTTCTTTTTTGGTGGTCCAGCGGTGGTCCAAGAGAAATTTGCATCTAATGAGATAAGAAAGATATATATTCATCCGTTGATTTAAACCATTTCTCACCTACCATAGAAATCAATGTGTTGCGGCTGCAACCGTGAGCCTGTTCTTTTTGCGTAGGTACAAATACAGGTACATCAGCTCTCCTGCCATGATGATTATACATCGTGTAGTGGGGCAAGGGAGGCAATCCGCATCCGTTTTGTGCCCCGCAAACGGAAAAAGGCCCGCGAGCGACAAGCGCGCGGGCCTTTTTCCGTCTTTTTTACGGCCGCTTACCAGGATGCGTAGCCGTCTTCGCGTTCCCTCGGTTCGCCGGACTCGTCGTCCTCGCCCTGGTTCTCGGAAGAGGGCAGGGCGTTGCGGTTCGTCCATTGCGCCGCGCCGTCGCGGTCGTCCGTCATGCGGAAGCGCGAAACGGCCTCGCGCAGGCGACGCGCCTGTCCGTCCAGTTCCGAGGCGGCCGCAGCGGTCTGTTCGGCGCTGGCGGTGTTCTGGTGCGTGACCTGTTCGATCTGGGCCAGCCCCACATTGACTTGGCTGATGCCGTCGGCCTGCTGCGAGCTGGCCTTGGCGATGTCTTCGGTGATTTCCGCGGCCTGGGCCACGGCGGCGGAAATGGCTTCCAGCTGCGCCGCCGTGCGGTCCGAGAGCGTGGAGCCCTGCTGCACCTGGGCGATGGATCCTTCGATGAGTTGCGCGGTTTCGCGGGCGGCCTTGGCGCTGCGTCCCGCGAGGTTGCGGACCTCCTCCGCCACGACGGCGAAGCCCTTGCCGTGCGTTCCGGCGCGGGCGGCCTCAACAGCGGCGTTGAGGGCGAGCAGGTTGGTCTGGAAGGCGATTTCGTCCACGACCTTGATGATGCTGCCGATGTTGCGGCTGGTGTCGTTGATCTCGGACATGGCCGCGAGCATGCGGCGCATCTCGTCGTTTCCGGTGACGGCGTTGCCGCTGGCCTCGGAGGTATAGCGGTTGGCGGTAACGGCATGTTCGGCGTTGGCCTGGGTCTGGGAGCCGATTTCCGTCAACGAGCTGGTGATTTCCTCCAGGGATGCCGCTTGTTGCGTGGCTCCCTGGGAAAGGGCCTGGGTCGCCGCCGAAACCTGATGGGAACTGGAGGCGATGCCTTCCGCGGAGCGGCGGATTTCGGAAACGAGTCCTCGCAGGTTTTCGAGCATTTCCAAGAGGGCCTTGCCCAGTTCGTCGCGGTCGGACGCGGGGGTGATTTTCGTGTCCAGATCGCCGCGGGCGATGGCCTTGGCGGCGGCGGTCTTTTCGCGCTGCGCCAGAAGCAGCCGGACGCCGCTGCGGGCAAGAATGCCGATCTCGTCCTTGCGGGCCACCAGCTTCTGGTCCGGATCGCGGCGGGTATCGCCGTTGGCAAGCTCCTCCAGACTGCCGACCACGGCCTGCACGGGGTTGCTCAGGGTCCGGGAGAAGAGGAAGCTGGCCAGCACGGCCACAAGGGCGAAAAACCCCGAAAGCATCAGCACCCATGAACGCATGCCGTCCAGTTCTTCCGTGATATGCTGCACGCGGGCGGCATAATCCGAAAGCGGAGCGGAGACGATCACGGTCCAGCCCCAGGGGGCGAAAAGGGACGCGGAGGCGAGGTACGGTTCCGGTGTGCCGTTCTTGCCGGCCGCAGAGTAGCTGAAGTTCACGGGTTCGCCGTTGTTCTGCTTGGTCTTGGCGATCATTTCCGCGTAGATGTCCCGTCCGTCCGGGAGCTTTTGCCCCGTGAGGGTCTTACCGGCCAGAGCCGGGTCCGCGCTGACGATCACCTTGCCCTCGTCCCGGCCCTCCGCGCCGAGCACGATCAGGCCGCCCGTCTTGCCGACGGTGGTCTGACGAAGGGCGTCCATGAGCGCCTTGACCCCGGTTTGCTTGATGCCCACATAGAGGGCGCCGATGATCCTGCCTTCGGGGTTTTTGATGGGTTCGTAAACGGTCAGGTACCAGTCGTTGACCACGAAGGCGCGGCCCCGGTAGGTCTGGCCGTCGACCAGGGCGCGGGCCACGGGGCTGGAGCCGGGAATGTAGGTGCCGACCGCGCGTTTGCCGTCGAGCTTCTTGACGCTGGTGGCCACGCGCAGCATGTCTCCGGCGTCGTTCATGCGCTGGAAGATGGTGCAGGTGGTTCCGGTCAGCGCGGTGAGTTCGTCCACCACCGGGCTGAAGGTGCCGAAGTCGTCGGTCTTGCCGATCCATTCGTCGCCGAGCAGCAGCTTGGGTAGCTGGATTTCGGTTTCCTGCTTGCTGACCTGGTTGACCGCGTTCCAGGCCACGGTCTCCTCGGAGAGGCGCGGCGCGCCGTTTTTGCGCAGCAGCATGCGCGAGGTGTTCACCTGCCCTTCGAGATCCTGGAGCAGGGTGTCGTTCTGGGTCTTGAGCAGGTTGATGACGTTGCTGTCCGCGAGCATGAGCTCCTGGACGACGTCCTCTTTGGCCATGGCCGCAAGCCGTTCGGCCAGAAGGTTCTGGCGGATGATCATGGCCGTGAGAACGCAAAGCGTCACAGCGAGGACGAGATCTGTGCCGAGAAAAGTGATTTTGTATCCGATTTTCATTTTCGCCTCGTGCTGTTCAAGAAAAGTGCAAAGCCGTCGCATCGGGCGGCAGGATTCGCGTTGAAGCTGGCGCTTAACCGAACGGCGTTGAATATGCAATGGTAGAATAATATGTTTGAAGATGAAGCGCAAACCAGCGGCAAAAGCAGGCTGGCCGCTCCGGCGCTTGACAGGGGGCGTGCATGGGTTTAACAACCTTCGTCTTCGGATGCTCCCCATTATATGTATTTCAAGGCGCAGGGGAACTGGATGATTTCTGCTCAGAAGACGGGAGATCAAACGTGCAGATCCAAGTGAACGGTCAGTCGGTGGAAGTCCAGGCCGGCGCCCCCTGCGGGGAAGCGCTCAAGCAAGGCCTGTCCAAGAAGCAGTTCAAGAATACGGTCGTCTGCCGCTGCGGCGACGCGCTTCTCGATCTTTCCACTCCCCTGCCCGAAACCTGCACCACCATCGAGCCCGTCTTCGCGGACAGCGAAGACGGGCTTGAGATCATCCGCCATTCCACGGCCCATCTCATGGCCGAGGCCGTGAAGAAGCTCTTCCCGGAGGCGAAGGTCACCATCGGCCCGTCCGTGGAAAACGGCTTTTATTATGATTTCGATTTCGAGCGCCCCTTCACTCCCGAAGATCTGGAGAAGATCGAAGAGGAGATGAACCGTTCCGCCGGCGCGGACAAGCCCTTTTCCCGCCGGGAAATGAGCGCGGCCGAGGCCAAGGCCTTTTTTGAGGCCCAGGGCGAATCCTACAAGGGCGAGATCATCGACGACCTCGGCGCGGATGTCTACTCCATCTACGAGCACGGCAGCTTCACGGATCTTTGCCGCGGCCCCCACGTGCCCCGGACCGGCCTGCTCAACGCCTTCAAGCTGCTCTCCGTGGCCGGGGCCTACTGGCGCGGCGACGAGAAGAACAAGCAGCTCCAGCGCATCTACGGCACGGCCTGGGCCAGCCCCAAGCAGCTCAAGCAGTATCTGGACCGTCTGGAAGAGGCCAAGAAGCGCGACCACCGCAAGCTCGGCACCCAGCTCGACCTCTTCTCCATCCACGAGGACGTGGGCGGCGGAATGATCCTCTGGCATCCCAAGGGCGCGCTGGTGCGGGCCATCCTGGAGGACTTCGAGAAGAAGGAGCACCTCAAGCGCGGCTACCAGTTCGTGCAGGGACCGCTGATCCTCAAGCGCGAGCTTTGGGAGAAGTCCGGCCACTACGACAACTACCGCGAAAACATGTATTTCACTGAGATCGACGAGCAGGCCTACGGCATCAAGCCCATGAACTGCCTGTCGCACATGCTCATCTACAAGTCGCGGATCCGCAGCTATCGCGATCTGCCCATCCGCTACTTCGAGCACGGCGTGGTCCACCGCCACGAGAAATCCGGCGTGCTGCACGGCCTTTTGCGCGTGCGCTCCTTCACCCAGGACGACGCGCATCTGCTCTGCCGCCCGGACCAGCTCCAGGACGAGATCATCGGCGTGGCCACCTTCGTCAAGGACGTCATGGGCCTTTTCGGCTTCGAGTTCGAGGCCGAAATTTCCACGCGCCCCGAAAAGTCCATCGGCTCGGACGAGGACTGGGAACGCGCCACCGAGGCCTTGAAAAACGCCCTGGAGGCCATGGGCTGGGACTACGACATCAACGAGGGCGACGGCGCCTTCTACGGTCCCAAGATCGACATCATCATCAAGGACGCCCTGGAGCGCCGCTGGCAATGCGCGACGATCCAGTGTGATTTTACCTTGCCAGACCGATTCGACTTGGTATATGTGGGCGATGACGGAGCACGCCACCGTCCCGTCATGCTGCACCGCGTGATCCTGGGCTCCATCGAAAGGTTCCTGGGCGTGCTGATCGAGCACTATGCCGGGGCTTTCCCGGTGTGGCTCGCCCCGGTCCAGGCTCGGGTGCTTACCGTTACGGACGCCCAGAACGAGTTTGCGGAAAAGGTCCGCTCGGTCCTGGCCCAAAAGGGCATTCGGGTCGAGGCGGATACCCGCAACGAAAAACTCGGATACAAGGTACGGGAGGCTCAGGTCGAGAAGATCCCGTACATGCTGGTCGTCGGTGACAAGGAAAAGGAAGCCGGGGCTGTCAACGTTCGCTGGCGCGACGGAGACGATCCCGGCATGTTGTCGCTTGAGGAAGCTGCGGATCTGATTTTGGCCGCGGCCCGTGAGCCCTTTGAACGAGGAGGAATGAGTTATAGCTTTTCGACGTCAGGAACGCCGATTCCCGCGTAAGGATGATGGCGTCCGCCGCAATGAGCGGATCAGAATTCCCAAGGTCCGTGTGGTCGACGAGGAAGGAAACCAGCTGGGCATTCTGCCCACCCAGGAAGCCTTGAACTTGGCCCGCGAACGAGGTCTCGACCTCGTAGAGGTCGCCGCAGCCGCCGATCCTCCTGTCTGTAGGATTATGGACTACGGCCGTTTCAAGTATCAGCAGCAGAAGCGACAGCAGGAAGCCAAGAAAAAGCAGACGGTCATCCAGATCAAGGAAGTCAAGTTTCGTCCGAAAACCGACGACCACGACTACCAGACCAAGCTGCGTAACATTGTCAAATTTCTCGAAAAAGGCGACCGCTGCAAAGTGACCGTGTTCTTCCGTGGACGAGAGATCGTGCACAAGGACAGGGGCCTTATGGTTCTGGAGCGGGTTATCGAGGACTTGAAGGAAATCTCCAAGGTGGATCAGCCGCCGTCCGCGGAAGGGCGGACCATGACCATGCTGCTCACACCCTCGAAGAAGTAGTCCGCTTCTTCCTGGAGCCCGAAAGGGCGTCCCGGAAAGCGAACGTGAAGAATGATCCGGGCCTCGGCCCGGAATCCAGGAGGATGTCATGCCTAAGATCAAGACCAACCGGAGCGCTGCCAAGCGGTTCGAGAAGACCGGGAGCGGCAAGTTTCGCCGCCGCAGGAAAAACCTGCGCCACATCCTGACCAAGAAGAACGCCAAGAGAAAGCGTCGTCTGGGTCAGGCCACCCTGGTGGATCGTACCAACGAGAGCGCTGTCCGTCGTCTGCTGCCCTACGTCTAGCCTGCGGGCTTGACGGTCGGATCAACCTGTTACACGTCCACCTGCCGCCGCCCGCAAGGGAGGGTGCAGGTACGAAGAGATGGAGGCTTGAATGAGAGTCAAGAGAGGCATGGCGGCCCGTCGTCGCCATAAGAAATATTTGAAGATGGCAAAGGGCTACCGCGGAGCGGGCAGCCGCCTGTACCGTACCGCGCGGGAACGCGTCGAGAAAGCGCTCTGCATGGCTTTCCGCGGCCGCAAGGAGCGCAAGCGCGAGTTCCGCAAGCTGTGGATCGTGCGCATCAACGCCGCCGCTCGCCTGCACGGCCTGTCCTACAGCAAGTTCATCAATGGCCTCAAGCTGGCCGGCATCGAGCTGAACCGCAAAGTTCTCGCCGACATGGCGGTTCGCGACAAGGACATCTTCGCCAAAGTCGCCGAGCAGGCCAAAGCCCATCTGAACTAGCATGTCCAAAGAATTGCAGTCCTTTATTGAAGGACTTGAGAGCCTGGCCCGCGATTGTGAACCGAAAGCGGGTCAGGCTCGCTCTTTGAAGGAGCTGGAGGAACTCAAGATCGAGTTCCTCGGCCGCAAGGGCCGCCTGGCCGCCATCATGGCGGACCTGCGCGAGCTTTCCGACGAAGACAAGCCCGCAGCCGGAAAAAAGGCCAACGAAGTCAAGACGGCGCTCACGGAGCAGCTCGAATCCCGCCAGAAAAGGCTGGAACGGGCCGAAACCGACGAGGGCCTTTCCCGCTTCGATCCCACCCTGCCCGGACGCAAGCCCTGGGCCGGTTCCCTGCATCCCGTGACCCTGGTCATGGACGAAATCTGCGACGTCTTCACCGGACTCGGTTTCGAGGTCGTCTCCGGGCCTGAGGTCGAAAACGACTGGTACAACTTCGAGGCCCTGAACATGCCCCCGGACCACCCGGCCCGCGACATGCAGGACACGCTCTACGTTTCCGACCGCATTTTGCTGCGCACGCATACCTCCTCGCTCCAGATCCGCACCATGCTGGACCGCAAGCCGCCCGTGGCCGCCGTCGCGCCGGGCCGCGTCTACCGCCGCGACTCCGACCTGACCCACACGCCCATGTTCCATCAGATCGAGGGCTTCCTCGCGGACAAGAACGTGAGCATGGCCGACCTGCGCGGAACCCTGGCCTCCTTCGTGCGCCAGCTTTTCGGCGCGGACGTCAGCGTGCGCTTCCGGCCGAGCTTCTTCCCCTTTACGGAACCCAGCGCCGAAGTGGACATTTCCTGCTTCAACTGCGGGGGCAAGGGCGAGAAGGACGGGAACACCTGCCGCGTCTGCAAGGGCACCGGCTGGGTGGAAATCCTCGGCTGCGGCATGATCGACCCCAACGTGTTCAAGTCCGTGGGCTATGATCCCGAAGAAATTCAGGGGTTCGCCTTCGGTCTCGGCGTCGAGCGCGTGGCCATGCTCAAATACGGCATCGGCGACCTGCGCATGTTCTTCGAGAACGACGTACGATTCCTTGAGCAGTTCTGCTAATTTCGCATCTCCGAGGCGCTTATGCTTGTCAGTTTGAATTGGCTGCGTGAATTCACGCCCTATGAAGGCGAGGCCCAGGCTCTGGGCGACCGTCTGACCATGCTCGGCCTGGAGCTGGAGGAAATCCGCGACCCCTTTGCCGAGCTGGCCGGGATCGTGGTCGGTTTCGTGGCCGAGTGCGATGCGCACCCCGAAGCGGACCATCTTTCGGTCTGCCGGGTGGACGTCGGCGACGAAGTGCTCGACATCGTCTGCGGCGCGCCCAACGTGGCCAAGGGCCAGAAAGTCGCCGTGGCCAAGGTCGGCACGACCCTGCCCGGCGGCCTGAAGCTCAAGAAGGCCAAGCTGCGCGGCAAGCCGTCCAACGGCATGATCCTCTCCGAACGGGAGATGGGCCTTTCCGAGGACCACAGCGGGATTCTGGTCCTGCCGGAGAACTCGCGGCCCGGCGACCTGTTCCTGGACGCCGTGGGCGCCGAGCGGGAAGTCCTGGATATCGACATCACGCCCAACAGGGCCGACTGTCTCTCGCACCTCGGCATCGCCCGCGAGACGGCGCTGGCCTTCAATCTTCCTCTGACGCTGCCGGAGCTGAAGCTCGTCGAGGGCGGCGAGGCCCATCGCCCCTTCGCCGAGATCGTCATCGACGATCCCGAGCTTTGCCCGATGTATTCCGCCCGCTATCTGCGCGGAGCGAAGATCGGCCCGTCCCCGTACTGGCTGCGCTATCGCCTGCACGCCGTGGGCGTCCGGGCCATCAGCAATCTCGTGGACGTGACCAACTATATTCTCATGGAACTGGGCCAGCCCCTGCACGCCTTTGACTGGGATCTGATGAAGGGCGACCGCGTCCGCATCGCCCCGGCCAGCGAGGGCATGACCCTGACCACCCTGGACGGACAGCAGCGCAAGCTGCTCGCCTCCGATCTGCTCATCTGGGACGGTGAGCGCCCCGTGGCCCTGGCTGGCGTCATGGGCGGACTGGACACCGAGATCAACGATCAGTCCAGCAACGTTCTGCTCGAAGGCGCGGTGTTCCGGCCCGGAACGATCCGCAAGACCGCCCGCCGCCTTGCGCTGCATTCCGAAGCCTCCTACCGCTTCGAGCGCGGCGTGGACCAGGCGAACACCCCGTATGCCACGGCCCGCGCGGCCCAGCTCATGGCCGAGCTTTCCGGCGCGCAGGTGCTGCCGCATGTTTCCGTGGGCGAACCCCGGCCCTGGCTGGAGCGGCACCATATCTTCCGCCGCAAGCGCCTCAATTCGCTCATCGGCATCGACTTCGAGCCCGCGTTCTGCAAGCAGGTGCTCGAGGGCATGGGCTGCGCCGTGGACGCTTCGGACGACGCTTCCTGGGCGGTGAGCAGCCCGTCGCACCGGCTCGACCTGGAGCGCGAAGTGGATCTCTTCGAGGAAGTGGCCCGCGTGCACGGCATGGACCGCATTCCGGAGAAGCTGCCCCGCATCTCCAAGTCCACCCAAGCCCGCATTACCCGCGACACGCCCTACGGCGTGAACCGCATGCTCAAGACCTGGGCGCGCGGAGTCGGCCTGCGCGAGGCCATCAACTACAGCTTCACGGGCCAGGGCGACCTGGACCTTCTGGGATTGCCCGCCGAGGGCCGCGTGGCCGTGGCCAACCCGCTCTCCGAAGACCAGAACGTGCTGCGCACGGCCCTTGCCCCTGGGCTTTTGAACAGCCTCAGGAACAACGTTGCCCAGAGCAACAACCGCCTGCGCCTCTTTGAAATCGCAAAGATATTCCAGGCTGATCCGGCTTCGGATACGGAAACCCGCGAGCAGAACCGTCTGGGCATGATCCTTTACGGAAGCCGCTTTGCCGAGGACTGGCCCTGGACCCAGGCAGACATCGACTACCTGGACATCAAGGGGTTGGTGGAGCAGCTGCTCGACCAGTTCAAGCTTGGCGCGGCCGCCTTCGCCAACGCTGCGGAGCATTCCTTCCTGGAGCCCTGCGTGGACGTGACCCTGGCCGGGCGCGCCCTGGGCGTCATCGGCAAGGTCAAGCCGGAAATCGCGGACAACTATCACGCCCGCAAGGAAGTCTGGCTCGCGGAACTCGACGCCGATCTCCTGGCGGAACTCATGGCCGCCAATGCCGTGCGTTTCAGCGAGCTGCCCAAGCTCCCGGCCGTGCGCCGCGACGTGACCTTCCAGGCGCCGCGCACCCTCACCGTGGGCGCGGTTCTCGATGCCGTGAACGCCGACCGTCCGGCCCTGCTGGAATCCTCGGCCCTGGTGGCCGTGTATGTTCCGGACGAAAAAGGCGAGACGCGCAACCTCTCCTTCCGGATGATCTACCGCCATGCCAGCAAGACCCTCAAGGACAAGGAAGTGGACAAGGTTCACAACCAGCTTGTGCAGAATCTCGTGAACAAGCTCGGCGTTTCGCTCTAGAGGGCTCTCGACAAGACCTGATAGGCCCGCGCGGACGTTCTCCGCGCGGGCCTTTTGCTTTTCGCGGCGGGAGAACACTTTCCCCGTCTGCGGCTCTCTGATATGGATCGGGCATGAACGATCTCGGCAAGTTCAAACGCTACCGGATCGGCGAGGCGGCCCAGGAACTGGGCGTCAAAACGTCGGTGCTTCGCTTCTGGGAAAGCCAGTTCGAGCAGCTTGTGCCCGTGCGCACGGCATCCGGCCAGCGCCTGTACACCGAGGAGCATCTCGGTCTGCTGCGCCTCATCAAATCCCTGCTTTACGACGAAGGGCTGACCCTTGAGGGGGCGCGCAAACGTCTGGAAGAGGGGGAACCCCGTGCAGACGGCGTCTCGCCGCCCGGCCCGGTTCAGATGCCGCAGCCGAGGGAATCGCTTCTGCTGCGCGAAGCCGCCTCAGAGCTGCGGGCGATTCTTGCGTTGATGCGAAGGCCGGAGCGGGAATAAGCTTCGGGTGGTTCGCGCTCCCGTGTTCCGCGTTCTCCTGTCTTTTGCCGATCCATGTGATTCCGCCATGAAAGCCACAATGTCCTCATCCTGTGCATCAGGAGAAATAGTGTGAGATTTCTCAAGATACTGTTCAAGATCGCCTTGATCCTGGCGGGCCTTTGCGTGGCCGGTCTTGCCGTGTTCGCGGCGCTTTTCGATCCCAACGACTATCGAGGCCAAGTGGCGGAACTCGTGCGCGAGCAGACCGGGCGGGAGCTGCTCCTGGCCGGACCTTTGGAGCTTTCGATCTTTCCCTGGCTGGCCGTGGAGGCCGAAAACGTGACCCTCGGCAACGCGCAGGGGTTCGGCGAGGAGCCCATGCTGCGGGTGGGCCGCGTATCCGTGGGGCTTCAGCTGTTGCCGCTGTTGTCCGGCGAGCTGCGCGTCGGGGGCGTGGAGGTGGACGGGCTGGAATTGCTGCTGGCCCGCAACGCAGAGGGCCGGACCAACTGGGACGACCTCTTGGAGCTTGCGGAGCGCCGAAGCGAGGCCCCAGCCCAGTCCGGAACTGCTGGGGATTCCGTGAAGGGCGGCGTGGTCGCCCAGGAAAGCGCTGCCGACGCGCCCTCGGACGAGGTTCCGTCCGGTTCCTTTCGCCTGACCGACGCCAGCCTGGACGGCCTGAGCGCGGAGAATGTCCGCCTTGTCTGGGATGATCAATCCGCTGCCGTCCGCTATGAGCTTTCCGGCGGCAGCCTGCATGTGGGCGAGGTGCGCTACGGGGCTCCCCTGGATGTGGAGGCCGAATTCGGTTTCGGACTCGACGATCCGAAACTGGCCGGGCGTTTCAAGCTCGCCGGAAATCTTGCCTTCGACCTGGACCGCAGCCAGTTCGCGGTGCCGCGCCTGACCTTGGCGCTTCGCGCCGAGGGCGCGGACCTGCCCGGAGGCGCTGCGGAAATCAGCCTTGCCGTGGATCAGCTGCGGGCCGACCTGGACAAGGGCACGGCCAGCGCATCCGCCTTCACCGTCCTCGGCTACGAGGCCCAGGTCAGCGGTTCCTTTTCCGTGCGCGACCTGCAAACGGCTCCGGCGGTCAGCGGCGTGCTGGAGCTCAAGAACTGCAATCCCCGTTACGTGCTCGCGGCGCTGGGCGCGCAGCCGCCGGAAACCGCGGACCCCGCCGCCCTGAGCGCTCTGGGGGCGACGCTCCGTTTCGACATGCTCCCGGACCGTCTGAACCTGCCGTTTCTCGCCCTGGACCTGGACGGGCAACATCTGGAAGGAAGCGCATCGGCCCGTCTGGATCAGCCCGACTATCTGCTGGTCCTGGATGGCGAGCATTTCGACCTGGATCGCTACCTGCCTCCGTCTTCTCCGGAACCGAACGCGACGGACGCTGCGGACGCAGGGCAGAGCTGGACTCCCATCGACGCGGATGCGGGCCGGCCCGTGGCGGAAGCGGGCGGCAACGCCACCAGCACCGCTTCCGAGCCGCAGTGGCTGACCAGCGTAAGGAAGATGGAACTGCGGACCACGTTGGGAATCAATAGGCTGCACGTCGGCAAGATGGATATTGCGGGCCTGCGGCTGGCCCTGCACGCCAAGCGCGGAGTCGTGGCCGTGGAGCCGCTGGACGTTCGCCTGACGCGGGGCGAAGACGAATATCGTCTGGTCACGGGCAAGGTCTTCGGCGACCTGCACACGTTCGGCGTGCGTGCGGATTCGTTCGGGCTTGCCGCGCCCGGCGGCGGCGTGTCCGGCTCCCTGTCCGCTGCGAATCTGCGGGAGGCTCCGGAAGCATCCGGCAAGCTGGCTTTGGAGCATCTGGACCTGCGCAGGCTCTCCCAGGCCCTGGGGGATCTTGTTCCCCTGAAACTGCCGGAAACCACAGACCCCAAGGCCCTGACGGATTTGCACGGAACCGTGGAATTCAGCTACGCGCCGGGCAACGTGGACGTGCCGGATTTCGAGCTGCTGCTCGACGGCAGTTCCCTGAAGGGGCGGCTGCGCATGCGGACCGACCCCGCGGTGTATGACGTCGTTCTGAAGGCGGACCGGCTGGATATTGACCGCTATCTGCCGCCGAAAGCAGAGGCGGCAAAGGACGCGGAAGCGGCTGCAAGCGCGCAGACTCACGGCTCTGCCGGGGGCGGCGAGGCCAACGCGACGGCACAGGACGGGAATGAGGAATCCGGACAATCCGATTTCCTGACCCAATTCCGCACCATGCGTGCGGACATGGATGTCGAGGTGGGCGTGCTGACCTGGCAGGGCTTGTCCTTCGCCGACATCAAGGGCGTCCTGCACGCGAGGGACGGCGTGGCGGAATTGGACCCCTGCCGCGTCTCCCTGGACAAGGGCCACCTGGAATTGGCCTGGAAGCTGGACGCGCAAGGGGAGGGAGCCAACAGCCTGACCGCCACGGTGCGCGCGCTCGCCCTGGGGCCGCTGCTCCAGCGTTTTGCCGGAATCGAAGATGCGCGGGGCACCTTGACCATGCGGACCATCGAACCTCTGACCTGGACAGGTCTGGATGCGGAGCGTTTCAAGCGCAGCTTCAGCGGCTCGGCGGGCTTCGCGGTGCGCGATGGCGAGTATCCCGGTCTGGACCTCTTCGAGATGCTCACCGTGGTGGACAAGCTGACCACGGCGGTGCTGGAGGGGGGCCGGGACGACAGCACCAGGTTCGGCGAGGTCACGGGCACGGTGGTAGCCCGCAAGGGCCGGGTGAATTGCGACGATCTCTGCGTCAAGGCTCCGGGACTGCGCGCCGGAGGAGCCGGATTCGTCAATCTCCCTGACGGCGGCATCGATTATCTCGTGCGGGCCATGGCCGTGCCCGACGCAAGCGGCCAGGGCGGCGCGCCCTGCGACGAATATTACGGCATTCCCGTGCCTGTGCGCATCACGGGCACGCTCGACGAACCGCGCTACCGCGTCAGCGCCGAGGAATACGCGGCCAGCGTGGCGCGCGGGGCCGTGGGGCTGCTGGGCGGCGTGGTCAAGGGCGGCGCAGAGGCCGTGGGCACGGTGTTGGGAACAGGGGCCGATGTTGCCCGAAGCGCGGCCAAGGGCGTTGTCGAAGGCGGACAGGATGCCATTCAAAGCGGATCCGATGCCGTGGGCGGCGCGGTGGAAGATTCGGCAAAGGGCGGCGTCAAAGCTGTCGAGGACTTTATCGACACCCTCAAGGACGCCTTCTAGAGCGGGGAAATCGCGCCGGGAAGCGAATACGTGCGCGGTTTTCGCGCGTCTTGAAGCCGGATCGCGCTTGCGGGGTCCGGCTTCCGCGTCCGGTTTCCACGTCCGTGGCTCAGTGCCGGGTCGCCGTCCAGATGCCGCCGATGATCAGGCCGCCGGAGGCGAAATGCACCCAGGTCACGGGTTCGCCGAGCAGCAGGGAGGCCTCGATTCCGCAGAAAAGCGGCAACGAGTAGTAGATGATGCCTGCCTTGGACGGGCCGATGCTGCCCAGAGCGTAGGACCAGAGCCAGTAGGCCGCGAGAGACGCGCCCAGGCCGATGTAGAGGATGGCGCTTACGATCCTGAGGTCGAAGTGCGCGGTCGCGCCGAGCGCCAGTTCCAGGGCGGTCCAGGGGGCGAGCAGGGCCAGCCCCAGGCCGAAGCTGGCCCCCAGCAGCGCCGTGGGGCCGATGTCGCGGGGCTTGCGGCGCACCAGAATGGAATAGCCTGCGAAGAGAAGCGCTGCCAGCAGCATCCAGAGGTCGCCGGGATTGGGGCGGATGGAGAGCAGCAGGGTCGGTTGGCCGCGCGTGATCAACAGCACCACTCCGCAGACCGCCGCAAGCAGGCCGCCGAGACGGGCCGGGGTCAGCGCCTCGCCCAGAAAGACGCGCGCGAGAACCAGGATGAACGCCGGAATGAAGGTGGAAATCAGCGAGAGGTTCAGCGCCTCGGTGGTATGCCCGGCCACGTAGATCAAGGTATTGAAGACCGTGACCCCGAGCAGGGCCGTGGCCGCGACGTAGCCCTTGTGGGCCAGCAGCGTCGGCATTTCCCGGCGCAGCGAGCGGGCGGCAAAGGGCAGCAGGGCCAGAAAGGCCACGCTCCAGCGGCAGAACGCCAGCGTGGCCGGGGGCACGGCGTCGGCCACGCCCCTCGCCACGATGAAGTTCCCGGACCAGATCACGGTGGCGGCCAACGCCGCGAGAGCGCCGCGAAGTGCGGGCGACGAGCCGGAGCTTGACGTATTCACGCTACTTCTTGCGCAGTTTGCCGCCTGCAAAGCGCTTCACGTCCAGTCCGTACTTCTTCACCTTGTAGTTCACGATGCGGTAGGAAACGCGCAGGTCGCGCGCGGCCTGGAGCATGTTGCCCCGGCTCTTCTTCAGGGCGTCCACGAGCAGTTCCTGCTCGAACTTGCCCACGGCCTCGCCGAAGGAGAGGTTGATCTCCGTGGAGGAGCTTTCCGCGGTCTGGAGCGTGGGCGGCAGGTGGTAGGTGCGGATGACCTCCTCCTCGCAGACGAGCACGGCGCGTTCCACGCAGTTGCGCAGTTCGCGGACGTTGCCGGGCCAGTGGTACATGCTCAGCAGCTCGATGGCCGGGGTGGAGATGCGCCGGATTTGCTTGCCGTACTCCTCGGAAAAATCCTGGAGGAAGAATTCGGCCAGGGGCAGTATGTCCTCGCGCCGCTCCTTGAGGGGCGGAATGAAGACCGGGAAGACGTTGATCCGGTAATAGAGGTCTTCGCGGAAGCGCCCCTGGGCGATGAGGTCTTCCAGGGGCTGGTGCGTCGCGCAGATCAGCCGGGCGTCCACGGCGATGGGAAGCTCGCCGCCCACGCGGGTGATTTCCTTCTCCTGGATGGCGCGCAGCACCTTGGCCTGGGCGTCCAGGGACAGCTCGCCGATCTCGTCGAGAAAGAGCGTGCCCTGGTGGGCAACCTCGAAAAGGCCGCGCTTGTTCTGGTAGGCCCCGGTGAACGCGCCTTTCTGGTGGCCGAAAAGTTCGCTTTCCACCAGCTCCGCGGGCAGGGCCGCGCAGTTGAGCTTGATCAGCGGGCGCTCCGAGCGCGGGCTGCCCGCATGGATGGCCTCGGCGAGCAGTTCCTTGCCCGTGCCGGACTCGCCGCGCAGCAGCACTGTCGCGCGCGAGGGGGCGACCTGCCGGGCCTGGCGCAGCACGAGCCGCATGGATTTGGACGCGGCCACGAAGTTCTTGGGCGGCTGCGCTTCGGGCAGGCCGGCGAGCCCCTGGTTGAGCAGGTGCTTCTGCATGGCCATTTCTTCCTGAAGCCCGGCCACCTGATGCGCGATGGTCGCGCCGACCACCTCCAGGAAGGTCTTGTGGCCTTCCAGCTCGTCGCTTGGCAAGAGCGGCAGGTCCACGCTGAGCGCGCCGAGGATCTCGTCCTTGTCGCGCGTGCGGTTGACCACGGGGATGCAGATGAAGGAAAGCCGGGTCAGTTCCTCGTCCGAGCGGCCGAAGGCGATGTTCAGGAAGTCCGGGTTGTCGGACATGCGCTGAACCACCACGGCCTTGCCCGTCTGGAACACCTGGCCGACCACGCCGCGCCCCGGAGTGTAGCTCACGGGGTCGGCTTTGGACGGGCTGTAGGTCAGCGAGAGCTTGAGGCTTTCGTCCTCAGGATCCATGATCACGAGAAACGCGCGGATGTAGCCGATTTCCTGGGCCAGGGTCTTGAGCAGGCCGTTGAGGTTCTCCTCAAGGCCGCCCTCCCGGCCAAGGCCGTCGAGGATGTGCTTCAGCGTGAGCAGATACTGATGGTCGGGTACGCCCACATGCGCTCCTTAGGCCACGGCTTTGCGGCCCAGTTCCAGGGCCTTGAGGTTGATTTCGGCGATCTTCGGCTTCATGTCGGCCTTGATGGCTTCTTCCAGGGCGTCCGGCCCGAAGGGAAACGCGCCGCCTTCGGCGGCCGCGCCCAGCAGGGCGATGTTGCCGCTCTGGGCGGCTCCGGCCTGGATGCCGATGGTCTGGCAGGGAATGTACCAGGCTTTCCCGGTCCATTCGGCGATGCGGGCGCGCACGGCGTCCAGATCGGGGCAGGCGTGCTGTCCCGTGGCCACGGAGAGGGGCGGAATGGCCTCGGAGCTGGAGAAGACCAGCCCGTCGCGCCGCAGATAGGTCAGGGCGCGCAGGCTTTCCAGCGGTTCGAAGCCGAGCAGGATGTCGGCCTCGCCCGGCCCGATCTTGGGGCTTTTCAGCCCGATGAGCAGCGTGGATTCCACCACGCCGCCGCGCTGGGCCATGCCGTGGATTTCGCCGGAAGTGACGGGCAGACCGCGCAGCAGCGCGGCCTTGGCCAGGAGGGTGGTGGCGGTCAGGGTTCCCTGTCCGCCCACGCCGGTCATGAAGATGCGAAGCGGCTTGACGTTGCTCATCTATGCACCCCTCTTGCGCGCCTTGATATTCTCGGAGAGCTGCACGCAGACCATGCAACCGTTGCACATCAGTTCGTCGATGGACATCTTGCCGTCGCAGAGGCGGAAAGCGGGACAGGCCAGCTTTTCCAGCACGCCTTCGGAGGCGTCGTAGCCCGCATCCACATAGGCCGCCATCTTGGGCTTCTTGCGGTAGACGCGGCGGGCGAAGAGCGGGCAGGGCTCCTCGGTGAGCAGCACGCGAACGCCCTTGGCCCGGCGAAGCTCTTCGAGCGCGGCCTTGGTCTTTTCCACGTTCAGCGGGTTGACCTTGAGGAGGTTGGTCACGCCGCAGCCGCGGCAGACCGCCTCGATGTCCACCTTGGACGGATTTTCGCCCAGGTTGGTGGCGTCCACGCCGGGGTTGGGCTGGTGTCCGGTCATGGCCGTGGTGCGGTTGTCCAGGATCACCAGGAGCAGGTCGTGCTCGTTGTAGACGGCGTTGATCAGGCCGGTGACGCCGGAATGGAAGAAGGTGGAGTCGCCGATGAAGGCCACCACGGTCTGGCCCGTGGCCTTGGACAGGCCCGAACCCGCGCTGACGCTGGAGCCCATGCAGAGCAGGAAGTCCGCGCAGGACAGGGGCGGCAGGATTCCCAGGGTGTAGCAGCCGATGTCCGAGGAATAGACCGCGTCGTTGCCGAAGACCTGGCGCACCGCGTAGTACGCGGCGCGGTGCGGGCAGCCCGCGCAGAGGTTCGGCGGGCGCATGGGCAGGCCCTCGGCGGGCTCGCAGGAGGCGCAGACGAATTCGCCCTCGCCCGCGAGGGATTTGACGGCCTCGGCCAGCACCCCGGTGTTGAATTCGCCGAAGCGGGGCAGCATCTCCTTGCCGTGGACGGCCAGGGAGAGCTTGTTCTTCTGCGCCAGGACGCGCACTTCGTTTTCAAGGATGGGCTCCAGCTCCTCGGCCACCAGGACCGCGTCCAGGCCGGAGAGGAAATCGAGCACCAGCTTTTCCGGCAGGGGCGCGCTCTGGCCCAGCTCCAGCACCTTGACCTTGCCCGTGAGACCGCTGTCCAGCAGGGCGTCGTGGAGGTAGGCCCGGCTGATGCCCGTGGCGATGACGCCCAGGCTGCCCTGGCCGGAAACCATATTGTAGGCGGAGGTTTCCGCCTCGGCCCGCAGGGTTTCGATGCGCTCCAGGAGGCGGGTGTGCATGGGCCGGGCAAAGGCCGGAATGGGCACGAAGAGCGACGGGTTCTTGGCGAAGCCTGCGGGCTTGGCCGGAGCGCTCACAGGGCCGCAGACCACGGGGCCGCGCAGGTGGTTCACGCGGGTGGTGGTGCGCAGGAGCACGGGCGAGCCGGTCTTGCGGGAGAGCAGCAGCGCGTCGCGGGTCATGTCCTTGCATTCCTGGGCCGTGGACGGCTCGAAAACCGGCATGCCCGCGAGGCGGGCGTAGTAGCGGTTGTCCTGCTCGTTCTGGCTGGAATGGCAGCCGGGATCATCCGCGGAAAGGAGCACGAGCCCGCCGGGCGTGCCCGTGTAGGCAAGGGTCATCAGGGGGTCGGCGGCGACGTTCACGCCCACGTGCTTCATGGTGCACAGGGTCATGGCCCCGCCGAGGGTGGCGCCGCCCGCAACTTCCAGGGCGACCTTCTCGTTGACGGAATATTCGAAGGTATAGGCGCCGTCCGGGGAAAGGCGGAAAAAGGTGTCCGGCACTTCCGAGGACGGAGTGCCGGGATAGCAACTGACGAAATTCACGCCCGCTTCCACGGCACCGCGCACGATGGCTTCGTTGCCGAGAAGAAGGAGCGTCTCGCCCGGCCCTGCGGCCAGGAGTGGATGAGGCATATTCCCTCCCAGGGTTGGAGTTCGCCTATTGAGCGGCCTGAAGGCGACTGATCTTGTATTTGAGGTATTCCGCGTCCGCGGTCTGTCCGCCGGAGAGCAGCGCCTGATAGGCTTCCAGGGCGGCCTGGGTGTTCCCGGCCTGCTCCGCGGCCGCGGCCACGATGCGGTTCACCGGGGCGGCAAAGGATTCCGGCGTGTCGGCGCGCAGCCCCTGGGCCATGGCCAGGGCTTCCTCGGCCTTGCCCGCGAGCAGCAGGGTCCGGGCCTTGCCGAGCTTGGCCAGGGCCAGCAGTTCAGGGTTTTCGAGACGCGCGATGAGCTGGTCCCAGGTCTGGACCGCGTCGTCGAGCTGGCCCATCTGCATCTGCGCCCCCACCAGCTCGAAGGTGGCTCCGTTGCGCACGCCTTCGGGGGCGTCCGCGACAAAGTCCTTCAGCGCGTCGATGCGCTCCTGCGCGCTGGTGGTCAGCAGGATGTTGCCCAGCTTCTCCTTGGCGGAGGAATGCGTGTAGGAGTTCCAGAGCGTCACGCCTGTGTAGATGGCGGCGACGGCGATCACCACTCCCGCGACTCCGGCGATGACGTGCTTGTAGCGCATCAGGGCGTCGAAGATGGGCGTGGCTTCCTTGGTGACTTCGTCGGCCAGCTCGTGCGGCTCGATCGGCTTTTGCGTGATGTTGTCAGACATGCGTCCCTTCAGCCTCCGGTATTGCGTGTAGTTGGAAGTCGCGGAAGCAGTTAGTAAGCAAAATTGTAAAAAAGGTCAAAGCAGAACATGCGTGAGGAGCAAAAAAAGCTCGGAAGAACGGCGAAGCCCTCCGAGAGCGAGATGCAATTTACAAAAAAGGAAATCGCATGTCCACGAAAAGCGTGAAATATTCGGCCCGCGTTGACAGCAGCGGCTTCGGGCGGTAGCGATGTGCACGGGGGGCGGCGATCCGTTCCCGCAGAACATTGCAAGATTTCCTTGGAGGTTGCATGAGCATCAAGCATGAGGTCCGCGAGATCGGGCGCAAGGCCAAAGAGGCCGCACGCAAGCTCGCTTCGGCAGAGGGCAGCGCCCGAACCGGGGCGCTGAGCGCCCTTGCAGATTTGCTGGAGTCCGAGCGCGAGTTCGTGCTCCGGGAGAATGCTCGCGATCTTGCGGCAGCCGAAAAGAACGGACTCGACCGCGCACGGATCCAGCGCCTGACCATCTCCGAGAAGGTGCTCGGCGCGATGATCCAGGGCTGCCGAGAGGTCGCGGCCATGCCCGATCCCCTGGGAGAGATCGAATCCCTGGGCAAACGGCCCAACGGAATGCTCGTGGGCAAGATGCGCGTTCCTCTCGGCGTGGTGGCCATGATCTACGAGTCGCGGCCCAACGCCACCGTGGACGCGGGCATTCTCTGCCTGAAGGCTGGCAACGCCACGATCCTGCGCGGTGGGTCCGAAGCCTTCCATTCCAACCAGGCCCTGGCGTCGCTGATGCACCTGGCTCTGGAAAAGGCCGGGCTGCCGCGCGACGCCGTGCAGGTGCTGCCGACGACGGACCGCGAGGCCGTCAAGGAGATGCTCAAGCTTTCCGAATATATAGACGTGGTCATCCCGCGCGGCGGCGAAGGGCTCATTCGCGCCGTGACCGAACAGGCGACCATGCCCGTGCTCAAGCATTTCAAGGGCGTGTGCCATATCTTCGCGGACGACAGCTGCGACCTGGACCGCGCCGTGGAGATCATCCACAACGCCAAGACGCAATATCCCAGCGGCTGCAACGCCTTGGAATGTCTCCTCGTACACGAGCGCGTGGCTCCGGGGCTCCTGCCCCGCGTGGCCGAGCGCCTTGGCCGCGACCGCGTGGTCTTCCGCGCGTGCGAACGTTCGCTGCCGCTCCTGGGCGACAAGTACGCCGAACCCGCCACGGACGAGGATTGGGGCAAGGAGTATCTGGATCTGGCCCTGGCCGTGAAGGTCGTGGCCGACATGGACGAGGCGCTGGAACACATCGCCCGCTATGGATCCAACCACACCGAGGCCATCCTGACCAATGACCATGCCCGGTCCATGCGCTTCCTGCGCGAGGCGGACGCCTCCCTGGTGGTGGTCAACGCCACGACCCGTTTCAACGACGGGGCGCAGCTCGGTCTGGGCGCGGAGATCGGCATCTCCACTTCCAAGCTGCACGCCTACGGGCCCATGGGAGTTAAGGAGCTGACCTCGACCAAGTTCGTGTTGCTGGGCGAAGGCCAGATCAGGCAGTAGCCTGCGGGGCGTTGCCGGGAGATTCATGCTGACCATCCATCGGAATCGCAGCAAGTCGTTTCGACTGGTTGCAGCTGTTTTTTGCGTGATTTTGGTCGGGTGCGCCGGTCGCGTCGGGCTTGCGGAGAATCATGGCGGGGCCGAATCCTTCGGCTCTCGTAAAATTCTGGAAACGCTCTGGACGCCGGATCAGCTCCGGGGCGGCGATCACGACATCGCCCGCATGACCCTGGACGCGCCGGACCTCCGACCGCCGGAGCGGACCGAGCCGCTGCACGAGCTGCCGCCCGTGCCGGAAGCATTGCAGAAGGTCATCGTGGCCGTGGAGCCCGAAGGCGGGGAAAAGGTCGCCGCCCTGACCTTCGACCTTTGCGAGCGAGCGCCCCATTTGGCGGGGTATCGCTTCGACCTCGTGAACTTCCTGCGGGAGAACAACATTTCCGCCACGTTCTTCGCGGGCGGCAAATGGATGCGGTCCCACCCGGACAAGACCATGCAGCTCATGGCCGATCCGTTGTTCGAGCTGGGGAACCATGCCTGGACCCACGGGAACCTCGCGCTGATGAACGAGGAAGAGATTCGGGAACAACTGCTCTGGACGCAGGCGGAATACGAGATTCTGCGCGAGCGGCTGGCGGAGCGGGCCAAGCTGCGCGGCGTTTCCGGCGAGATGCGCCTCGTGCCCGAATCCCTGCGGCTGATGCGCCTGCCCTACGGGCGCAACGAAGCCCGGACCCTGCCGGTGATCGCCTCCCTGGGCCTGCCCGTGATCGGCTGGAGCGTGGAGGGGGAATCGAGCGGTCCCCACGGCGGCAGCGGTCCGGAGGCCATTGTCCGCTACGATTTGCGACAGGCGCGGCCTGGGGTCATCTACCTGATGCACGCCAATGCCGTGCCCAAGACCACGCAGACCGTGGTCCGGGAACTGGTGCCGCTTCTCCAGGCCCGGGGCTACCGCTTCGTGACGGTCAGCGAGCTGCTGCGGATGGGCAAGCCCGTGAAGGTGGAGATGGGCTACTTCACCACCCCCGGCGACAACCTTTTTCTGGATGCGCTGTTCGGCGGCAAGGGCACGCTCGGCCGTACGGACAAGGTAAAATACTGACGAGTCTGCGACCCGACCGCTGAGGCAATGCGACCGGAATCCATAGGGATCCCGGTCGCTTTTTCATGGAGCGGGAGAACGGATTCAGCCCGCCAGAAGCCGCGCCTTGGGGTTGATTACATACTTGGTGGCCGGACCGCGTCCTTCCTTGATGAGCACCCCTTTCTTCACGAGATCCTGAAGGTCGTAGATGGCCGTCCGCGAGGCCAGCTTGCCGCCCACGATATCCTGATAGTCTCCGCGCGTGATGGTTCCGCGCTTGCGGATCAGGGGCAGGGCGCGTCTTTGCCGGCGGTTCAATTCCGGCTGCGACTGGGGCGTTCCGCTTCTTTCCTGTTCCGCTGGCGCAGAGCGTCCGGCCGGCTCCCTGTGTTTGGGCTCGGCTGCGGCGTAGTCCGGCTCGTCGGGCGTCTCGCGATCCTCCTCGGCAAGCATCGGCTCCTCGCCCGTGGAAGGAAGCGCATCTTTGGACACGCTCTGATCCAGAGGGGAGACGTAGCTCAAGCCCTCGATTTCCAGCCGGATCTCGTCCGCCTGGATCACATCGGACTCTGCCATGACCGCGGCGCGGGTGATGCTGTTGATCAGCTCGCGGATGTTTCCGGGCCAGTGATAGCCCGTCATCTTGCGCAGCGCGCCCTTGCTCAGGCTCAGTCCCTCGCGGTTCACGAGCTGCTCGGCCTGCCGCAGGTAGTGCAGCGCCAAGGCGGGGATGCTCTCCGGGTGTTCGCGCAGGGCCGGTGTCTGAATGGCCAGGACTTTGAGGCGATAGTACAGATCTTCGCGGAACAGTCCTTCCTCGATCATTTCATTGAGATCGGCGTTGGTGGCGCAGATCAGGCGCACGTTCACGTCGATTTCCGTATCCTGTCCCAGCGGCTTGATCTTGCGCATGGCGATGGCCCGGAGCAGGGCCTGCTGGACCTTGGCGGACGCGGACTGGATTTCGTCCAGGAAGAGCGTGCCGCCGTCGGCTTCCAGAAAGGCTCCTTTGCGGTCGGACTTGGCCTCGCTGAACGCGCCTTTCACATGGCCGAAAAGGGCGTCGAGGAGCAGGTTCTCGTCGAGCGCGCCGCAGTTCAGCGAGATGAAGGTGGCGTCCGCGCGCCTGCTGTGGCTGTGTATGGCCTCGGCCACGAGCTGCTTGCCCGTGCCCGTCTCGCCCATGATCAGCACGTCCACGTCCACCTGCGCGGCCTTGGCGATGTCGCCCTTGAACAGGGCCATGCGCGGTCCGACTCCAACGATTTCGGGCATGTCTCCTTGCAGCACTTCCTCCAGCATGGCGAGATCGCCTTCCAGCCGGGCGCGTTCCTTGAGGTTGACGTGCTCGATGGTCTCGTCCTTTTGCCGGATCTGCTCCATCTGGTCGCGCATGCGGTCGATCATGCCGTTGATGGCGGCCTGGAGGCGCGCGGTCTCGTAGCCGGATTTGGGAAGTTCAAGGCGCTGGAGCCTGCCTGTGGCCTGCATTCCGGAAACCGCGCGGGTCAGCCGGAAGATGGGGCCCATGGCCAGTCGGCTCATGGCATAGACGAGCAGGGAAAGCAGCAGGATGCTGCCCAGGGTGATGACGAGCATGACGTCGAGATATTTGTATCCCGCGGTCACGGCGAGCTGGCTCCGGTCCACGTAGGCGGCACCGGCATAGACGATGGGAGGGGCGTCCGGGGAAAGCTTGAATCTCACCGGAGCCCAGGAAAGATAATAGTTGGCGACTTTTGCCGAGTTGTGCCCGTCGTCGCGCAGCTTGGCGATGCCCGCGCGGCCTTCCGCGCCCTCGGCGACCATTTCCCAATAGTCGCCATGGGCGGTGCTCGGCCGGAAGGCGCAGGCCAGGTCGGGCCGGCCCAGCGTGCCCTTGTAGCCGGAGCGGGCCAGGAACGTGGTCAAATCGGCTTCGGGATGGTCCATGTCGCCGGACTGGAAGAGAATCCAGCCCTGGTTGTCGAAGAGGAAGCTGAAGCGCACCTCGTCGGACCGGGGATATCCCCAGAGCGGGGATTGGCGGGAGTTGTAGAGCGATAGGATGTTCCGCAGCTCCGAGGCGCGCACGGCCAGGGAAAGGAAGCCCGGAGCGGTCTTGCCGGGCGCGGTGTAGGGGGTCACGAAACGGATGATCTTTTCCGCGATGCGGTGATTGGCGTTCTGCTCCGTGGGGAAGGGATACTCCATGTCCAGAATGTCCGAGGGATGGACTTCCCCGGGGGAAAGCCGGGGCAGCCGGTCGAGATGCAGCAACGGGTTGGGCCGGATGTGGTTGATGCTCGATCCGGGCACGCTGTATGTCCGTCCGTCATTGACCACGAGCAGGATATGGTCGTCTCCATCCGGGGAAAGATACGCGAATTCGGAATATTGGATGCCGCCGGATTCTCTCAGGTCTTCGAGCGTCTTGAGCATGGCCGCCTCGTCCAGGGGCTGGCGCGAGGCCATGAGCAGGTCGCGGCGGCACTGGTCCAGAAAGCGTTCCACGGCGTTGGCCTGGGCCAGATCCCGGATGCGCACGTTGCGCTCCAGGGCGATATCCATATAGTCTGTTGAAAGTCGGTAGGTTACGTAGCCGGTGGTCATCAGGATGATCACCAGGCAGGGAATCACCGTGACCATCAGTTTGGCTTTGAGGTCCAGCGAGTGGAAGAATCGGACAAAGGAGCGTTCTCGTCGGGGGGCGTCGGGGTCCGCGTTCCTGAACATCAGTCTCTGCCTCCGGGAAGTGTCTCGCAAGCCTGCGGCGGTCACGCCAAAAAGAGCATTAGGAAGCCATTATGAAAGGACATACCGAATCGCATTAGCTATCCGGCAATAGGGCGTCAATGATTAAACGCAATGGCATGGCCGTTGCTATATTTCTTTTGCGGAAATGGCGATTGTTGCGCGGAATTTCGTGCGGAAGCGGAAAGCCTTTGCCGATGGGGCGGAAGCTGGGCAGCATCGGTAAAAAGCCGCATGCGCCGCGATTGCGGCGGCGGACCAGGAAAGGACGGAAGCCATGGTCAAGGACAAAGGAAAGGATCAACGAAAAGGGGGGCAGGACTCCACGGGGGAGGGCAATCCGTTTCGCGGAATCCGCAAGCGGCTGCTGGCGGTGATGGTCATCGCCCCGGTGGTGCCGTTTCTGTTCGTGTTGCTGGTCGGGCAGGCCGCCTTCGTCAATTCGGTCAAGAGTTCCACCGTGGGAGCCATGCGCCGCATCGTCGAGGATCATGGCCGCATGATCGACTCCTATCTCGAAGAACGTCGGGCCGATCTTGAAATGCTGCTCGATACCGATGGAGGGCGTGGACTCGAAAACCAGTCCGACCTGGAAAACCGCTTGCGGCATCTGCGCCGGAGCTGTCCCGCCTTCGTCGATCTCGGCTTTATCGCGCCGAACGGCGTGCAGCAGGCGTATGCCGGACCGTACGACCTGTTGGGCAAGGATTATTCCAAGGCTCCCTGGTACACGGCCACCCTGGAAAAAGGATACCACGTCAGCGACGTTTTCCTGGGATATCGCAACGAGCCGCATTTCGTCATTGCAATTTCGCGCCAGGAGGCCGCAGGACGGATCGTGTTGCGGGCCACGATGGATCCGCATCGCTTCAGCGGTTTGGTGGAGGGCATCCGTTTGGGCGTCACGGGCGAGGCCTGGGTGCTCGACGCGGAGGGCCGCTATCAGACCGAGCCGCGTTCCAAGGCCCCGCTTTTGTCCCAATCCGACCTGCCGAAGCTGGGAGCGCTGCCGAAGCGGGCGGTGCACGTCTATGCGGCCGAAGATGCCGACGGCAAGGAATATCTGTATTGCACATCCTGGATCAACGACGGCAAATGGCTGCTCGTGGTCCGACAGGAGAAGGACGACGCCTTTGCCGGGCTTCAGGAGGCGGCGAGCTGGATCGCGGCCATCCTGTTGTTCGGCGGCCTGCTCATCGCCGCGCTCGCCTTCATGCTCAGCACCCACATCGAGCACGCGCTCAGTCGCGTATTCCTCGAGAAGGAAACCCTTCGCAATCATCTCTACCGAGCGGCACGGCTTGCGGAATTGGGAGAGATGACCACGGGCATCGCCCATGAAATCAACAACCCTTTGCAGGTCATGAAGAGCGATCTTTCCTATATGGAAATGGTCATGAACGACATGGTCGAAAAGAATGACCTCAAAGAGGGCGAGGAGAGCAAAGAATTGCGCACCTCCTTGGAGCAATTGCGCATTCAGATCAGCCGTTGCGCAAAGATCACGCAAGCGATCCTCAAGTTCGGCCGCCAGGGGGAATCCGTGGTGCAGGATATGGACGTCCGTTCCTTCCTGCCGGAAATCGTGGGCATGATCGAGGAAAAAGCCGCGGTAAACGGAATCCGCCTCGAACTGGAGCCGCTGGATCGTCCTCTTTTCGTTCGGGCCGATCCCGGCCAGGTGCAGCAGGTGTTGCTCAATCTGCTGAACAACGCCCTGCACGCCGTGGAGGAGCGGCATCCGGAAGGCGGCGGATTGGTGACCGTGTCTTGCAGTCTCGGCGAGGACGGCATGGTCGGCATCGACGTTCGGGACAACGGCTCCGGCATCAACCCGGAAAACATGGAACGCATCTTTACCCCGTTCTTCACGACCAAGCCCGTGGGCAAGGGCACCGGGCTGGGGCTTTCGGTCTGCCACGGCATCGTGGACCGCATGGGCGGGCAGATGGACGTGCGGAGCACCAAGGGCGTCGGAACGACCTTTACGGTACGTCTGCCCAGGCCAACGAAATAACGTTTTTTGCAGTATTCGGCCCCCTCCCGGCCCGTCGGAACCAGTCGCGTTCCGGCGGGCTTTTTTGCGCCCACTCTCCCGCCTGCACGAGAGCTGCGAAAACCGTCCGCACGATCGGCCTGTATGTCGGGCATGGCGTTTTTGCACGATTGCGCGAATAAACACTTAAAATGTATAAGAAAAATCATGGCACATGGCTTGCTTTGTCTCTGTGCATCGAGGCGGTCGCCGTGCGGGTTTGCGAGAATTGCGAAAGGCGAGCGGCAAAGGGTGATCCCCGGCAGAGGCGTCAGCCCAAAGGCAGCAACAACAAGAGTCGCTATGAGAATCATGATTGTGGATGACGAGGAACGTCTCCTCTACACGACCAAAAAGCTGTTCTCCAAGATCGGCATCGACGTGCTCACCGCGTCCAGCGGCGAGGAAGCGCTTCGGCTTCTGGAGTCCGAAACGGTGCACGTCGTCTTTCTCGACATCAAGATGCCGGGAATGGGCGGACTCAAGGTGCTGACGGAAATCAAGAAAATAGACCCCATGATTGAAGTGATCATGCTTACGGGGCACGCCGCCCTGGAATCCGCGGTGGAAGGCATCCAGCTCGGCGCGGCAGACTATCTGATCAAGCCTGTGAGCATGAAGAGCCTGTTGAGCAAGTCGGAAGAGGCGTTTGAAAGGAGGAAGAAGCTCGAGGAAAAAATACACTTAGCCAGGAGTCGGAATGTCGTCAGAGGTGATTGACGCCCAAAAGGAGGTACTGATGTCAATCAATATAAAAGTATTGATGGTTGATGACGAGGAACGTTTTCGCACCACCACGGCCAAGATTCTGGAACGCAAGGGGTACGAGACCGTCATGGCGGCCAGCGGCGAGGAAGCCCTGGTCAAGATGAGCGAAAAGCCCGACGTGGTCATCCTCGACGTGAAGATGGAAGGGATGGACGGGCACGAAACCTTGAAAAAGATCAAGGAAATCGATGCCGACGTTCCCGTGATCATGCTCACGGGACACGGCGCGCTTCCCAGCGCCAAGGAGGCTCTCGACTCCGGCGCGACGGATTACCTGAACAAGCCCTGCGACGTGGACCTGCTCTCGGCGAAGATCCGGGACGCGGTGGCCGCGGCCAAGCAGGAACCCTACCGAGAGCGGTTGGCGGAGGAAATCATGATTCCGCTGACCAACTACGCCACCATCACCGAGGACGAAACCGTGCGTTCGGCCATCGTCAAGCTCAAGGAACTCGGAACGCAGCTCGTGTCCACCGACCGACTTATGGACACCGGCCACCGCTCCATCCTTGTTTTCGACAAGACCGGCGACCTCACGGGCATCCTCAGCCCCATGGATCTGATCGCGGCTGCGCGGCCCGCCTACCTGAGCGTGCCCAAGCCGTCCATGGCGGACAGCCTGCAGTATTCGACCATGTTCTGGCAGGGGCTCTTCACCTCGCGGATCCAGGAAATCGCGGACAAGAAGGTTGCGGACATCATGTCCGACTGCCCGCCCGTGATCGACGCGACCGCGAACCTCATGGAAATCGCCGAGACCATGTTCTCGCAGCGCGCCCGGCGTCTGGCCGTGGCCCGCGGCGGCAAGGTCGTCGGCGTGGTCCGGGAGCAGGAGATGTTCTTCGAAATAGGCCGCATCATCGCGAACTGACGATCCGCGCGGCCCGCGAGGGGCATCAAACCTAAGAAAGAGGTGTGAAATGGCTGAAGCTACGAAGAGAAAAGCTACCGGGTATGACAAGTACGTCAACTGGAAGCTCTTGGTTATTCCGGTGGTCCTGTTTGCGGTCATCCTGGCGCTGCCCACCCCGAAGAGCATGCAGAAGGTCGGCACGCAGTATCAGGTCGGCCCCGCAGCGGTCGTCTCTTTCCTGGCGCAGGAATTGTTCCAGGAAAAGCCGTCCAATCTGGATCAGTGGCAGCTGGCCACGTGCCAGATGATGGAACAGAACATGCGCATGGGCGCGCTTTCCAAGAAGCGTTTCCTCAAGCGCGACGCCAAGTGGTGCAAGCAGTACAAGATCCCCGTTGACGGCGCCAACCTGAAGCGGGCCATGGAATATGTCGATCAGAATCTGACCGAAGAACAGTACCGCGCGACGCTCCAGGCGGCGTTCGACGTGCGCATGCACCGGTTGAACTACGACGAGCTCTCGGAGAAGGATCGCGCCAAGGCCGACAAGGGCAGTTGGCAGATCAAGGTCGCCATGGCCATGGTCGTGTTCGTGGTCTTCTGTTTCGTCACGGAATGCATGCCCCTGCCGGGCGTGGCCTTCTGCATCGGTTTGATCCTGGTCTTCACGGGCGTGGTCTCGCGTCGTGAAGTCGCCGGATTATATTGGGACGACGCCTGCTGGTTCATCATGGGCTCGCTCATGTTCGCGGCGGCATTCGTCAAGACAGGCGTGGACAAGCGCGTGTGCCTGATGATGTTCAAGAAGCTCGCCGTGCCCAACGTGCGTTGGATCACGCTGATCTTCTTCCTGATCATCACGCCCCTGGCCGCGTTCATCTCGGACCACGCCCTGGCGGCCATGTTCCTGCCCATCGGCATGCTGCTCTATCAGAACAGCCTTACCGACGACATCAAGGAAGACCCCGAACTGGCCAAGATGCTGATGATCGCCATCGCCATGGCCTGCAACATCGGCGGTCCCGGCGCTCCTTCCGGCGGCGCCCGCAACGTCATCATGATGACCTACCTGACCGACATGTTCGGATTCGATATCGGCTACTTCCAGTGGGTCACCTACTGCTTCCCGTTCCTCTTGATCATGATCCCCATCACCTGGGTCATGGTCAACTGGCGCTTCAAGCCGAGAATCACCTCGCTTGCTCCGGCCATGAAGCACCTGGAGAGCGAGATCGGCAAGATGGGCAGCTGGAACAAGCATCAGATCTGGGCACTGGTGATCTTCATCGTCATGGTCTGGGGCTGGTTCACGGAAAAGGCGTTCTTCCAGATGGGCATCTACCCCGTGCGTCTGGGCATCGGCGTCATCGCGGTGGCCGGTGCGGTGGCCTACCTGCTGGCGGGCGTGGTCAACTGGCGCGACTATCAGGAGAAGGTCGATTGGGGCGTGGTCTGGCTGTATGCCGGCGCGATCATCTTCGGCCGCGTGCTGGACAAGACCGGCGCCGCGTACTGGATGGCCAAGACCGTGGTCGAATTCATGGCTCCCTTGGGCATGGACCAGGGGCTGCCGCTGATGCTCACGTCGAACGGCCTGACCGCGGTGCTCACGAACCTTATGGCGGACGGCCCGGCAGCGGCCGCAGTCGGACCCATCACGCTGAACATGGCGGGCATCGTGCATCCCGGCACGACGTACCTCCCGTTCATGGCCATGTCCACGGCAATCGCCTCGTCCTTCGCGTACTGCCTGATCATCGGCACCCCGCCGAACGCCATCGTGTACGCCTCCGGTTATCTGGAGCCCAAGGACTACCTGCGGGTCGGCATACCGATGTGGTTCATCGCCAACATCGTGCTGATCGGAATGACGGCGGTCTACTGGGCGACACGGGGGTTTGGCGGCCTGCCAGGCTTCTGACCCTGCTGAAACAACCCCGGCGGCCCTTTGCGGGTCGCCGGGTTCAAGCCCGCTGCAACCACGGGGAGGAATCGAGATGCAAGAGAACGAAAGTCGCCGGATCGAGGATGTGTCGACGGAAGCAAAGCCCGAACGCGTCAAGCGGCTGCACTACGAGAACGGCAGAATATATTTTTCCAGGCAGACCGAGCGCGCGTTTTTCTTCGTGCTCACCGTGCTGATGCTTTTGCTGGGAGTGGTCGAGGGGTCGAAAATCTTTGGAGGATAAAGGCATGGCCAAGGAAAGCGCGATTTTGCAATGCGGCCCGGACAGCGGGGCCTCGCTGGAGGCGGATGCGCCGCAGACCGTGGACACGTCGAAGTTCTTCGGGACCATGACCGAAATGATGCGTGCTCCCAGGCTGTTTTTCTCCAGGCTGGAAGATACGCATGAGAACTATCGTAATTCTCTGAAGTATCTCGCGTATGCCTCGCTGTTTTATACCATGGTCAGCATGACCTACTTCTACAGCCACAAGCTGGCCATGGCGGGCATTCTGATGATCAACTGCCTGCTTCTGCCGGCGCTGCTCGCCGCGCTGAACATGTTGGTCCTGACTCTGTTTTTCGGCCGCCGCGTGGCCTTGCGGCGTCTCGTGTCCATCTACGCCTTTGCTTCGGGCACGGTCATGCCCCTGTCCTGGATTCCTGCGATGCAGGTGATCACCGAACCGATTCGAGCTCTTCTGGTCATGTTTGGCCTGACAAAGGCCTGCGGCCTGCGCTGGTGGCAGGCGGTCCTGGCGCTCCTGGCCACACTGGGGTTGTTCCTGATGATTTTCTGGTCGGTCCTGCCTGTGCTCATGCAGGTCAAGGAAATGCTGACGGCTGCGTAACCCGTTTGCGGGGGGAGATGAACGGTGAAGAAGATCAGCATGTTGCTCGTGGACGACGAGTCCGAGTTTCTCACGCTGGTGAGCAAGCGCATGGCCCGCCGCAACGTGGACGTGACCACGGCGGAAAGCGGCGAGCAGGCCCTGCGATTGCTCGCCGAGCACGTCTTCGACGTGGTCGTGCTGGACGTGCGCATGCCCGGTCTGGACGGCATCGAGACGTTGCGCCGCATCAAGGCCCAACTGCCGCGGACCGAGGTCATCCTGCTCACGGGGCATGCGGACGCGCAATCGGCCTATACGGGCATGCAGCTCGGAGCGTTCGATTACATGATCAAGCCCGTGGCTTTTGACGAACTTTTCGCCAAAATTCAGGACGCCGCCGCAACTGCATAGCGTGCGGGGACAGGAAGGTGCCGGATGGGTTCCGCGTTGCTGGCCATACGCAATTTCTTTCGCTCTGCGGGCGGGCGCGGCGGCTGGCAAGGCCAGGGCAGCCGGGCCGAGGAACTGCGCCGCGAGTACCGCGAGCGCTGCCGCAGTTTCCGGCTGCTGGTCAAGTCCAATCACGAAGCCCTCGCCGCCCTGGCGGATCTGGAGGAAATGCTCCGGAGCGCCAAGCCCTACGGAATGCCCCGCATCCGGGCGCTCAGCCTGCGCTGCCTAGCCGCGGGGTTCCAGATGGTCCGCCAGCTTGAGCGCATGGCCCCCGGAGCGCATTCCGGCCTGCAGGAAGCCTTGGACGCCGTGCGGGCCGCTGTCGGGGAGAGCCTCTCGCGCAGGCCCGCGGTGGAACGCGGCGACAACGTGCTGCCCTTGGACTCCCTGGACAGAAGCCATGCCCCGGAAACCGGGGACAAGCTCGCCCGCCTGGGAGAAGCCCGCCGCAGCCTCGGTCTGCGCATTCCCGCCGGGTTCGCGGTCACTGCCTCGGCCTGCCGCCGTTTTCTGGCCCACGGCGGACTTCAGGACGAGATCGATCGACGCATTCAGATCGGGGCGGGAGACGACATGGCCGGGCTGTATGCGCTCAGTTCCGAGATCCGTACGCTGATCCTGGCTGCGGAGATTCCGCCGGGGCTGCAACGCGATGCAGAGACCGCCCTGACGCGGATGCAGTCCACCCAGGTGGAGCCGCTGCGTCTGGCCGTTCGTTCTTCGGCCCTGGGGGAAGACGCTCCGGGCGCCTCCTTTGCCGGGCAGTATCACAGCGAGCTGAACGTCGCTCCGGAACATTTCTTCGAGGCCTACAAGACCGTGGTCGCCAGCAAATACGGCGCGTCGGCCATGGCTTACCGCCTCAACCGGGGCATCCGCGACTCGGACGTGGAAATGTGCGTGGGCTGCATGGAGATGGTTTCCGCAGCTGCCGGGGGCGTGCTCTACACGCGCGACCCCCTGGACGGGGAATCGGACGTCCTGCACCTGGCGGCCATGCCCGGCCTGCCCAAGGCCATCGTGGACGGCAGCGCGGACTGCGACCGATTCGTGATATCCCGCAAGGGGCGGAAGGTCTTGCACCGCGAGGTCGCGCGCAAGAGGCGCAAGGCGGTCTGCGACCCGGAAGAGGGCACGCTGCTTGTGAATCTTCCCCGTGCGGAGCAAGAGGTTCCGGCCGTGAGCGACGAGCTGGCCGCGGCTTTGGCCGGCATAGGTCTCCTGCTGGAGCGGGTTTTCGGCGCGCCGCAGGACGTGGAATGGGCTGTGCGCGAGGATCGGGCCATTGTTTTGCTCCAGTGCCGCGACCTGCATTTCCCCGTTCCCGGAGCGGAAAGCGGCGAAGCCATGGACGAATCGGCCTCGGGGGAGGCGTCGTTGCGGGCGTCTCTGCCGACCCCGTTGCTTTCCGGCGGGGTCACGGCCTCTCCGGGCGCTGCCGCCGGACCCGTGGTGCCCGTACGCAGCGATGCGGACGCGCTGCGTTTTCCCGATCGAGCCGTGCTCGTGGCGGTCAACGCCCTGCCGCGCTGGGCTCCGCTGCTTTCCCGCGCCTGCGCGGTGGTCACGGAACACGGGGCCACGGCCGGACACCTCGCCAGCGTGGCCCGCGAATACGGCGTGCCCGCGCTTTTTTCTCTCGAGGGCGCCCTGGCGGCGCTGGAGGGGAGCGGGGAAGTCACCGTGGATGCGGACCGCCGCACGGTCTATTCGGGCCGGGTCCGCGCCCTGATCCGGCGTTCCCCGGAACGGAGCCTGATGCAGGGCAGCGCCGTGCACCGAAGCCTCGTGGGGGTGCTGGACCGGCTGGCCCCGCTGCATCTCACGGACCCGCAATCCTCCTCTTTTGCTCCCGCGAACTGCCGGACCCTGCACGACGTGATCCGCTATTGCCATGAAATGGGCGTGCGCGAGATGTTCGGGCGCGAGCCCGAAGCCGGCCTGGAAAAGGGGGCCAGCCGCCGTCTCATCGACGGAGTGCCGCTGCAATATTGGGTCGTGGACCTGGAGGACGGACTTGCCCCGTTGCGCTTCGAAGGGCGCAAAGCCCGTACCGTGGACATTTCCGAGGTCCGCAGCGAACCAATGCTCGCGCTCTGGGACGGCATGCAGGCCGTGGAGTGGCGCGGCCCGCCCGCGGTCAACGCCGGAGGGCTGCTTTCGGTCATGGTTCGTTCCGCCTCGGACCCCGCCCTGGCGGAGGGCGCTCCCTCTCCCTACGCCGTGCGCAACTATTTTCTCGTGTCCCGTGAATTCTGTTCGCTCCAGGCCCGTTACGGGTTTCATTTCTGCACGGTGGAGGCGCTGCTGAGCGACGACGCCGAAGAAAACTACGCCATATTCCGGTTCAAGGGCGGCGCAGCGGACCTGACGCGCCGCGCCCGCCGCGCCCGGCTCGTGGGCGACATTCTCGAAGAGCGCGGATTCATCGTGGAAATCAAGGAAGACGCGCTCTACGCCCACATCGAAGGCGCGGACAAGCTCCGTCTTTCCCGATTGCTGCGGGTCGTGGGGTATCTGGTGGTCCACACCCGCCAGCTCGACATGATCATGGGCGACCCGGACGAAGCCGCGCGGGCAGGGGCGGAAATGCGCCGCGATCTCGCTGGAATCGCGGCGCGCGCAGCGGGAGTGCCGCGCCCCGCGCCGCGCCCGAACAACGGACGGGGAAAGGAGGACTGAGCATGGACGCCAGGGGCTACGGCATTCTGCGTTGGAAATTCATGGGCGTGATCCTCTGCTTCTCGCTCATTCCCCTCGTGGCGCTGGGCTATTTCATCAACGGCCAGTTCAGCCGCACCTACGAGGACAAGGTCACGGCCAACCTGCGGATCATGGTCGAGAACAAGCGCTACGCCATCGACATGTTCCTGCGCGAGCGCATCGCCCAGGTCCGCAACCTGGCCAACACGCACACGCTGGCCGAGATGGGCGACCAGGCATTTCTCACGGCGCTGTTCGAGACGATCCAGGCCGGGTCCAACTCCTTCATCGATCTCGGCGTCATCGGCCAGGACGGCAGGCACGCGGCGTACGCCGGGCCTTTCAAGCTGCGCGACGTGAACTATTCCTCCGAGGATTGGTTCCAGCAGGTCATGCTCAAGGGGGTCTATGTCTCGGACGTGTTCATGGGCTTTCGCAATTTTCCGCATTTCATCATCGCGGTGTTGCGGCGCGAGGCGGGCAAGACCTGGATTCTGCGCGCCACCATCGATTCCGAAGTCTTCAACTCCCTGGTGCAGAACGTCCAGGTGGGCCGGCGCGGAGACGCCTTTCTCGTCAACGGCGAGGGCGTGCTCCAGACTCCGTCGCGGTTCGGCGAGCCCGTGCTGGGCCGCTGCGTGCTGCCCGTGTCCGAGGTCAAGGATCTGAGCGTGCTGAACCTGCCGGACCGGGAGCGCAAGGTGCTCGTCGGGGTCGTGCCCCTGCGGACCCTGGGCTGGAAGCTGGTCATCACCGAGGATCCCGGCGAGGAGATGTCGCCGCTGCTCACGGTCAAGTCCGCGGCCCTCAGCCTTGTGCTCGGCGGCGCGCTGATCATCTTTACGGGCGCGCTGCTGACCACGCGGGCCATCGTCGCCAAGCTGGAGCGCACGGATCGAGAAAAGGCCGCGGTGGACGCGAACCTGATGCAGTCGGGCAAGCTGGCCGCCCTGGGCAAGATGGCGGCGGGCGTGGCCCACGAGGTCAACAACCCCCTGACCCTGATCCGCGAGGCAGCGGGCTGGATAACCGACCTGCTCACGGACGAGGATCCCTCTTCCTTGCGCCACTTCGAGGAAATCGAGGAAGCGGCGCGGGACATCGACCGGCATGTGGAGCGGGCCAAGGCCGTGACGCACAGGATGCTCGGTTTCGCCCGGCGCATGGAGCCGATCCAGGAAAACGTGGACCTCGGCTCCCTGCTGGAGGGGACCATTTCCTTCCTGGCCAACGAGGCCATGCACCGCAACATCGTCATCGAGCGGAAATTCGAGCCCGACCTGCCGCTGATCAGCACGGACGCGACCCAGATTCAGCAGGTCGTCCTCAATCTTCTGGAAAACGCCATCGACGCCGTGGACAAGGATGGGATCATCACTGTTTCGACCTTCCGGGGCGAGCGCGAAGTGGGCTTCACCATCCGCGATACCGGACCGGGCATACCTCCCGGCGTACTGGACAAGATTTTCGATCCGTTCTTTTCCACGAAAAAGGTGGGCGAGGGAACGGGGCTGGGGCTTTCCATCAGCTACGGCATCATCGAGCGGCTGGGAGGCCGGATCGTTGCCGAGAGCGGGCCGGAGCAGGGAGCCGTGTTCACGGTCCACCTTCCGGCCAGGTAGCACACGGGGCAAACAAGGCGGGTATGTATGAACAAGGTCAAGGTATTGGTCGTCGACGACGAGCGCGATTTCGTGAAGCTCTTCGTGAAGCGTTTCGTGATGCGCAATCTTGACGTGGACGGGGTCACGAGCGGGCAGGAGGCCCTGGAATATCTGCGCGAGAATCCCGTGGACGTGATCGTCCTGGACGTGAAGATGCCCGGCATGGACGGGCTGGAAACGCTCAAGGAGATCAAGAAGCGCTGCCCGCAGGTGGAGGTGATCATGCTCACGGGCCACGGCTCCGTGAAGTCCGGCATCCAGGGCATCAGCCTCGGCGCCTACGACTACGTGCTCAAGCCGTTCAAGATCGAAGACCTTCTGGAACGCATCCTCAAGGCCTACGAGCGCACCAAGCTCAACCGGGGCAGGTAGGCCATGCAGGCTGTACGGCTTGAATTCGGGCGGGCGCAGTCGCTTCGGCGTCTGCTTTTCGTGGAACGCTACGTCGCGCCCCCGGCGGTGCTCCTGGGCACGCTCGCAGCCCTGCGCGTGGGCGGGCGGGGCGGGGAGGCCATAGCGGGCGTCTGCGCCCTGGCCCTGGCCTTGCTCGGCTTTCGCCTCTGGCGCAACCTCGTGGGCCGCGAAAAGGAAATCCAAACCCTCAGCGAGCAGCTCATCCAGTCCCAGAAGCTCTCGGCCCTGGGCGAGCTTTCCGCAGGGGTGGCCCATGAGATCAACAACCCCCTGGCCGTGATCACCCAGGAGGTGGAGTTGATGGACATGCTGCTGCCGCGTGCGCGGTTCGAGAGCCCGGACGACCTCGCCGAGTTTCAGGAGTGCCTCGGAGAAATCGCCCGGCAGGTGGAGCGCTGCGGCAATATCACCCACGGTATGCTCGACTTCGCGCGCCGCCGCGAGGCCGTGGTCCAGGAAACGGATCTGAACAGGCTCATCGACGACATGGTGCGTCTGGTGGAACTGGAAATCCGCAACAAGAACATCTTCATCGAACGGCGCTACGCGGAACCGGCTCCCTGCATCCGCACGGACCCGCCCCTGCTCCGCCAGGTGATCCTGAACCTGCTGAACAACGCGGCCCAGGCCATGGGCCGGGACGGCAGGATCGTCATCACCACGTCCACGGTCCGCCGGGACGGCCGGACCGAGGCGGTTCTGCGCTTCCGGGACACGGGCCCCGGCATCGCCAGGGAGCACCTGGAAAAGATATTCAACCCCTTCTTCACCACCAAGGATCCCGGCAAGGGAACGGGACTGGGCCTTTCCATCTGCTTGCGCATCGTCAACGAACTCGGCGGCAGCATCGACGTGGAGAGCGAACGCGGCAAGGGGGCCGAATTCATCGTGCGCCTGCCTTCCCTGAACCAAACGGAGGAGTAGTCATGGATTCCCGGACCAGAGTGCTGATCGTGGACGACGAGGACCGCTATCGCGAGAACATGGTTCGCCTGCTCACGGCCCAGGGAATGCACGCCCTGGGGGTTTCCGGAGGACGGCAGGCCCTGGAGGCGCTGCGGGAGAGCGAGTTCGACGTCCTGCTGCTGGACATGAAGATGCCGGACATGGACGGCAGGGCCACCTTTGCGGAAATTCTCGCCCTGGGCGCGGATGTCCAGGTGGTGGTGCTGTCCGGACATGCCTCGGTGGACGACGCCATGGAGATGATGAGCCGGGGCGCTTTCGATTATCTGATCAAGCCCTGCCCCACGGAGGTGCTGGTCAAAAAGGTCCGGCAGGCCTGTCTGGAGAAGCGCATGGTCCGGGGCGACGCGGGCATGGACGAGCTGACCAGGGCCGATTTTTAAGCGAGTTTTGCTGCGGGCGCATAATTTGCCCCTGGACGGTTGAAGCGGGACGCCGGGCAGGGTATGATCGTCTTTCGACGCCGGGCCGCAACGGCAAAGGCCCGGACAGGGAGGCGACAGGATGACACCGAAGCAGGGCGTCGGCATACTCGGAGGCAGTTTCAACCCGGTGCACTCGGGGCATGTGCGCATGGCCGTGGAAGTGCTTGAGCGGCTCAATCTGGAGCGCGTGGACCTCGTGCCCGCTTCCGTGCCGCCGCACAAGCCCGCGGACGGGATGTTGCCCTTCGACCTGCGGCTGGGTCTTTGCGAGCTGGCTGTCGAGGGGCTCCACGGCCTGCACGCCAGCCCCATCGAGGGCGAGCGCCGTGGACCGTCCTACACCTGCGATACCCTGACCTGCTATGCCAGCCCGCCGGAGGAACTCTACTTCATCCTCGGAGCGGGCACGCTCCTAGAGATTCCGACCTGGCGGAACGGCCTGCGGATTCCCTCGCTCGCGAGCCTGGTCTGCGTCAGCCGGGGCGGCGGGCGCGACAGCCAGGGGTTCGAAGCCGTGGCCGATCTTGTGGCCGAGCGCTGGCCCGATGCGGAACAGCTCAACAGCGGGCCGGAGCCGTCCTGGCGGTTCGCCTCGGGCGCGCGGCTGCTCTGTCTGGACATTCCCCGCCTGGACATCAAGGCGAGGGACATCCGTGAGCGCTGGCGGCAGGGGCGCGATCTTTCCTTGCTGGTGCCTCCGGCCGTGCAGCGGGCGCTGCTTGCGGGCTGGCCCGAATATTCCGAGGCCTGGGGGCCTCGCGCAGGCGCGGAACACGGAAACGAGGATTGATTGATGCGCGTACGCCTGCCCGCCGTGGTCCTGGGCCTGTCCGTCCTCGTTTTCCTGGCGGCGGGAGCCGGGCTGGCCCTGGGGCTGGAACCTTTCGTATCCTGGTATTATTGCTTCGCCTGGTGGCCGTACATCTTCGCGGTGGAGTCGCTGCTGGCCCTGCGCGGAGCCGGGTCCGACCTCTACGACCACCCGCGCGACTGGCTGCTGCTTCTGCCCCTGTCCGTGACGCTCTGGCTGTTTTTCGAGGCGGTCAATTTTCGGCTCGGCAACTGGCAGTATGTGAATCTGCCCGCCGACGCCCCGGAACGTTGGGCAGGGTATGTCCTGTCCTTCGCCACGGTGCTGCCCGGTCTTTTCGCCACGGCGCGGCTGTTGGAATTCTTCGGGCTTTTCGCCAGGGCCGCCTGCCCGCCGCTCAAGGAGGCCCGCCGCCTGCACCTGCCCCTGGCCTTTACCGGGGCGGTCTTCCTGCTCCTGCCGCTGCTCTTGCCGCGCTATTTCTTTCCCCTGATCTGGGGCGCGCTGGTGCCGCTGCTGGAGCCGTGGGTCCACGGCAACGGGGGCCGTTCGCTGCTCGGCGACTGGGAGCAGGGCGCGCCGCGCCGATTCCTGCTTCTGCTCGCGGCCGGGCTGGTCTGCGGGGGGCTTTGGGAGTTGTGGAATTTCCAGGCCGGGGCCAAGTGGATCTATACGGTGCCCTTTGTGGGCGACGCCAAGATTTTCGAAATGCCCGTGCTCGGCTTTCTGGGCTTTCCGCCCTTTGCCGTGGAATGCTACGTCGCGGCCAACGCCTTTTTGCTCGTGCGCGAGCGTGCGGCTGATCTGTCCGCGGGCGCGCGGCGCATCTTTTGGAGCGGAGTCGTGGTCGCGGCGCTGGTTTTCGATGCGCTGGTCATGGCGGGCATCGACCGGATCACGGTGATCAGCTTCCGCTGACGCTCAGTCCCGGCGCAGCTCCGCCAGCACCCGGCCCAGGCGTTCCACCAGTTCCAGCACGTCGTCCGGGGCCGTTCCCAGCCCCCAGGAAAAACGCACCGAGCCCAGGGCGTATTCCTGCGGGGCGCGCATGGCTTCGAGCACGTGTGAAATCCGTCCTTCGGAGCTTCCCCCACTCGCGCCCGGTCCGTGGCAGGCGGCTCCGGCGGAAACGCCGACGTCCCGCAGCGCCAGGCCTTCCACGATGCGTCCTGCTTCCAGGCCCCGGAAACCCGCGAGAAGGGTGTTCGGCAATCGGCGCGTGCCCTCGGAAAAGACCATGAAATCCGTCCCCAGGTGGCGCAGGCCGTCGAGCAGGATGTCTCCCAGCTTGCGCCGGCGGGCCATTTCCTCTTCCAGTTTTCGTCCGGCGAGGGCGCAGGCCGCTCCAAGCCCAACGCAGAAGGCCGTGTTTTCCGTGCCGGGACGCAGGCCGCTCTCCTGTCCGCCGCCGAAGAGCAGGGGAGGCAGGTTCGCGCCGCGCCGCACGAAGAGCGCGCCCACGCCCTTGGGCGCGTTCAGCTTGTGCCCGGCGATGGTCAGGAAATCCACGTCCAGGCGGCGCACATCCACGGGAATCTTGCCCACGGCCTGGGCCGCGTCCGAGTGCAGCAGCGCGCCCTGGGTGCGGCAGACCTCGGCAAGCTCCCAGACGGGCTGGATCGCGCCCGTCTCGTTGTTGGCGAGCATCACGGAGACGAGCCGCGTTTCCGGGCCGATCGCCTCTCCGGCCTGTTCCGGGTCGATCACGCCTTCCCTGTTCACGGGCAGCACGGCCAGACCCGCGCCGCGCCGCGCCATTTCCCTGGCGGGGCCGAGCACGGAGGGGTGCTCCACCGCGGAGGTGACCATGCCGCCGCCGTCGGCCAGAAGCCCCTGGATCACGGTGTTGTTGGCTTCCGTGGCGCAGGAGGTGAAATGGATCTCGTCCGGCTCGGCGTTGATCAGCGCGGCGACCTGGCCGCGCGCGGCTTCGAGCGCTTCCTTGGCGTCGAGGCCCCAGGCGTGGCCGCTGGACGGGTTGCCGAAGACCTCCCCCAGCAGCGGGAGCATGGCCTCGCGAACGGCGGGGGCCACCGGAGTGGTGGCGTTGTGGTCGAAATACAGGGGCCGCATGGATCACCTCCTGTCGATGACGCGCAGTTCGGTCTTGCGCAGGGCGTCCCGGACCGCCTCCAGGGCCTGCTCCGGCGCGGTGTCGCGCAGGCAGCCGCGCCCGCCCGTGCAGCGGTTGCGGCCATGCAGGGTGCAGGGTCGGCAGGGCATTTTCCGTTCCAGAATCGTGTCGCACGGCCCGGCGGGATAAAACCCCCAGGCGCGGGACGTGGGGCCGAACAGGGCCACCACGGGCGTGCCCACGCCGGCCGCGAGGTGCATGGGGCCGGAATCGTTGGTCACGAGCACGTCCGCGCGCGAGAGCAGGGCGCAGGCCTCGCGCAGGTTTGACGCGTTGGTCAGGTCGCGGGAGCGGCTGTCGGCCGTTTCGCCGCGCAGGTCCGGGAAGAGCGGCTCCCGGTCCCTGCCGAGCACGAACCAGTCCAGCCCCTCGGCGTCCAGCAACGCGGCCAGGGCGAGCCAGTGTTCGCGGGGCCAGGCCTTGTCCGGGTGGGTGGCGTAGGGGTGCAGGGCCACGAGGGGGCGGGGGCGTGGAGTGGCGTCCAGGGGACCGAGCAGGGCTTCGGCCCGGAGCAGGGCGTCGCGGTCCGGCAGGATGCGCGGCAGCAGTTCCTGCGCCGGGGGAGGCGACGACTCCAGGGCCAGGGCGTAGCGCTGGGGCACGTTCGTGCGTTCCAGGCGTCGGCGCAGGACGTCCAGGCGCAGCCGATGAAACAGGCGGCGCGACAGGCCGAATTTGGGGTAGCGGTGCACGGGGCCGCGCCAGCGGCAGGAAAGCATGCGCGAGCGCAGGGTGCCGTGCAGGTCGATCAGGGGCATGCCCTTGAACTCGCGGGCCAGGCGCGCCGAGGCCCGGAGCCAGGCGGTCCCCTTGAGGTCGGATTCGTCCGGCGTGACGATGCGCTCGATGGCGGGATGTCCCGCAAGGATTTCCGCCGGGCCGGGCCGCGTGATGAAGACGAAGGAAAGGCCGCGGGTGCGCTTCCAGTAGTCGAGGACGCCCGTGGTCAGGACCACGTCGCCCAGGGCGCCGAGCCGGAAGGCGACGCAGGTTTGGCTTGCGGGGAGTGAGGTCACGTCGTATATCCTTTAGGTTCCAGCGGATGCCCACACTTCCCTCAAGGCGGCGCGCAAGTCAAGGGCGCGGTGTTGCAGGGCGCTGGGCGCTCTGCTACAATCCAGGCGGCCCCACATGCAGGGACCGGAAAAAAATAATGATAGAACTCATACTCGCCGTCGGACTGGCCACCTTCGTGTCGGCCTTTTGTTCCGTTGCCGAAGCCGTGCTCTACTCCTTTCCGTGGAGCCTCGTGGAATCGCTCAAGAAGCAGGGGCATTCTTCCGGCGAGGTTCTGGAAACGTTGCGCAACAACGTCGAGGAACCGATCACGGCCATCCTGACCCTGAACACCGTGGCGCACACCGTGGGCGCGTCCCTGGCCGGCGCGGCCTGGGCTGCGGTCTACGGGGAGCAGACCCTGGGCTTGTTCGCCGTGGGCTTCACGATCATAATCCTGCTCTTTTCCGAGATCCTGCCCAAGACCGTGGGCGTGATCTATGCGCGGCCGCTGGCCCCCAGGCTGGCGCGGCTGCTGCTCTGGATGGTCTTTCTCTTCAAGCCCGTGGCCCATCTGGCCACGCTCATGGGCAAGGCCATGCGCCGGAACCGCACCGCGCCCGACGCCAGCGAGGAGGACATCCTGGCCCTGGTGAGCATGACCCGCCGCGCCGGAGTCATCAAGCCCTACGAGGCCAGGTCCATCAACAACATCCTGCTCCTCGACGACAAGACCGTGGAGCAGATCATGACCCCGCGCACCGTGGTCTTCTCGCTGCCGGCGAACATGACCGTGGCCGAGGCCCGCGAATCGCGCTCGAACTGGCCCCACAGCCGATTCCCGGTCTACGAGGGGGACAACCCCGAAGACGTGGTCGGCGTGGTCTACCGCAGGCAGGTCTTCGAGGCCCTGGCCGACGACGAGGACGACAAGCGGCTTTCCGACCTGATGCGTTCGGTCCGCTTCGTGCCGGAGAGCATGACCCTGGACAAGGTGCTCATGCGCTTTCTGGAAAGCCGGATGCACCTCTTCGTGGTCCTGGACGAATACGGCGGCATCGCCGGCGTCGTGGCCCTGGAGGACGTGCTGGAGGAAATCCTCGGCAGCGAGATCGTGGACGAGACCGACCAGGTCGTGGACATGCGCGAGATGGCCCGCCGCCGCAGGGACGCCGTCGTGTCCGGGCGGGTGTCGGACAAGGGCTCCTGACGGGACGCGGACGAAATCAAGAACATCAAACCACAGGAAACCAGAACATGAGTGCAAAGGCTTCCAAAGGCGTATATATCGCCGCGTTCGTCCTGCTGCTGGGCGGGCTCGGCTACCTGATCGCGTCCGGCCTGAGCCAGGGCGCGACCCCGACCCTGAGCGTGGCCCAGGCCAAGGAGAGCGACGCGGCCGATTTGCAGCGCGTCCGGCTCTTCGGCAAGGTGCTGCCCCAGGACATCGCCCTGCGGGACGACAATCTCGGCGTGGCCTTCATCGTGGCCGATGAGGTCGACCCGGCCGTTTCCATGCGGGTGGAGTATCGAGGCGCAGTGCCCGATACCTTCAAGGAAGGCGTGGAAGTGATCCTCAAGGGGGATTGGGATCAGGGCGCGGGAGTATTCCGCGCCAGCCAGCTGGTGACCAAATGTCCGTCTAAGTATGAGGAAAAACGGGCGGACAGTTGAGCCCTTGTCGAAAAGGGCCCGATTGGTCTTGTATTTCAGGCCATACCGGACTATGGCAATCATTCCCACTTCAACGGCGACACCTGCGCGGTCTTCGCGCTGACATTTAAGGAGCGTCTATGCATTTTGCCGCCTATGTGGGGCTGTTGTTCGCGCTGCTCACTTCGCTCTTCCTGGCCGGGCTCGCCGCCTACGCCTCCTGGCAGAGCCGCCGCGGAGCGCTGCCCTTTCTGGAGCGGGGCCAGCTGCTCAATGCGGGCTTCGTGGTCTTCTCCTGCTATCTCCTGCTCATCGCCCTCGTGGGCAGAGACTACTCGTTCGTCTATGTCTTCGAGAACGTGGACAACACCCTTTCCCTGCTCTACCGCATCACGGCCTTCTGGGCCGGACGCGCCGGTTCGCTGCTCTTCTGGCATCTGATCATGGCCGTGGCGGGCGGCGTGTTCGTCTTCACGCGCGGATATCGCGGCCTTTCCGACGGAACCAAGAGCCTTTACTGGCTGCTCTTCAACCTGACGCAGGCCTTTTTCCTGCTCCTGCTTACCGGGCCGAGCAACCCGTTCATCGAAGCGGTGCCCGCTCCCGCGGACGGGCTGGGACTGAACCCGCTGCTCCAAAACCCCGGCATGGCCTTCCATCCGCCGCTGCTGTTCCTGGGCTACGGCCTGTTCGCCTTGCCCGCGTGCTGCGCGCTGGCCTCCCTGCTCGCGGGAGAGGCCCGGCCCTGGATCCGCGTCTGCCGCAACTGGAACCTGCTGGCCTGGGCCTTTCTGACCTCCGGCATCATTCTCGGCGGCTGGTGGTCCTACATGGAACTCGGCTGGGGCGGCTACTGGGCCTGGGATCCCGTTGAGAACGCCTCGCTGATCCCCTGGTTCTCGGCCACGGCCTTCCTGCACACCTCGCTGATCGAAAGTCGGCGCGGCGCGCTCCAGCGGACCAACGTGTTCCTCATGGCCGGAACGTTCCTGCTCTGCGTTTTCGGCACGTATCTCGTGCGCAGCGGGGTGGACGTCCAGAGCCTGCATACGTTCGGCGAGGGCGCCGTGGCCGTGCCCCTGACCGTGTTCATGCTCGGCGGTCTGGCCATCGCCCTGGTCGCCGTTTTCCTGGGGGAGAAGCCCGTGTACCGCGCCCTTTCCGGCTTCACCAGCCGCCAGGGCATGCTCGTGATCACGGCCTGGGTCTTCCTGGCCCTGGGCGTTGTGGTCGGGCTGGGCACCATGTGGCCCGTGATCAGCAAGCTCTGGAGCAGCACCCCCGTGGGGCTTGATCCGACCTTCTACAACCGGGTCTGCCTGCCGCTCTTCACCCTCGTGGTCCTGGTCTTCTGCGTCTGCCCCTGGCTCGGCTGGAAAGAGGGCCTGCGCGACATGCGCGGCGCCGCCGGTACGGCCGGGGTCTTTGCGGGCTCGCTCGTCGCCTTCTGGTTCGCGGGCGTGCGCGTGCCCCTGGCGCTCATCGCGGCCAGCGGTGCCGTGGCCGCCATGGCTTCCATCGTCCTGCTTTTCGTGCTGACCCCGCGCATGCGCTCCTCGCGCCATTCCTGGGGCGCGTACGGCGTGCACCTGGGCATGGCCCTGATGGCCCTGGCCGTGGCCTTTTCCGGCCCGTACAAGATCGAGGGCGAAGGCACGCTGCACCAGGGCGAGAGCATGCAGGTCGGCGATTATCTGATCACCAACGGCAAGCTGACCCAGGAGCGTTCCCGCGCGGTGCTGGCCTACAAGGCGGAACTCACCGTGACCAGGGACGGACGCACCGTCGGCGTGGTCCATCCCGAACGGCGCTGGTATCCCAACTCACGCAACTCGTTCGCCGAAGTCGCCGTCATTCCGGGACTCGGCGATGAAATCTACACCACCCTGCTGGGCTACGACGGCAAGGACGGCAGCGTGACCATCAGCGCCAGCGTGAACCCCCTGGTCAACTGGCTCTGGATCGGCGGCACGCTCATGAGCCTTGCGCCGCTGCTCCTGCTGCGGAGGAACCCGGAGCCGGCATGAGCACGGCGCCACTGTTGCGGATCAAGGGCGCGGCCAAGTTCTTCGGCGCCAAGCTGATCTTCCGGGACGTGAACTGCGAGGTCGCGGCCGGGGAGGTTCTGCTCGTGGCCGGGCCAAACGGCGCGGGCAAGACCACGCTGCTCAAGGCCATGGCCGGGCTGGCGCCGCTCACGGCCGGGCGCGTGGAATGCGGCGCTCCGGCGGAACGCGTCGCCTACCTCGGCCACGCCACCTTCATCTATCCGGCCCTGACAGCGCTCCAGAATCTCGGATTCTGGGCCAGAATGTACGGAATGTCCGCCGAGCGGGAACGGCTCATGGCCATGCTTGACCGCGTGGGCCTCGCCCGCGTGGCCGAGGAGCGCGCCGGGTCGTTTTCGCGGGGCATGTCCCAGCGGCTGAACCTCGCGCGCGTCTTTCTCGTGGAACCCGCGCTGCTCTTCCTGGACGAGCCCGGCACCGGGCTGGACGCGGCCTCCCTGGCGCTTTTGCGCCGCGAGATCGCGGGACTGCGCGAGGCCGGGACCGCCGTGGTCTGGATCAGCCACCACGTGCACGAGGATCGGCTGCTGGCGGACACGATCCTGGCCCTGGGCGGCAACACCGTGCGCTGGTACGGCCCGGCGCGCGACTACGAGCCGGAGGCGGTATGCTGAAGCGCGCCGGCGTCATCGCAGCCAAGGATCTCCGGCTTTCGGTGTCCGGCGGGCAGGGGCTGATCCAGTCCGTGCTCCTCGGATTGCTGCTGATCTTCCTTTTCAGCCTGGCCTATCCGGAAGGGCAGGGCGTTCCCCCGCAGGCGGCGGCCGCCGTGTTCTGGCTGGCGTCGGCCTTCGGGCTCGTGCTCGTCTTCAACGGGCTCTTCAGCCTGGAGGAGGCCGAAGGCGCGCGGCTCGGCCTCTTGTCCTCGCCCGTGCCCCGGCATTCCGTCTGGCTGGGCAAGGCCGTGGCCGGATTCATTCTGCTGCTGGTTTCGCAGCTGGTGTTCTTTCCTGCCATGATCGTCTTTCTCGGCCAGAACCTGCGCGGGCCGCTCTGGCTTTTGCCCGCGGCCTGGGCCGCCGCGGACCTCGGCCTCGTGGTCGTGGGCGCGCTGCTCGGCGCGCTGGCCCAGGGGCAGGCCGCCCGCGAATCCCTGCTTTCCGTGATCGTGTTTCCCCTGCTGGTGCCCGCCCTGCTTGCGGGCATCACCCTGTTCGCCGTGGTCCTTTCGGGAGCAGGCGGAGAGGACGTGCAATCCTGGCTCGGACTCCTGGGCGCGTTCGACGCGCTGTACGCGGGAGCCGCGCTTCTGCTCTTCCCCTTTGTCTATGGGGGGGAGGAGTAGCCATCCTTCAAGGAGAACCGGAATGACCGCAACCCGGATTCTGGCTTTGCCCATTGTGCTCGCGCTGGCGGCGCACCAGTGGTTCATCTGGAAATATGCGCCTCTGGCCCAGTCCGGCCCGGTGCAGAAGATCTTCTATCTCCACCTTCCCCTGGGCTGGTGGGCGCTGATCAGCTTTTTCACGGTTTTCGTCGCCAGCATCGGCTATCTCTGGAAACGCAGCGAGGTTCTCGACGACCTCGCCGGGGCCGCGGCCGAGATCGGCGTGCTTTTTTCGGGCCTGGCCCTGGTCAGCGGCTCCATCTGGGCACGCGCGGAATGGGGCCATTGGTGGCTTTGGGATCCCAAGCTGACCACCACCCTGATCATGTGGTACGTCTATGCCGGTTATCTGGTGCTGCGCGCCTCGCCCATGGGCGGGGAGCGGCGCAAGGTCGTGGCCGCCGTGCTCGGCGTGGCCGCGTTTCTGGACGTTCCGCTGGTCTTCTTCGCCACCAGGCTCTGGGGCGGGGTGCACCCGGCGGAGACGGCGCGCAAGGCTTCCGGCATGACGGCGGAAATGTGGCACACGGTTTTCGTGGGCCTGGGCGCGTTCGGGCTGGTCTGGCTGCTGCTGCTGCTGACGCGCCGGAGCCAGCGCACCCGCGAGAAGGAACTGGACGCGCGGCTGGCCGAACGGCTGAACTCGGAAGGAGAGGGCGCATGAGCGCAACCACGTACATCATCCTGGCGAACATCGCGGTCTGGGGCGGACTGGCGGCGTATGGGATTTTTCTCGCCGCGCGCGCAGCGCGACTGGCCCGTCGGGCAAGACAATTGGAGCTTTTAAGCCATGAATAAAGATAAAGGTGCTTCGTTCCCCCTCGGCCGCAAGGTCGTCATTTTGGCGGGCGTGCTGGGGCTGGCGGCCATGTTCTTTTCCTCCATGCTCTACCGCTGGGAAAATCCGGGCCTTCAGAAGGCCATGCGCCAGCAGACGGCGGAGGCTCCCTCCGGCGGCGCGCCTTCCGGCGGCGCTCCCGAAGGCATGGGAGGATTGGCGGGCATGGACATGGAAGGCGTTCGCGCCATGATCGCGGGCCTGGAGAAGCGTCTGGAAGAGAATCCCAAGGATTTGGAGGCGCTGCTGCAACTGGCCAGCATCCGGACCATGCGCGGGGACAAGGACGCGGCAGCCGGTTTTCTTGATCGCGCCGAAGCCGTGGCCGGCACGGACAAGCTCGCGCTTATGGACATCGCCGGGCGCTGGTACGAGCTGGACCGTTACGACAAGGCCGCCGAGGCGCTGGAAATCATCCTCAAGGCCGAGCCGGACGAGATGTTCGCGCATTACAATCTGGGAGTGCTCTACAAGTACCGGCTCAACCAACCGGAAAAGGCCGAGGAGCACCTGCGCAAAGTGGCCGAGGGAAAGCATGATTTCGAAGACCTGCGGGAGCAGGCCAAGAAGGCTTTGGAAGACGGCTAGAAGCCGACGCCCGAAGCGCTGCTCGGTTGACAACAAGAGAGGATTGTAACTAGATTAGCCAACTTCCCAACCTCGCGGCGAGCCTTGTTTCGTCGGGGTTGGACGATGGATTCGTCTGTATCGAATTGGTCCGTGTCGTTCACTTATTAGCGCCTGAATACCGTCAGGAGGGACATGATGAAAGCTAAATGGATTCTGAACGTGCTTGCGCTGGTCATGGTGACCATGCTGGCCGTCGGCTGCGGCGGCGAGAAAAAGGAAGAGACCGCTTCCGCCCCCGCTGAGGAAAAGGCCGCTCCGGCCGCTGAAGCCCCCAAGGGCGAGATCGTCCTCGGGGTTGCCGGCGCCCATTCCGGCGACCTGGCCTCCTACGGCCTGCCGTCCGTCAACGCCGCCGAGCTGGTGGCCGAGAAGATCAACGCCGAAGGCGGCGTGCTGGGCATGCAGGTCAAGGTCGTGCCCCAGGACGACGAGTGCAAGCCTGAGAAAGCCACCAACGCGGCTACCAAGCTGCTTTCCGAGAACGTGACCGTGGTGCTCGGCCACATCTGCTCCGGCGCCACCAAGGCCGCGCTGCCGATCTACAAGGAATCCAAGATCGTCTGCATGTCGCCTTCCGCCACCAACCCGCCCCTGACCCAGAGCGGCGACTACCCCAACTTCTTCCGCACCATCGCTTCGGACGACGCCCAGGCCCTGCTCGGCGTGAACTTCGCCAAGAGCCTCGGCCTGAAGAACATCGCCGTGATCCATGACAAGGGCGACTACGGCAAGGGCTTCGCCACCTTCGCCCAGGAATTCATCGACGCCGATCCCGAGATCAACGTCGTTCTGTTCGAGGGCGTGACCCCCGGCGCGGTGGACTACTCCGCCGTCGTGCAGAAGATCAAGAACTCCGGCGCCGACGGCGTCATCTTCGGCGGCTACCATCCGGAAGCCTCCAAGATCGTCTCCCAGATGCGCAAGAAGGATCTGACCATTCCGTTCATCTCCGATGACGGCGTGAAGGACGACACCTTCATCAAGGTCGCCGGCGACTACGCCGAGGGCGTCTACGCTTCCGGTCCTATGGACATCTCCGCCAACCCGCTGTATCAGGTGGCCCTCGACGCGCACAAGGCCAAGTACGGCACCGAGCCGGGCGCCTTCTACTACGAGGCTTACTCCGCCGCTCTGGCGCTGCTGAACGCCATCGAGAAGGCCGGTTCCACCGACTACGACGCCATCGTCAACGCGCTGCACACCGAGTACGTCGAAACCCCGGTCGGCAAGATCAAGTTCGACGCCAAGGGTGATGCCGAAGGCGTCGGCTTCTCCATGTACCAGGTTCAGAACGGCAAGTACGTCGAGCTGAAGTAAGGATAGGGACGAGGCGGCAGGGCCGCCTCGATTGATCCCAGGGGGCGGGCCAAGGCCCGTCCCCTGGCATTGTTATTTCAAGCGGGTTGGTAACATGGACTACTTTCTGGAACTCTTTTTCGGCGGCCTGACCAGGGGCAGCATCTATGCGCTCGTCGCCCTAGGCTACACAATGGTCTACGGCATCATTGAGCTCATCAACTTTGCCCATGGGGAGATCTACATGATCGGCGCCTTCACCGGCCTGATCGTGGCGGGGGTGCTCGGTTCCCTCGGCTTCCCGGTGCTGGGCATACTCTTCGTGGCATTGGCCTGCGCCGTGGTCTGGTCCGCGGCCTACGGGTACACGGTCGAAAAGATAGCCTACAAGCCGCTGCGCAACGCGCCCCGGCTTTCTCCGCTCATCTCGGCCATCGGCATGTCCATTTTCCTGCAGAACTACGTGCTGCTGGCGCAGACCTCGGACTTCCTGCCCTTCAGGAAACTGACCCCGGATCTTGGCTTCATGCAGCCTTTCCGGTCGTTCCTGAGTTCTTCTGAAATATTCATCATCGGGGCCACGGCGGTCGTCTGCGTGGGTCTGACCCTGTTCATCAAGTACACGCGCCTCGGCAAGGCCATGCGCGCCACCGCCCAGAACCGCAAGATGGCCATGCTCGTCGGGGTCAAGGTCGACCGCGTCATCTCGGCCACCTTCGTGATCGGTTCGGCCCTGGCGGCCATCGGCGGCGTGCTCATCGCCTCGCACATCGGGCAGATCAACTTCTACTTCGGCTTCATTGTCGGCGTTAAGGCCTTTACCGCGGCGGTCCTCGGCGGCATCGGATCGGTGCCCGGAGCCATGCTCGGCGGGCTGGTGCTCGGCTGGACCGAGGCCTTCGCCACGGGCTACGTCTCCTCGGACTACGAGGACGTTTTCGCTTTCGCGCTCCTGGTGCTGATTCTCATCTTCCGGCCCGAGGGCATCCTGGGCAAGGATTCCACCCAGAAGGTCTAGGAGACGAGCATGAAAAACCTCATCAAAGCCCTGCTCGTAAGTCTCTGGTTCGTATTTCTGACCTTTCCCATCCTGGTCATCAAGGTCGATACGATCAACGACATCATCGTCTGGCGCTGGATGAACTCCCTGTACATCGGCGTCGGCGTGTTCGTGCTCCAGATCCTTTGGTTCGCCTGGAAGCACATCCATGAACTGCGCAAGGAAGAGCGCCCGCGCGACGGACTGGCCTGGGCCATCCTGGTCTGTCTGCCGCTGCTCTGGGTGGCCTGGATCATCAGCCGCGACACGACGAAGCCGCTGGCCACCGCCGACAAGATCTTCATGATCCTGCTCGCGCCGCTCTGGCTCGTGGACCTGATGCGCAGCCCCCTGGAACGCCGGGGCGACTGGCACGACTGGCCCTGCATGATCCTTTTCCCGCCTTCGCTCCTGGTCTGGGCCTATCAGGCCTTTTTCCGCAGGCGTTCCATCGCCGCGGGAGAGCCGGTCAACCCGCACGCGGAAAACGTGATGCAGTGGCTGACCGACAACCAGAAGGCCATGCGCCCGCTGTACATGCTGCTGCTGGTTCTGGCAGTGCTCTATCCGCAGATGGTCCAGTTCTACCAGACCAACATCATGGTCAACTTCATGATCTGGGTCGTGCTCGGCCTGGGCCTGAACATCGTCATCGGCCTCGCCGGCCTGCTCGACCTCGGCTTCGTGGCCTTCTACGCCGTGGGCGCGTACACCTACGCCCTCCTGAACCACCACTTCGGCATCAGCTTCTGGTACGTGCTGCCCATCGGCATGTTCCTCGGCGCCACCTTCGGCATCCTGCTGGGCTACCCGGTGCTGCGGCTCAAGGGCGACTACCTGGCCATCGTGACTCTGGGCTTCGGCGAGATCATCCGGCTCGTGCTGGAAAACTGGTCCGACTTCACCCAAGGCCCCTCCGGCATCTCGAACATCGACCGGCCCCCCTTCGTGGTCGACCTGAACATCATGCAGGCCACGGAATACATGTACTACATCATGCTGGGCCTGCTCCTGTTCACGATATTCGTGGTCACACGGCTGAAGAATTCGCGCATAGGCCGGGCCTGGCTCGCCCTCAAGGAGGACGAGATCGCCTGCCAGGCCATGGGCATCGACAAGACCAAGACCAAGCTGACGGCCTTCGCCCTGGGAGCCACCTGGGCCGGACTCGTGGGCGTGGTCTTCGCGGCCAAGACGACCTTCATCAACCCCATGAGCTTCTCGCTGATGGAGTCGATCATCATCCTCTCCATCGTGGTCGTGGGCGGCATGGGCTCGATTCCGGGCGTCATCACCGGCGCGCTGGTGCTGATCCTCGTTCCCGAATGGCTGCGCGGCGTCGAAGAGTACCGGATGCTCGCCTTTGGAGCGTTCATGGTCATGGTCATGATCTTCCGCCCGCAGGGCCTGATCAGCGCCCGCCGCAAGGTCTACCATTACGAAAAAGCAAAGGCGGTGGACGCCAATGAATAATACCGCTCTCGAAGTGCGCGGCCTGTGCATGGATTTCGGCGGGCTGCGCGCGCTCAACAACGTGGACCTGGAGGTCCGCCAGGGCGAGATCGTGGCGCTCATCGGTCCCAACGGCGCGGGCAAGACCACGTTCTTCAACTGCATCACCGGCATCTACGTGCCCACCAAGGGCGAGATATTCGCGCTGCCCGACGGCAAGAACCGCGTGGAGATCAACGGCCGCAAGCCCAACCACGTCACCGAGCTGGGCATGGCCCGGACCTTCCAGAACATCCGGCTCTTCCCGTCCATGACCGTTCTGGAAAACGTCATGATCGGACGGCACTGTCGGAACCGTTCCTCCATCCTCGGCGCGGTGCTGCTCAACAAGAAGACGCGCGAACAGGAAGCCCAGGTCGTCACCCGCAGCTACGAGATGCTGGAGATGGTGGGACTGGCGAAGTGGGCCAACGAGCTGGCCACGAACCTTCCCTACGGCGCGCAGAGGCGTCTGGAAATCGCGCGGGCCATGGCCACGGAGCCTTTCCTGCTGCTGCTGGACGAACCCGCCGCCGGCATGAACCCCCAGGAAACCCTGGAGCTGGAAAAACTCATCGACCACATCCGGGACACCCTCAACATCGCGGTCCTGCTCATCGAGCACGACATGAAGATGGTCATGAGCATCTCGGACCGGATCTACGTCATGGACTACGGACAGCGCATCGCCACCGGCACCCCCGAGGAAGTGAGCAAGAACCCGGAAGTCATCAAGGCCTATCTCGGGGAGGACACCGATGACTAAGCCCATGCTCGAAATCAAGGCCATCGACACCTATTACGGCAATATCCAGGCCCTCTACGGCGTGGACATCACGGTCAACGAAGGGGAGATCATCACCCTGGTCGGGGCCAACGGAGCCGGCAAGAGCACCACGCTGATGTCCATCTGCGGGGTGACCCAGCCGCGCAACGGCAGGATCTTCTTCCAGGGGCGCGACATCACCCGCACGCCCGCCGAGGAGATCGTGTCCCTGGGCATCTGCCAGGTGCCGGAAGGGCGGCTCATCTTCCCCGGGCTGACCGTGACGGAGAACCTGGACATGGGTGCGTTCCTGCGCAACGACAAGGATGGGATCAAGAAGGACATGCAGCGCGTGTTCGAGCTGTTCCCGATTCTCGAACAGCGCAGAAGACAGGCGGGCGGCACGCTTTCCGGCGGCGAGCAGCAGATGCTGGCCATCGGACGCGCCCTCATGGCCCGGCCCAAGCTGCTCCTGCTCGACGAGCCTTCCATGGGGCTCGCTCCGCTCGTGGTCAAGCAGATCTTCGAGATCGTCAAGCAGATCAACAAGGAGCAGGGCACGACCATCTTCCTTGTGGAACAGAACGCAAACCTCGCGCTCAAGACCGGCCACCGCGGCTATGTCATGGAAAACGGCGTGATCACCCTGGCCGACGATTGCGAAAAGCTCCTGGCCGACGAAAGCGTGAAAAAGGCCTATCTCGGCCTCTAACATACAGGAAATCAACAAACATCGCCCAGGCGAGGTTCTCATGGACAAGATCGTGACCAAGGCCCTGACGTTCGACGACGTGCTCCTGCTTCCGGGATATTCCGAAGTGACCCCGGACAGCGTGGACGTATCCACCCAACTGACGCCGGAAATCCGGCTGAACATCCCGCTGATCTCGGCGGCCATGGACACCGTCACCGAGGCGCGCATGGCCATATCCCTGGCCCGGCATGGCGGCGTTGGCGTGGTGCACAAGAACCTCTCCGTGCGCGAGCAGTGCGTGGAAGTGGACAAGGTCAAGAAGTCCGAATCCGGCATGATCATCGATCCCATCACCGTGCACCCGGACGACAGCCTCGGCAAGGTGCTCGACATCATGAGCGAGTACCGCATCTCCGGCCTGCCCGTGGTCAAGGGCGACCATCTCGTGGGCATCATCACCAACCGCGACATCCGCTTCGTCAAGGACCGCGAGACGCGCGTCTCCGAGCTGATGACCAGCCGCAACCTCGTGACCGTGCCCGTGGGCATCGCTCCCGAAGAGGCCAAGCGCTACCTGCACCAGCACCGCATCGAGAAGCTGCTCGTGGTGGACGAGGAAAACAAGCTCAAGGGCCTGATCACCATCAAGGACATCGAGAAGGTCAAGAAGTACCCCTTCGCTTGCAAGGACGACCTCGGCCGACTGCGCGTGGGCGCGGCCATCGGCGTCGGCGAGGCCGGACTGGAGCGGGCCGAGGCGCTGCTGCGCGCCGGGGCCGATTTCCTCGTGCTCGACTCGGCCCACGGCCACTCCAAGAACATTCTCGACTCGGTGCGCTCGCTGCGCGCCGCGTTCCCCTCGGCCCAGATCATCGGCGGCAACGTGGCCACCTATGCCGGAACAAAGGCCCTCATCGAGGCCGGCGTGGACACGGTCAAGGTCGGCATCGGCCCCGGCTCCATCTGCACCACCCGCATCGTGGCGGGCGTGGGCGTGCCCCAGATCACCGCGGTCATGGAATCTTCCAGGGCTGCGCGCGAAGAGGACAAATGCGTCATCGCGGACGGCGGCGTGAAGTTCTCCGGCGACGTGGTCAAGGCCATTGCGGCGGGAGCCTCCTCCGTCATGATGGGCTCCATCCTGGCCGGAACCGAGGAGTCGCCCGGCGAGACCATTCTCTACCAGGGCAGGACGTACAAGACCTATCGCGGCATGGGCTCCATCGATGCCATGAAGCGCGGCAGCTCGGACCGCTATTTCCAGGAAAAATCCAAGAAGCTCGTGCCCGAAGGCATCGTCGGCCGCGTGCCCTATCGCGGCCCGGTCGCCGAATCCCTGCACCAGCTCATCGGCGGCCTGCGCTCCGGCATGGGCTATACGGGCTGCGCCAGCATCCGGGAATTGCAGGAGAACGCCCAGTTCGTGCAGATTTCCATGGCCGGCCTGCGCGAATCCCACGTCCACGACGTGACCATCACCAAGGAAGCGCCCAACTACCGGGTCGATTCCAACTAGGAGAAGAGCATGGACAAAGTCGTCATTCTCGACTTCGGATCCCAGTTCACCCAGCTCATTGCCCGGCGCGTCCGGGAGGCGGGCGTCTATTCGGAGATCCACCCCTGCACCGTTGACCCCGAACGGGTCAAGGCGCTCAATCCCCAGGCCCTGATCCTTTCCGGCGGACCTTCCAGCGTGCTTGATCCCGGCTCCCCGGGCCTGGACCCGTCCTACCTGGAACTTGGGCTGCCCATTCTGGGCATCTGCTACGGAATGCAGCTTTTGTCCCACAATCTCGGCGGCAAGGTCGTGGCCTCTTCCGAGCGCGAATACGGCCGGGCGCAGTTCGAAGTCCTGGGCGACTGCCCGCTCTTCGAGGGCGTGGAAAGCCCGGAGGACATGACCGTCTGGATGTCCCACGGCGACAGGGTCGAGGCCATCCCGCCGGACTTCGAGATCATGGGCCGGACCGAGTCGATTCCCTTCGCGGCCATGGGCCATCCCGGCCGGAAGATCTACGCGCTTCAGTTCCATCCCGAAGTGGCCCACACTCAGGACGGACCCCTGGTGCTCCAGAATTTCCTCTTCAAGGTCGCCGGACTGAAGCCTTCCTGGTCCATGGCTTCCTTCGTCGAGAACACCGTGGAGGAGCTGCGCACCAAGATCGGCGACGACAAGGTCGTGCTCGGCCTTTCCGGCGGCATCGACTCCACCGTGGCCGCGGTGCTGCTGCACAAGGCCATCGGCAAGAACCTGCATTGCATCTTCGTGGACAACGGTCTTCTGCGCATGGGCGAGCGTCAGGAAGTCATCGGCTTCCTGGAGGAGCACTTCGAGCTCAACGTCAAGTGCGTGGACGCGGCCGACGAGTTCCTGAACAAGCTCGAAGGCGTGACCGACCCTGAAAAGAAGCGCAAGATCATCGGCTACACCTTCATCGACGTCTTCGACCGCGAGGCCAAGGCCATCGACGGCGTGAAATATCTCGGCCAGGGCACGCTCTACCCGGACGTGATCGAGTCCGAGTCCTTCAAAGGCCCCTCCGCGGTCATCAAGAGCCACCACAACGTGGGCGGCCTGCCTGAAAAGATGAATCTGAAGCTGGTGGAGCCCCTGCGGGAACTCTTCAAGGACGAGGTGCGCCGCGCCGCCTACGAGCTGGGCATGCCGGAACACATCATCTGGCGCCACCCGTTCCCCGGACCGGGACTGGCCATCCGCGTCATCGGCGAGATCACCCGCGAGCGCCTTCAGATTCTGCGCCTCGCGGACCGCATCGTGCAGAACGAGCTGCTCGCCTCGGATTGGTATCGCAAGGTATGGCAGGGTTTTGCCGTGCTCTTGCCGCTCAAGACCGTGGGCGTCATGGGCGACGACCGTACCTATGAGCACGTCATTGCCTTGCGCATCGTGGACAGCGTGGACGCCATGACCGCGGACTGGTCGCGGCTGCCGTCGGAACTGCTGGCGCGCATCTCCAACCGGATCATCAACGAGGTCAAGGGAGTGAACAGGGTTGTCCTGGACATTTCCTCCAAACCGCCGAGCACCATCGAATGGGAATAGGCGGAGTGGCTGGTACTGCTCGAAAAACGGCGACAGGACGGGGAACGGCATGTTCGGCATCGGCTCGACGGAACTGATCATTATCATCATCGTGGCTCTCATCGTCATCGGCCCGCAGAAGCTTCCCGAAATGATGCGCTCCGTGGGCAAAGGCCTCGCGGAGTTCAAGCGCGTCGGCCAGGATGTCAAGGACACCCTGGACAAGGAAGTCAAACAGGCCGAGCAGGAAATAAAAAAGCAGGAAGAAGCGGCCCGTGAAGCCGCCAAGAAGGCGGCCATGGAAAAGGCCGAGGCCGTGTTGGAGTCTCCTTCCGACGCAGCGGATTCCTCCCCGGCGGAGACGAAGAACAAGGAACAGGAGTCCGCAGCGGCGGAAGCGGCCCCTGCCCCGGCCACGGAGAAGAGCGGGGAGAGCGCATGAGTCCTGAGAACGGAACGCCCAAGGAATTGCCCGAGGACGCCCGCGAGGAAACCACTGGGGTGGACGACCCTTCGCTGGAGGACGGCGGAGACGAAACGGAGGAGCCCACGTCCGAACCCAATGGGGACTCGGCAGGTGCGGCTTCCGCAGAGGACAGCGCTTCCGAATCCGGCGAGCCCGGTGATTCCGGCGATGATGGCTCCGGAGGCGGAGAGTCCGGGGACGGCGAGTCCGAGGGCGAGGAAGAGGACGGCCAGGGGCGCATGACGCTCATGGAGCATCTTCTGGAGCTGCGCAAGCGGCTCACGCGCGCGGCCATCGGCGTTATCGTCGGCTTCCTGATCTGCTATCCTTTTGCCGAGCAGATGTTCCGCATTCTCATGGAACCCATGGCCAAGGCGCTGACCAAGGTTTCCGAAAACACCGCGGTGCTGCCCGTGGATTTCTTCCTCAAGTTCCAGCAGGCAATTGCCAAGGGGCTCGAAGGCACCGACTTCCCCTACATGGACCAGCTGCCGATTTTCTTCGATTCGCTTCAGCAGTCCATGGTCAAGGTGGTCATGCACCAGGGCCAGTTCATCTACACCTATCCGCCCGAAGCGTTCTTCGCCAACGTCAAGGTCGGCGCGGTGGCGGGCTTCTTCCTGATGAGCCCGTTCCTGTTCTATCAGCTCTGGTGCTTTGTCGCGCCGGGGCTTTACGCGCATGAACGGCGCTGGATCATGCCCATAGCCGTCATTTCCGCCGTGTTTTTCGTTGCCGGCGGCTTGTTCGGCTATTTCGTGGTCTTCCCCTTCGGCTTCGAGTTTTTCGCCAGCTACACTTCGGATATGATCTCCTTCACTCCGAAGCTGTCAGAATATCTCGGCTTTTCGCTCCGGCTGCTGATAGCTTTCGGTTTGATCTTCGAACTCCCGATTTTCATCTTCTTCCTTTCCCGCGTGGGCCTCGTGAACCACCGGATGCTTCGCAAGTACCGCAAGTACGCGATCCTCGTGTCCTTCATCGTGGCTGCGGTTCTCACGCCGCCGGATCCGTTCACCCAGACCCTGATGGCCGGCCCGCTCGTGATCCTGTATGAAATCGGAATCTGGGTCGCCTTCTTCTTCGGCAAGCGCACCAAGGAAGAAAAGGCGGATCAGGAAGCCAAAAAGGCCGAAGCGGAACAGGACGCGCTGGCGTCCGGTCCGGATCAGGTCGATGGCAAAGGGGAATAGGGAGGTTTCCTTTTTCCCGGTTCTCCTATAATACGAGAGAGGTATGCCCATGCAGAAGCGCGAAGCCACACTTACCAGAACCACCAGGGAGACGGACATCCGAATCCGTCTCTTGCTGGACGGCCAAGGACGTGCCGAGATTTCCACCGGCTACGGCTTCGCGGATCATATGCTCACGCTCCTGGCTTTCTGGGCCGGGTTCGACCTGGAGCTGTCCTGCAAGGGCGACCTGGAGATCGACGCCCACCACAGCATCGAGGACGTGGGGCTCTGCCTGGGACAGGCGCTTGCCGACGCCCTCGGCGACAAGGCGGGCATAGAACGCATCGGCTGGGCCAAGGTGCCCATGGACGAAGCCCTGGCCGAAGCCGTGGTGGACCTGTCCGGCCGGGCCTATCTTGCATATTCCGATGATCTGCTGCCTGCGGTGATCGCGGGCGAGGAAAAGGATCTCTGGCGGGAATTTTTCAAGTCCCTGGCTTTCCGAGCCGGGATGAACCTGCACCTGCGCTATGAGCACGGCCTCAACGGCCACCATCTGCTGGAAGCCGCCTTCAAGGCCACGGGACTGGCCCTGAAGCGGGCAGTCGCCTTGACGCGGCAAGGCGTCACCAGCACCAAAGGGAGTTTGGACTGATGAATCGCATCGCACCTGTTCTGGTCTTTTGCATGGCTGCGGTCATTCTGGCAGGTTGCGCGGAACATCGCGTTCCGCCCATCGAACGCCCGAAAGGCGTTTACGCCGTCGCGGGCGTGACCAACCCCAAGTACGACTGGCAGCTTCTTGCCGGATACCTGCCCAGCGAGGGCAAGGGCGTGGCCCGCGAAGTGCTCGTGAGCCTCGACCAGACCGTTGCCGACCTGATGGCCTCCCACGGCGTGAGCGGCGTGATTCCCGCCGCCAACACGCGGCAGTGCCAGGAAATCACGACCTTCGACCAGTCCGGCGGGAAGCGCGTCAGCGCCCTCAAGTACTGGATCGCCGTCGGCGAGTGCATGAAGGTGGACTATCTCGTCATTCCGCAGCTGCTCTCCTGGCAGGAGCGTCAGGGCAGCGACTGGGGTGTGGAAAAGCCCGCCGGAGTGGTCATGGATCTCTATATTCTTGATGTGAAGAACCAAGTCTTGCTGGCCCGCAGGCATTACGACGAAACCCAGCGTGCGCTTTCCGAGGATCTCGGCAATGCCGGACGTCATTTTGATCGCGGCGGCACCTGGCTTACGGCCAACGAGCTGGCCCGCTACGGCCTGAACGAGATGCTTCTGGAGCTGGGACTGTGATTCTTTTCCCCGCGGTGGACCTCAAGGACGGACAGTGCGTGCGCCTTGCCCAGGGCAAGGAGGATCAGGTCACCGTCTTTTCGCCTGACCCCGTGGCCATGGCCCGCGAGTGGGCCGCCATGGGCTGCGAGTATCTGCACGTCGTGGATCTGGACGGCGCTTTTTCCGGCCGTCCGCGCAACGCGGATTTGATCAGCGACATCTGCTCCGCCATAGACATTCCCGTGCAGCTCGGCGGCGGCATTCGCGACCTGGAAACGGCGCGGGCATATGTGGACGCGGGCGTGCGCCGCCTGATCATCGGGACCATCGCCCTGGAGCAGCCGCAGCTTTTCGCCGAGATGTGCGCCGCGCTGCCCGGGCAGGTGGGGGTCTCGCTGGACGCGGTGGACGGCAAGCTCAAGACCAAGGGCTGGGTCGAGGATGCAGGCCTGCACATTTTCGACGTGCTGCCCCGCATGGAATTGGCCGGGGCCGCCTTCATCATCTACACGGATATCTCCCGCGACGGCATGCAGACCGGGGTCAATCTCGACGCTCTGGAAGCGCTTTGCGAGCGCACCAGTCTTCCGGTCATCGCCGCAGGCGGCGTGCATACCCTGGACGACCTCAAGCGCCTTGCTCCGCTCTGCGCCAAAGGGCTTGAAGGGGCTATCTCCGGCCGCGCCATCTATACGGGGACGCTGGACGTCCGCGCCGCTCTGGAGTGGCTCCGCACCCAGAATTGAGCATTCGTTCACTTGAACATGTCTCTTGAACGCCCGGCTCTGCCGGGCGTTTTATTTTTTTTGTGAGAATCCTTGCTGTCTAACATCCTGTTTTTTTGTTTGATATTCTGTGCCGGCAGTCATGTACGAAGTGTTCTGGGGAACATTGTCGTGGATTCCGATGGGCGGATGCAGTAGTGTACTATGTCTTGGAATGATCCGATAATACGGCAGCAAGAGAGGAGACATTATGGCGATCTGGGGCAACATGGGAATCCGGCTGAAATTGAGCGTGGGCTTCGCCTGTACAGTGGCCGCAATTGTCGTGCTGGGAGTGTCGAGTTACATCGTTTCCGGAACGCTTCTCGCCGATCTTGATAACGTTCTACAGGTCCGGTTGCCGAGCATGGACAAATTGCTGGAGGCGGACAGGGATCTGCAACAGGCGCTGGTCGCGGAGCGATCCCTGGTATTTGCCACTCCGGGGTCGGACGTGGCCAAGCAGTTGCTCGACGACTACGAGACCAATATCAAACAGATGAAGGATCGCACGAACGCTTTTTTTGAGCTCAACCCGGATCCGGAAGTTGTAGCCATCCGAACTGCGTTCAACGCCGATGTGAAGACATGGGAAACGCTTTCCGCAAAGCTGATGGAAGACATCAAGGCGGGGCGAGGCTATGATGCCGCGCTGCGGGAGCGAATCCTGGGCGAGGGAGCTGCCGCTTTCGAGAGCATGCGCAGCCATATCGACAAGCTGACCGAAGTGGTCCTCAACCGAGTGGAAGGCGACAGGATCGATGCCGCGACGGATTACCGAATGGTGATCTACGTCATCGCCGGCTGCACGTCTGCGGGCGTGGTTGTCGCCCTGTTCATGGTCTGGCTGCTCGGCCGAAGCATCATACTTCCCGTGCGCCAGGCCGTGGGGTTGGCGGAGGACATTCGGGACGGCTATTTTTCCAACCGGATGCACCTGGAGCGTGCGGACGAGATGGGCCGTCTGGCCAAGGCGCTGGACAACATGGCGGATCGACTGGAAAGCCGGGTGGTCGTCGCCGAGGCCATCGCAGGCGGCGACATGACCCACAAGGTTTCCCTGGCCTCGGAGCGCGACTCCATGGGCGCGGCGCTCAAGCGTATGGTCGAAAGGCTGCGCAGCATGTTCAGCGAAGTCATGATCACCGCCGATGAGGTCGCGAACAGCGCCGGGCAGGTTTCCGAGTCCAGCCAGTCCCTTTCCTCCGGCGCGTCGGAGCAGGCCTCGGCCGTGGAGGAGATTTCCAGCACCATGACCCAGATGGGTGGGCAGACCAAGGCCAATGCCGAGGCCGCCGCCCAGGCCGACCGCATGGTCGGAAAGGTCAAGGAGGTCATCGACCAGGGCAAGCGTGCCGGTGTGGAAATGGGTGAATCCATGAACCAGATTTCCACGTCCAGCCAGCAGGTGTCCAAGATCATCAAGGTCATCGACGAAATCGCGTTCCAGACCAACCTTCTGGCGCTCAACGCGGCCGTGGAGGCCGCCAGGGCCGGGCAACACGGCAAGGGCTTTGCCGTTGTCGCCGAAGAAGTCCGCAATCTTGCGGGGCGCAGCGCCAAGGCCGCGCAGGAAACGGCCGAGCTTATCGAGGACGCCGTGTCCAGGGTCAAGGCCGGGCAGGAGCTTTCCCAGCGCCTGGATGAAAGTTTCGACAGCATCGTGGAAGCCGCTTCCAAGGTCGCAGACCTGGTGGCGGACATCGCTGCCGCGTCCCGCGAACAGGCCGAAGGCATTGCGCAGGTCGATACCGGCATGCAGCAGATCGACAAGGTCACGCAGCAGAATACGGCCAGCGCCGAACAAACCGCTTCGGCAGCCATGGAGTTGACTGATCAGGCTACCAAGCTCCAGGAATTGTTGGAGTGGATCAAGCTGGGCGAGGGGGGAAGGGCCGAAAGCAGCACACGGGCCTTGCCCGAAGCGGGCAGCCGCCGTTCTGGCGCAGCCCCGGCGGCTCTGGAATCGGACGCCTGGGGAGCGGAGCCGGAGGAATCGGAACTGCGCGAACCTGAGGACGAGATCGACCTGGGCGACGAATTCAACCGCTATTGACGGCTGACCGGCTGGGGAGCGGGGGGTGCAAGGCCTTACGCTCCCCAGTCTCCCTTCTCTTCGATCCGCACATATTTCTGAAAGGCGTAGTAGGCCCCTGCGCAGGCGTTGATGAATCCCGCGCGGCCGTCGAGCACGCCGAGCTTGAGCACGTAGAGCTTGAGAAAGCGCAGCTTGGCGTGGGCCACGGCCCGCAACAGGCCGCCTTTGCGGCCTTTAGCGCGCAGAGCGTCCAGCCAGGGTACCTCCACTTAGGAAACCTCCCCTCGTTTAAGGCCCCGCTCCAGGAACTGCCCGAACAGGAGCAGCAGCAACTTACCGACGCCCTTATACGTATGGGCATGGAATGGCCTTCACCAGTAAGTAAGGATATGAATTCAACATAGAAAGTAACGACTGGGCCACCCTCCTGGACGAGGGCAGCAAGATCGCGTAGCGGACGAAGAACAAAAGAGAATAGGAAGGTCAGCCATGTTCCCCACACTTCCGGACATCGACATCAACAGCATCGACTCGGACAAACCCTGGGAAAAGGATCAACTCGACCGGCAAACGCAGATCGCCCCGCTTGAGCGTCTGCTGCTTTCGGTCACGGATCGCCCCATGACCCTGGCGCTGGATTCCGGCTGGGGCACGGGCAAGTCGTCGCTTTTGGCCATGTGGAGCGCGTCGCTTCGGAAGAAGGGTCATCCTTGCGTGCTCTTCAATGCCTGGAACACGGACTACGCGGTGGATCCTCTTGTGGCTTTTGTAGAGGAACTGACAACTCAGTTAGACCAGCAACGCATCTTTCAGAAAGACGCGACGAAAATTAAGGCTCTCACCAACAAGCTCCGCGCCCGGCCTCTGGATTTGATAGCAACCTTGGCCAAAGTATTGGCCAGATGCGTTGGCGCGGACGTTGACGGTCTTATCGACGCCTGCCGCTTGGACAAGGAAATGGACTTCGTAACGGCGCATCAAGAGCAAAAGCAATACATGGAGGACTTCCGAAAGCAGCTTGGTGAATTGGTCGAGAAGATAAGCAAGTCGAAAAAACACCAAATCCCTATGGTCATCTTCGTGGACGAATTGGACCGCTGCCGCCCGGACTATGCGGTCAAGCTCCTGGAGCGCATTAAGCATCTTTTCAACGTCAAGGGCATCATCTTTGTCCTGGCCGTGGACCGAAACCATCTTGTCCAATCTGTCAACCAGCTCTACGGCCTTGGCGAGTCCGGCTCGGACGCCTATCTGCGCCGTTTTATCGACTTGGACTACCATCTCCCGGATCCAAGCTGGGAGAAGTTCGTCTCTTATGTCGTGAATGCTATGAATATAAGCTTAAATTTTGGCGTGATACAAAGCACGACGAGAGAACACGAAGAAAGTGAATTCTGGAGAGAATCGACGATTGAAAAAATGTTATGTAATATTTTTACTGCATATACACCAAGTCTAAGAGATGCCGTTCAAGTATGTAGTCAGATAAGTGTGCTTATACGGGCATATGATCCAGCGCCTTTTGCATTTGCTACCGCATTATTATTATTGACTATCTCGAAAGCTGACAACAGAAACATTGCATCCATATATAGCGATATGAATTTTAATATATTTTTATCTCAAAATTCTCCAAGACCAAACCACCCAGAAGTTACAAGCTATCCATTTAATTATTGGTACACAGCTATTATTAATTACTTAAACGCAAAGAGCATTCAAAATTTCGATTCTGAAACCTCAACAATTGCTCAAAATTTACGAAACCGAGTTTATCAATCTGGTGAAGAGCACTCACAGAAATTTTACGAGTTCATAACACGAAGAGCGATTTCGAACGAACGCCCTATACTTAGAAACATTCTTAACGAAGTGGGATTTGCTTCGCAGTTCACGTTGGACACTGAACCGCAGAAGGATAGCAGAAATGAACTTTGACGCGGAACAGTCCCGTTTACGCGATCACAATTCCCCCCAGGGGCCGGATTCCTCGATCCGCACATATTTCTGGAAGGCGTAATAGGCTCCGGCGCAGGCGTTGATGAATCCCGCGCGGCCGTCGAGCACGCCGAGCTTGAGCACGTAGAGCTTGAGAAAGCGCAGCTTGGCGTGAGCGATCGCGCGGAAAACCCCCCCCTTGCGGCCTTTGGCGCGCAGAGCGTCCGCCCCCTGCTGGGCGTAGGAGTTCATCTTCTCCATGTGTTCGGCGAAGTTGCGGTAGGGGTAGTGCACGATGTCTCCGGCAAGGCGCTGCGTCGGCCCGTCCGGAGTGAAGCGGTAGTGCGCCCCGGACGCGCTGACAGTCATGCGCCCGCTGCGGAATACGCGCAGCAGCCGGTCCGGGTACCAGCCCGAATGCTTCATGAAGCGATTGAAATAAAACGATCGGCGGTTGACCCAATAGCCCGCGAGGTCCGCGGGAGGCGAGCCCTCTTTGAGCGTCGCGACGAGGGCGTTTTTGAGGCGGGGGTCCAGGAATTCGTCCTGGTCCAGGCTGACGACCCAGTCCGTATGGATGTTTTCCAGCGCGTGCCGGAACTGGTCCACGGGGCCGGGCCAGGCCCGTTCGATGATCCGCGCGCCGTGCGCTTTGGCGATCTCCACGGTGCCGTCCCTGGACAGAGAGTCCACCACCAGAATTTCATCGCAAAAGTCGAGGGAGGCAAGGCACTGATCCAGAAGTCGCTCGCCGTTGTAGGTGAGCACGAGGCCGGTGACGGTATTCATGGCAGGGGCATACCCCAAATCGCTTCGGTACGGAAGACCGCTTCTGCGGGGGAGCGTTGCGGGGAAGGGGGGTCAGCGTGATTTGGGTTTGGCCGAAGGGCCTTTGCCTTCCGCCAGTTCCGTGAGCTTGATGAAGCTTGTTTCCAGCGGTTCCTTCTCGTCAACATTTTGGCGCAGGTAGGTGTTGATGGGGCCGCGCATGGCGATGGCTTTGTCGATGTCCGGGTTGGATCCTTTCTGGTAGGCGCCGATGTTGACCATGTCCTCCACGCGCTGGAAGGTCGCCATGTGGCGCAGGACGGTTCGTCCCGCGTCCAGCGCGGCGCGCGGGGTGATGTCCGAGCGCAGTCGGCTGATGCTCTTGAGCACGTCGATGGAGGGGTAGTGCCCCTGGTCGGCCAGTTCCCGGGTGAGCACGATGTGCCCGTCGAGGATGGACCGGGTGGCGTCCGCGATGGGCTCGGTAAAGTCGTCGCCGTCCACGAGCACGGTGTAGATGCCCGTGATGGAGCCCTTGGGACTTTTACCCGCGCGCTCCAGGAGCTGGGGCAGGTGCGCGAACACCGAGGGCGTGTAGCCGCCGCGCGTGGGCGGTTCGCCCGCAGCCAGCCCTACCTCGCGTCCGGCCATGCAGAAGCGCGTCACGGAATCCATCATCATCAGCACGTCCTTGCCCTGGTCGCGGAACCATTCCGCGATGGCCGTGGCCGCGTATGCCGCGCGCATGCGGATCAGCGGGCTCTTGTCCGAAGTGGCGATAACGAGCACGCTGCGGGCCATGCCCTCGGGACCGAGATCGCGCTCCATGAATTCCACGACCTCGCGGCCGCGCTCGCCCACGAGGCCGATGACGTTGATGTCGGCCTTGGTGGTCCGGGCGATCATGCCCATGAGTGTGGATTTGCCCACGCCGGAACCGGCCATGATGCCCACGCGCTGGCCCTTGCCCAGGGTCAGCAGGCCGTTGATGGCGCGAACGCCCACGTCCAGGGGCTCGACGATGCGGGGTCGGTCCAGGGGGTTCGGAGGCTCGCGATACAAGGGAACATGGGTTTCCGGAGCAAAGGAGCCGTTGCCGTCCAGCGGCGTGCCGAAGGCGTCCAGGGCGCGGCCGAGCATGGCCTGGGCCACGGGCACGAGCGGCGGGCTGGAAGAGTTGCGGATCAGGCTGCCGGGCTGAATGCCGCGCATGTCGCCGTAGGGCATGAACAGGCAGGCGCCGTCGCGGAATCCGACCACCTCGGCGGCGACGCCTTCCTTGGCGGCACCGTTCGGCAAAAGATGGCAGACCGAACCGAGCGGAGCGCGGATGCCCTGGCCTTCGGCGATGAGTCCCACGACCTTGGTGACCTTGCCGTAGGAGCGGCAGGGGTCGATCTCCCGGATCATCCGGGCTGCTTCGCGCGGGTCCAGGGGCATGCGCCTAGCGCTCCCCGCCCGGCTCGGCGTCGTCGGGCAGGCGCAGGGCGAGCTGGTCCAGGATCACCCGGACCCCTTCCCAGCGGCCGTCCACGCCGTTCTCCACCTTGGCGTTCTCGGCTTCGACCACGACCCCGGCGGTCATGGAGGAGTCCGGGCGGACCATCCATTTGAGCAGCTTGGGGTTGGTCTGGCGGGCCTTCTGCAAAAGTTCGTCGAGCAGGTCCGCGTCTTCGGGGGCGCAGCGCAGGGTCAGGAAACGGTCGGATTCAAGCCGGTCCAGGGCTTGGCGCAGCAGCAGCTCCAGGATTTCCGCACGGCGTTCGGCCAGTTCCACGCCGAGGGTGGTTTCCACGGCGGCGTGGATGAGTTGGAGCAGGTCGGCCTTGCGCGCTTCCCAGACCGCGTCGGCCTGTTGACGGATGGACTCGAGCACCTGGCCGAGTCCGGCGGCGGTGTTATCGAGCTGTTCCTGGAGCAGGCGTTCCCCTTCGTTCAGGCCCTGGCTGACGCCTTCCTGGTGGGCCTTTTCGCGGATGAGCTCGGCCTCCTGCATGGCCTTGGCGATGATCTCCTTGGCCATGCCCTGGGCCTTGGAGCGCACGCGGGAGATGAACTCCTTGTCCATGGCTCCGTCCCAGGTGAGCTGCTTCTTGCCTTCCAGCTCCTGGATGGACATGCTGTCCGGTCCGGGCGTGTCCACGCCGATGAAGACGCGGCCCGTGTGTGCGGTCTTGCCTGCTTCAGATAAAGACATCGCCCCCACCTCTGCTGATGGCAATCTTGCCCTCGTCCTCCAGGCGGCGGACGGTCTTGACGATATTCTGCTGCGCGGTCTCCACGTCGGCGAGCTTGACGGGGCCCATGATCTCCAGGTCTTCCTTGATCATGGCGCCCGCGCGCTCCGAGAGGTTGGAGAGGAACTTGTCCTTGAGCTCGTCGCTGGCACCCTTGAGCGCCAGGGTGAGATCCTCGTTGGACACTTCCTTGAGCAGCTCGCGGATGGAGCGGTCGTCGATGGCCTTGATGTCCTCGAACACGAACATGAGGTTGCGGATCTCGTCGGCCATCTGGGAGGATTCCTCCTCGATCTCGGAGAGCACCTCTTCCTCGGTCTCGCGGTTGACCGCGTTGAGGATTTCGGCAACGGCGCTGACGCCGCCGACCTTCTTGCCTTCCTTGCCGCCGATGGCGATGAGCTGGCTCTGGAGCACCTTGTCCACTTCCATGAGCATTTCCTCGGCCACGGCTTCGAGCTTGGCCAGGCGCATGAGCACTTCGGCGCGCACGCCGGAAGGCAGGTTCTGGATCAGCTCCGCGGCCTGTTCCGGGTGCAGGTGGCCCATGATCAGGGCCAGGGTCTGCGGATGTTCGTTGCGCAGGATCTGAGCCAGGATCTTGGGGCTGACGTTTTCCAGTTCCTGGAACGGCGTCGGGCCGGTGGCGATGTCCAGGCTGTCCAGGATGTACTTTGCCGTTTCGCTGTCCAGGGTCTTGGTCAGCAGGCGCTTGACCTGGTCCGGGCCGCCCATGAGCATTTCCGCTCCGTAGGCCAGTTGCTCGTTGAATTCCTTGAGCACGTCGAGGACGTCCTCCTTGGGAACGGATTCGGTTTCGAGCATGGCCTTGGAGACCGCCGCGATCTCGGCGCGTTCCATGCGCTTGAACGCTTCCGCGGTGAACTTCTCGCCCAGGGCGAGGAGCACGATGGCGGTCTTTTGCTGCCCGCTGTAGTCGGCCATTTACGCAGCCTCCTGCTTGATCCAGGACTTGAGCAGGCGCACAGCCTGGTCGGTGTTTTCTTCGAAGAGCTGGAAGGCCATGTTCTTGGCGTTTTCCAGCCGCATGGAGGTGTCCAGGGCCTCTTCGTCCACCTCCCCTTCGTCCAGGGCGAGGCGCTGGTCCGCGCCGGGGAGTCCGGAAACCTCGTCCATGTCCTGTTCGTGCACCCGCGGCCGGATCAGGGCCATGACCACGGGGCGCACCACGAGGATGAGGAAGAGGAAGATCAGCAGACCGTTCAGGAAGGGCTTGCCGAAGCGCTGGGCGTATTCGAGCATGGTCCGCAGCAGCGAGTCGCTGTCCACGCCGTCGGGGCCGCCGAAGGAGATGTTGGACACTTCCACCGTGTCGGCGCGCTGGGTGTCGTACCCGATGGCGCTCTTCACGAGGCGTTCGAACTCGGCCATTTCCTCGGCGGTGCGCGGCGCGTAGACCGGCGTTCCTCCACCTTTGGGAATAGTATAGACGCCGTCGACGAGTACGGCAACCGTCAGGCGCTTGAGCTCGCCCACGGGCGTGACGATGTTCTGTTCTTCGCGGTTGATCTCGAAGTTGGAGGTCCGGGTCTCGCGGGTGGAGTCCTGGGTGGACTGCGTTCCGGTGAATCCGTCGCCGCGGAAGTTGGCCTCGGGCACGCCGCCGTCGAGGTTGGCGCGTCCCTGGGTGGTCTCCTCGCTGCGGGTTTCGGAGCGAAGCACCGTGGCGTTGGGGTCGAAAATTTCCCTGTGGATGGTCTTCTGGGAGAAATCAAGCTCGGCGTTGACGCGGGCGATGACATTGCCGGGGCCCACGGCCGGAGTCAGCAGTTCCTGGATGCGCCGTTCCATCTTGCGCTCCAGTTCGTTCTTGTATTCGAGCTGCGTGGTGGACATGCCCACGGTGGCTTCGTCCTCCGAGGGCTCGAAGAGCGGCTGGCCGTGCATGTCCGTGACGGTGATGCGGCTCTTCTCCAGACCTTCCACAGCCATGGTCACCAGGTTGACGATGCCGGTGATTTCCTTCTTGCTGAGGCTGGCCTGGTCCTTGAGCTTGAGCACCACGGAAGCCGTGGGCGGAGACTGCTCCTCGATGAACAGGCTCTTCTGCGGAATGACCAGGTGCACGCGGGCGCGTTCCACCTGGGGAAATTCGGAAATGGTGCGGGCCAGTTCGCCCTGGAGGGCGCGCTGGTAGTTGATGTGCTGCACGAAGTCGGTCTGGCCGATCTTGATGTCGTCGAAGATCTCGAATCCGATGCCCTGGCCGTGGAGCGAGCCTTCTCCCGCGATCTTCAGGCGCAGGTCGTAGACGCGGTCCGCCGGAACCATGATGGTCTGTCCGCCGTCCTGAAGCTTGTAGTCCTCCTTGGCGGCCTGAAGCATGTTCACGACCTTGGAGGCGTCTTCGGGGTAGAGCTTGGTGTAGAGCACCCGGTAGTCCGGCATGTTCAGCCAGTAGATCATAAGCAGGAAGGCGAGCGTGACGGAAACGGTCAGGCCGCCGATGAGCACGCGCTGGGAAATGGTGCGGCGTCCCCAGAATTCCTCGAATCTGCTCCAGGTGTCCTTCAAGAACGGGGGCATGGTCTCTCTCCTCGAAATGTCGTGCTAGTTGCTGTCAACGCCGCCTAGAAGGGCATGCGCATGAGTTCCTGGTAAGCCTGGATGACCTTGCCGCGCACGGCGCTGGTCATCTGCATGGCGACGCTCGCCTTCTGCATGCTGATCATCAGCTCGTGGACGTTCTGGGTCTTGCCGGAGGCGAATTCCTCGATCATGGCCGACTTCTGCTCGTCCATGGCGTTGACCTTGCTGAGCGATTCCGTGAGCATGTTGCCGAAGCCTTCGGCAGGCGCCTTCTTCTCCGTGCGGGAGCGGATGTTCTGGGAAAGCTGGGTCGCGTCCTGAAGCGCGTTGCGGTAGGCCTGCATGGCGACGTTCTTGATCATGGGGTACTCCTTGTGCCTTCAGGCTACTTGCCGATGGCGATGGCCTTGGCGAACATCTGCTTCACCGCGGAAATGGACTGCGTGTTCGCTTCGTAGCTGCGCATGGTGGACATCATGTTGGTCATTTCCTCGACCACGTTGATGTCCGGGTAGGCGACGTAGCCCTGGTCGTTGGCGTCGGGGTGGCCCGGCTCGTAGACCATCTTGAAGGGACGGTCGTCGTTGACCATGCCGCGCACGGTCACGCCGTGCAGGTCGCGGTTCATCTCGTCCTTCATCGCCGCGTCGAACGGCGTGTAGACGGGCGAGGATTCCAGGGACAGGGCCTTGCGGCGATAGGGGCCGCCGTCCACGGTGCGCGTGGTGCGCGCGTTGGCCATGTTCATGGAAATGACGTTGAGGTAGGCCCGCTGGGCGCTCAGGCCGGACGCGCCGATATCGAGTGCGGTCATGAAATCCATTTACTTGGCTCCTTCCTGGATGACGCGCTGCAAGCCGGAAAAGTTCTTGGTGATCACTTCGGTCAGCGCGTTGTAAAGCATGGCGTTCTTGCCCATCACGGCCATTTCCTTGTCCAGGTCCACCCTGTCCTCGCCGAAGATCTGGCGCGGCTCGAATTCCTTGATGCCCTTGCCCTCGAAACCGTCCACGGTGAAGGCGGAGGGCATGTGCTTCGAATTGGTGCGGGTCACTTTGCCGCGCTGGTCCAGGGCCAGGGCGGATTGCAGCTCGTTTTCGAATTCGATGCGGCGGGCCCGGTAGCCGGGCGTATCCACGTTGGCGAGGTTTCCGGCGACGAGGTTTTGACGCTCAAGTCGCAGATCAAGAACCTTCGCCGTCAGGTCGATATGCGTTTCGAACAGTCCCTTCATGCCTTGCCACTCCTATGTTGAATCATTTTGTTGGTGTCCGGCCCGGCGAAGATGCCGTTCGGACACGTCAGCAAGAAAGCAACTAGCGTTCCAAATTCGTAACACTCCGAATTCATTTTATTATCCTCAAAAATGCCTTTGTGAGGGGCTGTCGGCGAACTGGCGGCAGTCTTTTCCGGCCAGGAGCGACAGAATTGCGGGGCAGAGACGTTTGAGCAGAAGTGGGAAGAAGGGCAACGGATTCAGGCTGGGTTTACAGCTCTGGATTTTACCTTTTAAACAGGGCTGTTGCGAGGATGATTGAAGAGCCGTACGCCGGAAGGGGCCAGGATCGGCTGACCGCGGCGTTCTGCAAAAACTTCCATTGGCATGGCAGTTGCAAAAAGCAGAGGGCCATCCTAGGCAGACATTTCAAAAAGCAAGGCCAGCGAGCCTGCGAGATTTTTGGAGGGGAATGTCATGAGTGCACATTTGGATTATGAGATCAACAAGGAACTCGGAGAGTGTTATCTCTTCATGGGTGAACTGGACAAGGCCGAGGAATATTACCAGAAGGCCGCCAAGTCCAACGGCATCCATCCCGACCCCTACCTGGGCCTGGCCACCATCGCGGTGCAGCGCGGCGCCCTGGAAGAGGCCATGACCCAGTACCAGAAGGCCCACACCATCGAGGCCACGGACAAAAGTCATGCGGGCATCGGGCTGATCCTTATGGAGTCCGGCGATCCCGGCGGAGCTTTCGAGCATTTCGTCGAGGCCCTGGTCATCAATCCCGAGAACATGGTCGCCCTGTTCAGCATGGTGCGGCTTGGTCACGAGACGGACCGCCTGGGCGAGATCGTCCCGCATCTGGAGAACTATCTCTCCATCGATCCCGGCAAGCACGAAGTGCGCTACGCCCTGGCCGGCTGCCTGGTCTGCATGGACCTCAAGGCCGAAGCCGTGGCCCAGCTGGAGCGCATCCTGGAAGCCGATCCCGCCAACGACGCGGCCCAGGAACTGCTCGCCCAGATCCGCGAATAGCGGACGCGGAAATATTTGGTCTCCCCTCCCATCGGCTTCCCGCTTCGTCCGATGTCCGGACGGGCGGGGGGCCGGTTCCTTCCGCCGGGGACACCGCTTCGGACGGCCTTGCGCGCGCCCGGAATATCTGGCACTCCCTCACGAAACAGTGTGAGGTGTGTGCATGGATTTTTTGCCTGTCAAACGCGCTCTCCTGAGCGTGACCGACAAGTCCCTGCTTGTCGAATTCGCTACGTTTCTCGTCCAGAGCAATGTTGAACTCGTCTCCACCGGCGGCACCAAGCGGCTGCTCGCCGAGGCGGGCCTGCCCGTGACCCCGGTCAGCGCCGTGACCGGATTTCCCGAAATTCTCGGCGGCCGGGTCAAGACGCTGCATCCCAACGTGCACGGCGGCGTGCTTGCGGACAAGGACGACCCCGAACACATGAAGACCCTGGACGAACACGGGATCAAGCCTTTCGACATGATCTGCGTGAACCTCTACAATTTCGCCGAGGCCGCGAACAAGGGCCTGGAACTGCGGCAGGCCGTCGAGGAAATCGACATCGGCGGACCGACCATGCTTCGCGCCGCAGCCAAGAACTTTCATTCAATTCTCGTGGTGCCGGGCGTGAAGCATTACCCCGCCATCATGGACGAGATGCGCGCGAGCCAGGGCAAGATCGGCCTGGACCTGCGCCGCCGCCTCGCCGCCGAAACCTTCGGCATGGTCTCCGAATATGACCGGATGATCAGCGACTACCTCGGCAGCCATACGGCCTGACCGGGCAAAGGAGCACTTCCATAGCACACCACGTGCAGGGCAACACCCAGGGACTCAAGCCCAGCGAAATGAAGCGGCTCGGCCGCCTCTACCAGCGGCGGTATCCGCTGCGCGAGGCCCTGAGCGTGGAGCAGGCCCGGGAACTGGCCGGGCTTTCCCACGACACGGGCCGCCAGATCGGCGTGCTCATCGACCGGCAGGGCAAGGCCTCGATGGTCATCGTCGGCGATCCGGAAGCCATCTACATTCCGGAACTGCCGCGTGCACGGCAGGGCGCGGGGCGGCTGCGTGGGCTGCGGCTGGTCCACACCCACCTCGGCGACGAGAAGCTCTCCGAGGAAGACCTCATGGACATGGTCTTTCTCCGGCTCGACAGCGTGGCCGCGCTCGGCGTGGACCGCGAGGGCTTTCCGGAGCGCATCCAGGCGGCGCACCTGCTGCCGCCCAACCCGGAGAACCGTTCGCACGAGATTCTTCCCTCCCAGCGGCACGACCGCCAGACCCTGGATCTCTACACCCTCACCGAGGCGCTGGAAGAGGAGTTCGGGCGCGAGCAGAAGGCCGTGGAGCTGGAAAAGGGCGACCGCGCCTTGCTGGTCAGCGTGTCCACGGATTCGCGCCAGGCGCAGGAGCGGTCCCTGGAGGAACTCGCCGATCTGGCCCGCACCGCGGGGCTCGTACCCGCGGACAGCATGATCCAGCGCCTGCGCCAGGCCAACCCGCGGACCATCATGGGCCGGGGCAAGCTGGCCGAGCTGGAGGTGCGCGCGCTCCAGAGCGGGGCGCGCATGGTCATCTTCGACCAGGATCTTTCCCCGGCGCAAATGCGCAACCTGGCGGACCTCACGGAGCGGCGCGTCATCGACCGCACGCAGTTGATCCTGGACATCTTTGCCCAGCGGGCCACGAGCAAGGCGGGCAAGCTTCAGGTGGAGATGGCCCAGCTCAAGTACATGCTGCCCCGTCTTGCCGGCAGCGGCAAGGCCATGTCCCGGCTCATGGGCGGCATCGGCGGCCGGGGACCGGGCGAAAGCAAGCTCGAATCGGACCGCCGCAAGGCGCGCGACCGCATCACCCGGCTGAAAAAGGAGCTGGAGTCCGTGCGCAGGCACCGGGCCCAGACGCGCGAACGCCGGGCCAAGTCCGGCGTGCCCGTGATCTCGCTGGTGGGCTACACCAACGCGGGCAAGTCCACGCTGCTGAACACCCTGACCAACGCCGCCGTCCTGGCCGAAAACAAGCTCTTCGCCACGCTCGATCCCACGACCCGGCGCATCCGCTTCCCGCGCGACCGCGAGGTCACGCTTACGGACACCGTGGGCTTCATCCGCCGTCTGCCCTCGGATCTCAAGGAAGCCTTCCAGGCCACTCTGGAGGAGCTGGATTTCGCGGACGTGCTCGTGCTCGTGGCCGACGCCTCGCACCCGGAGGTGGAGGAGCAGGTCGGAGCCGTGCTGCGGATCCTGGAAGACATGGAACTGCTGGAGCTTCCCCGCGTGCTGGCCTTGAACAAGTGGGACCGGCTGGACGAGGATGAACGGGAGAGGATGCGCAACATCTATCCGGAAGGGATTCCCATCAGCGCGGTGACCCGGTCGAGCCTGGAGCCGCTGGTGGCGGCCATCCTGGCAAGGTTGCCCGAAGACGCGCCGCCTCTGGGCGGATGAGCCTGGAAACGCTATCCCCCGCGTTCCCCGCAACCGGGACAGGCGCAAGGCGCGGCCCGGTCAGGCGGTTTGCTTGAGGGAGCATGCCGTTCAGGAAGGCTTATTCGGCCTTCTCTCCGGTGAAGCGGCTGTCCTGGCAGGCCGTGGCGCTTGAGCAGACGCCCCCGATTTCCCAGCCGTCCCAGGAGCGATGGTCCTCCACCGGCTCCACATGAATGGTCACGTGGCAACGGGGCCACTCCTTGCAGATGCTCCGTTCGATGCGTTCGGTGAGGTCATGGCTCTGCTTCACGGTCGTGTCGCCCGGCAGCAGCAGATGAAAGTCCACGAAGCGCCGCGAACCGGCCTTGCGCGTGCGCAGACCGTGAAATGGCGCTTGCTCGCCCGCTTCCTCGCGGATCACCCCCACGATCATCTCCATCTCTTCTTCCGGCAGGGCTGCGTCCATGAGTCCGCTTATGGAGCGGCGCAGCAGGCCGATGCCCGTGACCGCGATGTTCACGGCCATGATGCAGGCGATGATCGGGTCCAGAATCTGCCAGGATGGCGGCGCCACGAGCAGCACGCCCAGTCCGGCAACCATGCCCGCCGAGGTCCAGACATCCGTGAGCAGGTGCTTCGCGTCCGCCTCGAGGGTGATGGAGTCGAAGCGCCGCGCCGCCCGCAGCATGGCCACCGCCGTGAACCAGTTGACCCCGGCGGCCACCAGGGCCACGAGGATGCCCCAGCCCAGGCCGGAGAGATTCTGCGGATGCAGGAACCGATCGATGGCCGCGTAGAGGATGCCTCCGGCAGCCACGAGGATCAGCAATCCTTCGGCTGCGGATGAAAAATATTCGGCTTTGCCGTGCCCGTAGGCGTGGGCCTCGTCCGCGGGCTGGAGCGCGATGGTCAGGGCCGAGAAGGCCAGCACTCCGGCAGTGAGGTTGACCAGGGCCTCGGTGGCGTCGGAGAGCAGGCCCACGGACCCGGTCAGCCGCCAAGCCCCGAATTTCAGGGCCAGCGTGCCCAGCGATGCGGCGATGGAATAAAGTGCGTATCTGCGCGGGGAGGGCATTGCGGCTCCTTGGTCGGGGGAATCCCGCCGATCCGGTATCGACGGGTGCACAGAATGACCGCCTGGGCCGAAAGAATCAAGCCCCCGCGCATGCAGAATGCGCGGGGGCTTGATTTTGTCCTTGGACGGAGCGGCTCGGCTAGCCTTTCTTCTTGCGCCAGGAGTTTTCCTCGCCCCGCATCAGCCGGGCGATGTTCTCGCGGTGCCGCCAGTAGAGCAGCAGGGTCACGGCCAGGGCCACGAGCGCGAAGCGCCCGTTTCCGGAAAGCAGCATGGCCGCGGGCAGGGCCGCGCCGAAGACCAGGGAGCCGAGGGAGACATAGCCGGAGGCGAAAATCGCGGCCACGCAGAGCAGCACGCTGATCAGCGTCGGCAGGAAGGCCAGCCCCAGAAACGCGCCGATGGTGGTGGCCACGGCCTTGCCGCCCTTGAAGCCCAGGAACGGCGAATAGACGTGGCCGAGGATCGGGGCCAGGGCGCTCAGGCTGAGGAAAAGCCAGTTGTCGCTCATCCTCGCGGCGAGCAGGACGGGCACGAGGCCCTTGGCGATGTCCAGGGCCAGCGCGGTCAGCCCCAGGGGCAGACCGCAGGTGCGGGCCACGTTGGTGGCGCCGGTATTGCGGCTGCCCTCGGTGCGGATGTCCACGCCCCGCAGGAACTTGGCCAGCAGCAGTCCGAAGGGGACCGCGCCGAGAAGATAGGAAAAGAGCGGCCAGAATATCCAATGCATCAGGTGGCTCCTTGCAGTCGTTTCGCGGAATGTACCCAAAGGGCGGCCCCGTGCAAAGGGCTACTCCTCCAGGGCCTCGGATATTTTGATTTCGTTGGTCAAAGGGTCGATGCGCCCGAAGGTGATCTGAAAGCGCTGGCCCGGATAGAGCTTGTCGCCGAGAAGGCTGCGCGGGGCGCGCACGTTGATCTGCAGATGCGGCAGGGCGAGGCTGGGGTATTGCCCGTTTTCCTCCACAAGCACGGCGGAATGCGGCTGCTTGCGCCTCTTGGCGAGATAGACCAGCTTCCAGTACCGGGGGCGGAAGCGCTGGACCTGGGAAACCTGTCCGATGCGCGCGTTCAGTCCGGGCAGCAGGGCTTCCAGGGCTTCCTGGTCGAAGGCCGGGCTGCCGTTTTCCAGATGCCCGCATATCTGCGCGGAATTGATCAGGTCCGTGTAGCGGCGGATGGGCGATGTCACGGGCGCGTACGCGTCCACGGCCAGGGCCGCGTGGCGCTTGGGCTGCGCTTCGAGCATGGGAGGGGCCATGTATTTCACGGCCCGGAAGATGTCTTCGGGCTGGGAAAACACGCCCTGGGCCTCGGACGGCAGGGCGATGTTCTGGGTGCGGTGGAGCAGGGGCACGCCCTGTTCCCGTGCCCAGCGGGCCAGGCCGCTGTTGGCCAGGATCATGAATTCGCTGACCGTGAGCGAGGATTTGGGCGTGGGCTCCTTGAGCCGGATTTCCACGTCCACATCCTTGCCGCACCGCGCGAGCGTGACCTCCGGGTCCGGACGGTCGATGACCGATGCCCCGGCGTCCAGTCGCTTTTGGAAGAGCTTTTCGGCCAGCTCCAAGGCCGCGTCGAGCATGGGATCCCCGTGGTTTTCCATGATCTTTTCGGCGTCTTCGTAGGGCGTGTTCGCGGCCACCTTGACCCAGGCGAGGCGCGGCTCCACGGAAAGCACGTCGCCCTCCGGGGAAAACCGGAACTCCGTGACCAGGGCGGGCCGGTCCTCGCCGGCCACGAGACTGAAGGCGTCCAGGCCCAGTTCGTGCGGAAGCATGTGCCCGTCGCCTTCGGGCAGGTAGAGGCTGGTGGCGCGGGAGGCCACTGCCCTGTCCAGGGGCGAGCCGAATTCCCAGCCCAGGGTGGGCCGGGCCAGGGCGAGCAGCAGACGCCAGCCTTGTCCGGGATCGGGGTCGCGCTCCACGAAGAAGGCGTCGTCGATGTCCTTGGTGGTGGCCGCGTCGATGCTCACGAAGGGCACGTCCAGGGCGGGTTCGGCAGCGGCGTCCACGCGCCGGCGCAGCGCGGCCACGTCGTCCCGCAGCGGTTCGGACCAGGAGTCGTCGAGAACGTATCCGGCCTCGTCGAGCAGGTGGTTGTGGTGCGGCTCGACCACGCCCCAGGCCTGGGCCAGGAGCAGGGCCAGGTGCGTGTGTTCGGGCAGACCGGAGCGCAGCGACGCCCAAAGCTTGTTGGCTTTTTCGTCCGCTGTTCCCGCGATCTGCGCCAGGAGCAGCTCGCGCAGGCCGGCTTCTACGTCCGGGGGAATGTCCAGCCCGTCGGGAACGCGGCGCGCGCTCCAGAGCGATTTGAACAATTCCGCGCCCAGGCCCGTGATGCGTTCGCGGATGCGCTCTTCGGCTTCCTGCTTCAGGCGTTGTTCCACCTTTTCCGCAGGGTGGATCTCGAAGACGGGAGGCCGGAATTTGAAATGGGATTTGGCCGTGAGCAGCGCCCGGCCGAGCGCGGCCAGCTCGTCGATCCCCGCGTTCTCGAAGACCAGCTCGGCCAGCCAGGTCAGCGAGGCTTCCTCCATCTCGCCCTGGGCCAGTTCCCAGATTTCCATGACGTCCAGACCTGCCTGGATCTCGCCCCTGCGGCGCTGATGTTCCTCAAGGCGGTCCAGGATTTCCTGGCGGCTGGCGCCGGCTTCGTATTGCGGTCCGGACCAGGGCAGCAGGCGGGCCGTGGCGAGCTTGATCTCCCGCTTGGTCAGGGTCAGGGCGTGCAATTTGCCCGACGATTCCTCCTGGACCCAGGCCAGATGGGGCTGGTTGCCCTGCATGAATTCGACCACGCAGCCGGGTCTGGGAAGAGAGACGGGACGGGAGTTGACCATTGGGAATCCGGGTGTTGAAAGCGGAAAGAGCGCCGGGAGGAGCGCCGTGCCCCTCCCGGCGGTTCGACGCTAGTGCTTGAAGGAACGCTGGCCCGTGAAGACCATGGCCACCTGGGGCGAGGCCTCGTTCACGGCGCGGATGATTTCGTGGTCGCGGATGGAGCCGCCCGGCTGGGCGATGGCCCGGACGCCCTGTTCGATGCAGAGGTCCACGCCGTCGCGGAAGGGGAAGAACCCGTCCGAAACCGCGACCGAGCCTTGCAGTCCGCTTTTGGCTTCCCGCGTGCGCCGTTCGATGTCCGCCAGCTTGTCCGCCAGGGAGGGGTCTTCCCTGGCCGCGAGCTTGAGCTCGAAGAGGCTTTTGCCCAGTTCCTCGAAGGCCAGCAGATCGGCGTACTTGGTGTATGCCTTGCTCACGGCGAGCTGCACGCAGCCCACGCGGTCCTGCTCGCCGGTGCCGATGGCCACGGTGGCGCCGTCCTTGACGAAAAGCACGGAGTTGGAGGTCACTCCGGCCTCCACGGCCCAGGCGAAGAGCAGGTCGTCGGCCTCGGCCTTGCTGGGGGCGCGGGCGATGAGTTCCGTGCCGTCCTTCTCGGCCTTGGCGGGCAGGAAGTCCGCGGCCGTGCGGATGCGGTTGCGGAAGGAGAACTGCACGATCACGCCGCCGTCCACAAGGCTCTTGATGTCCAGGAAAGGCTCGGAGCCGAGTTCGGCCAGGGTCTCGATGCCGGGGATGCGGATGATACGGAGATTTTTCTTGGTCTTCAGCTCGGCCAGGGCGTCCGGCGCGAATTTCGGCGCGGCCACGACCTCGAAGTAGGCGGAGTTGATGACCTTGGCGCAGGCCATGTCCACGGGGCGGTTGAGCACGATGGCTCCGCCGAAGGCGGCGATGCGGTCCGCGTCGAAAGCCCGGCGCAGCGCCTCGGCGATGCCTTTGTCGGTCCAGGCCGCGCCGCAGGGGTTGTTGTGCTTGAGAATGACGGCGGCGGGCTTGGCCGCGAGGTATTGAAGAATGTTCAGCCCGTTGTCCACGTCGGTGAGGTTGATCTTGCCGGGATGCTTGCCGGCCTGGAGCATGTGCTCTTCGGTGATGGCCGATACGAGTCCCTTGCCGGGTCCGCGCAGTTCGACCCCGCCGGCCTCGACGCCTCCGGAAACCGGCTCGTAGAGCGCGGCGGGCTGGTCCGGGTTTTCCCCGTAGCGCAGTCCCTTTGTCTCGCCGTCGATCTCCCAGGTGCGCTTGCGGAAGATCAGCTCCTTGTCGCCGAGGCGGATGGCAAGTTCCCCGGGAAACGGGTCTTGCTGGAGGGTCTTGTACATGTCCTTGAGATTGCTCATGCCTTGTAGCTCCTGGCTTGCTTTCGTGGAAGAGGGGTCATAGCACATGCCCGGCGGGTGGGCAATCAGGCGTTGCCTGGACCGCCTGAATGGAATATGGGATACTGCCCTGAGACTGGAACAAGAGGTCAAAAATGTCTTTGGAAAAAGCACTGTTGAAACTAGCCAAGCAGATCAACGCCTATGACGAGGCGTCCATGATGAGTCTTTGGGAACGCCTCGCCGAGCGCGTGGGCCGTTTCGAGCCCACTGCGGAGTGGGAGGAGGCGGCCCTGGCCCTGGCCATGATCCAGGGCGTGCGCATGAAGAATCAACTCTTCAACCACAACCTGTCCGAGTCGCGCCGCACTCCCCCGGAGCACGGCGTGGATCTCGCGGCCCTGACCGTGCCTGCGCCCGCCGAAGAGGGACGCGCAAAGGGCGCGCCCGAATCCTCAGCCGGGAAAGGCCGGAAGGCGGACATCGGTGAGCAGGGGGCGGAATCCGGCCCTGTCAAGGTCGGGGACAAGCGGGGCAAGCTGCTCCAGCTGAAGCCCCGGAAGAAATGACAATCCCTTGAGCACATAATAGTAGAAGCGCACCCGGTCCACGTATTCCACACCTTCCCAACCCCGGCTGTATCCGAAAATCGTCCGGCTGTGCCATTGCTCGTCCGCGAGCATGGGCAGCACCTGCTTGACCTCGCGCCAGTTGGTCGGGTCTTTGCCCATCCGCTTGGCCAGGAACATGGCGTCGAAGACGTGCCCGATGCCCTGGTTGTAGCCGGCCAGGGCGAAGGACCAGCGATCCCAGGTGGAGAGGTCGAGATGGTCCAGTTCCTGCCAGAGCTGGCTGAGATACTTGGCCCCGAAGTAGATGCTTTGGGCCGGATCCGTGCGGTCCGTGGCGCCGAGGGCGCTTGCGGTCTGCTGGGTCAGCTGCATCAGTCCCTTGACTCCGGTGTAGCTCACCGCGTCCGGGTTGAAGGCCGATTCCTGGAAAATCACGGCAACGAGCAGGAGCGGATCGAGGTTGTAGCGTTGCGCCGCGTCCAGGATGTATTTCCGGTAGAGGGGGAGCTTGTTGCGCACGGCGTTGCGCAGCATCCAGAGCTGGCCGTAGGCTCCCTGGCTGGGGAAGAATCCGTAGTAGCGTTCCTGAAGATCTTCCAGATGCCCGCTGTCGCGGATTTCACGGAAAAAAGCGTGCATGCGCTCGTTGAGCTTGGGCACGTCCGAGCGCCAGAACCAGCGGTAGCCCACCAGCTCGTCCAGGGCCAGGGCTTGGCGCACCTTGTGATGGAAGGGCCGCCAGGGCAGATAGGAGCCGTTTTCCACCAGGGCGAAACTCGGCGGGCCGCTGGCGTCGTCGATGCGGTTCAGGGCGTTGTTCACTCCCGCGCCGTCCTCGACCACGGTGTTGGGCGTGGCGTCGTCGCGCACGGCGGCGCGGTACAGCTCGCGGTTCAGGCTGGGAATGTCGCGGCTGAGCGCCGAACGATCAGCCAGTTCCTCGGCTCCGCGGCGGCCCGGTCGGCCCGATGGGCCGAGAAGGACCGGGCGATGCGTCTCGTACACGGGGCCTGCGGCGACGTCGAGGTCCGCGGGAATCCGTTCCGGCTTGAAGCCGGTGCTGATGAAGACGTGGGCCTTGCCTTCGGCCAGCAATCGCCAGCCCTCTTCCAGGGTCTGGGTGCGGATCCATTTGATCCTGTAGCCGTTTTCCCTGCAAAAATCCTCGACGAGTTCGCGTTCCAGTCCGGGACCGTACGGCGAAATGGTGGAAAATATTCTTTCCTGGTCCGGGGCGGCCACGATCAGGGTGGAAACGGGACGCGGATGGGTGGCGAAAAAGAACCAGAGCGCGCCCGCAACCAGCGCGACAAAGGCAAAGCCTGCCGCCAGCCCGGAAAGGCCTGGTCGGAATTCTCGGGTTTCCGTGTATTTTCGTGCAGTCTCGGTTGACATGCGTGGATTCCTTATTTTAGGCAGTAAGGCCGTTTGTGCGCAATTCGCACAAACCGGCGTTTACGTTATTCCCAAGGAGATACAAATGGCCAACGTCGTAGTGTTCGGCTCCCAGTGGGGAGACGAGGGCAAGGGCAAGATCGTGGACATGCTCGCCGAGGATGCGGCCGCCATCGTCCGTTTTCAGGGCGGCAACAACGCCGGTCACACGCTGGTCGTCGCCGGCGAGAAGTGCATCCTGCATCTCATCCCCTCGGGTGTCCTGCATCCGGGCAAAGCCTGCCTCATCGGCAACGGCGTGGTGCTCGATCCTGAGGTCTTCCTCAAGGAAATCGAGGTGCTGGCTCAGAAGGGCGTGGAGACTTCCCCCGCGCGCCTCATGGTCAGCAAAAAGACCCATATCATAATGCCGTACCATCGGCTCATGGACAATTGCCGCGAAAACGCCCTGGACGACGCCGGAAAGATCGGCACCACCGGACGCGGCATCGGCCCCTGCTACGAGGACAAGATGCATCGTTGCGGAGTTCGTGCCGCAGACCTCGCCGATCCGGAGCTTCTGCGCGAGAAGATCAAGCTGGCCTTGAACGAGAAAAACGTTTTGTTTGAGCATTTATATGGAGTGGAGCCCCTGGACCCCGAGCGGGTCTTCCAGGACGTTCTGCCGCTCGCCGAGCGGATGAAGCCCTATCTTGGGGACGTGTCCGGAGCAATCCAGAAGGCCGAGGCCGAGGGGTTCGTTCTCTTCGAGGGCGCGCAGGGCACCCATTTGGATATTGACCACGGCACCTACCCCTTTGTGACCTCTTCCAATACGGTCACGGGCAATGCCGCCTCGGGTTCCGGTTGCGGACCGAGGAAGCTAGATCGGATCATCGCCATTGTCAAGGCGTACACCACCCGTGTGGGCGGCGGTCCCTTCCCCACCGAACTTCTTGATGAAATCGGCAATCGGCTCCAGGACAAGGGCGGCGAATTCGGAGCCACCACGGGCCGTCGCCGCCGTTGCGGCTGGATGGACATGGTCGTTCTCCGGGAGTCCGCGCGCCTGAACACGCCCACGGAACTCGCCGTGACCAAGCTCGACGTGCTTTCCGGCCTCAAGGAACTCAAGATCTGCACGGCCTACAAGTATCGCGGCGAACTCATGGAGTATCCGCCCCAGGAGCAGAACGGCATGGCCCATGTGGAGCCTGTCTATGAATCCCTGTCCGGCTGGGAAGAAGACATCTCCGGCGTGACCGCCTGGGCCGACCTGCCCGACGCGGCCAAGGCCTATCTCGAGCGCCTCGAAGAGCTTTCCGGCGTGCCCGTGGGACTCGTGTCCGTGGGGCCGGACCGGGTTCAGACCTTTACGCGGGGCTAGCCCATGAGCACCGGCGCCGAGCACCACGCCCTTGTGCGGCGGCAGGAGCGCGTGGCCGGACTGCTGCGCAAGCTGGCCCTGGAGTCGCCGTCGGGACCGCCCCAAAGCCTCGTGCTGGAGGGCGGTTCCGACGACGAACGCCGGGCTCTGGCCCTGCACTATGCCGCGCTGCTCAACTGCACCGACCCCGACCACGCGGCCAAGCCCTGCCTGACCTGCCCGCCTTGCAGGCAGATTCTGGAAAAGGTCTTCAACGACCTCCTCTTCATCGACCAGACCTATTACGAGGACGGCAAGAGCCAGCTTTCCGTGAGCGCCGTGCGCGCGCTCCGGCCCACCTGGGGCCAGCCGCCGCGCGGCAACGGCTGGCGCGTCACTGTTTTTCCCAACGTGCGCGACATGAGTGCGGACGTCTCCAATTCGCTCCTCAAATCCCTGGAAGAGCCTCGGCCCGGCAACGCCTTCGTGCTGCTCACGCCCCAGCGTGAGCGGCTGCTCGAAACCTTGATCTCGCGCAGCTGGGTCTTGACCCTGGCCTGGCCCGATGCCGCGCCGCCCGATCCGGAAGCCCTGGAGTGGGCCAGGGCCATGATCGACTTCTGGCGCACAGGGCGCGACTGGTACGCCCGGACCATGGGCAAACCCGACGCCGCCCTTGCGGAAAACATTCTCCTCGTGCTTCAGGCCGCTCTTGTGGGCGCGCTCAGCGGCAAGCACGAGATCCCGCTCGCCCGCGAGCTCTCTCCGCTCGGCCCGGCGCGGCTGCGGCGCTTCGACCTCGCGCTGGACAAGGCGCGCACCGCCCTGGCCGCTCGGCCCAGCCCGGTGAATCCTTCCCTCGTGCTCGACTGGCTCGCCACCCGGATGATCTAGGCGGCTTTGCCCCGTTCCTGCTTGCCTAGGCCAGCTTGAGGCGCGGGCATTGGGAGCGTTTGGGGTAGTATGCCTTGATTTCCGGCGTGACGGGTTGCGGCTGCGGCAGCACTTTCTTGAGATAGGCTGCGGCCCCGAGCTTGAGCGCGGCGGCCGGCGAGGGCGGGGCAAGGCAGAAGACCTCTCCCCAGTTGGTGCAGTACACCGCGGAAAGGGTGACGAGCTTGTCCGCCTCCGTCGCCGCCAGGAAATTGGGCAGCAGATATACGCGGGTGATGCGCTCGTCGCGCAGGTATTCCTGCGGGTTCACGCTGAAGACCTGCGCGGGCGGCATGAATTCGTTCAGCCCGTCGAGCACGTTGCGTATGTCCGGAGTGGAAAGCGGGGCGATGCTGCGTTCGGCGTCCACCAGGGCCTGGGGGGAATATAGCCCGTTGATGACGAGCCAGGCGAGCATCCAGACCGGGTCGGCGGCCCTGGTCAGGAGATCGCTGCGGCGGGATGTGGTCATCCCTCTGGTGCCCGCGTTGCCCTGCGCGATCCATATGGTCGGCTTGCCGGGAGATTTTTCCGCAGAGAAATGCAGCTCCGTGAAGTGGCCGCGGCCGATGCCGAGAATGGGCACGCGGCGGACCTTGTGCTTGCGCTGGGCGAAGATGGCCGAGATGCGGCGTCCGAGCCGCGTGAGGTCTTCCGGCGCGATGACCGCGGGGCCGGATTCGTTTTTTTGCGTTGCGCGGATGCGTTTGTAGGCGGTGGTCATGAAGCGGCTCACCGCGTCGCCCAGGGCCAACGCGCGGGAGAAGGTGCGTTCCGCGCGTCCCGCGTCGGGCACGGAGGTGCCGTCGCCGCCGAAGAGGAACGAGAGCAGGGCCTGGTGTTCCTTCGTGTAGGGTCTTTCCAGCAGTCGCGGCATGTCCGCCACATCCGCCTTGAGCGCGAGGGCTTCGGTGAGCAGGTTCACGGCCTCGCGGTCCTTGGCGTCGCGATAGTGGCCGCGCACCTGCGCTGACATGGCCGCGTAGGGGTCCGTCTCGCAGGGGGAGCCCGTGTTGAGGGTCACGTCGCGCTTGATCTGGTCGCAGAGAAGCATCCCCCTCCCCCCTTCGCGGGCGTATTTTTCGAGCAGTCCGAGCTTGAGCACGGATTTGAAGGGGCTGTCGATGCTCTTGACGATTTGCCAGAGAGCCGCGCCGAAGAATTCCTCCGGAGGGATGCGCGAGGCGTGGCCTGCGTCCATGAAGCGTCCCGGATCGGCCAGGGGATCGGCCACGGCGGCGCGCAGGTGGGCGCGGTAGCTTTTTTCCTCCGCTCCGGGCGGCGTGAGCCACCAGCCGGGAATCCGGCCCGCCACGATCAGGGCGGTACGGTAGAATTCCTCCTTGAGCATCAGGGCCTGCGCCGTTCCGGAACTTTCCTTGTCGCTGAACCCGAAGTCGTTGTTCTGCACGTTTTCCAGGCTCATGAGAAAGAAGTGGGCTTCGAGCCCGAAGGCCTGCTCGGCCCAGAGGGAGAGCGCGTCGAGCTTATTCCTGAGTCCCTCTATGGCTCCGGGGGCGGCCGTGGCCCCGTCGTAGCAGACCCAGAAGTCCGCATCCGAAGCGCTTGTCTGCGCCACGCTGCCCACGCTGCCGATGGTGGCGAGGCATTCGATGACCAGGGCTTCTCCGGCCGGGGAGGAACTGCGCAGGCCAGGGAAATGCTGCTCCGCGAGATCCAGGGCTTCTAGGCTGGGCACATAGCCTGCGATGCGGCAATTAGGCGTGCCCGCGAGGTTTTGGGCTCGTTCGAAAACCTGGCTCGAAAGCAGATAGGGAATGATGGTGAGAAATTGCGCTCCCTGCATGTTCGCTTCGGACCATTGCAGGCGCTGCGCGTTGTTTCGGCGCATGTGTGCCTCGCGTGCGGCCACGTCGCGATGGCGCACCCAAAGGTCGGCGCAACGCCGGAGAAAGGCGGCCTGGGAGGGTGTTGGCGCGGGAGGGGAGGCGGCCTTCCCTGCGAGGGCCTTGCCGGCCATTTCCATGGCCAGGAATTCCTGACGATCCGATTCGAGCAGGTCCAGGGAGCCGATGCCCGTGGTGCACCCCACGACCCGGCAATGGTTCGCGCGCGAGCTGGTCATGCAGGAGGACTGGAAGCGGACGTTGAAAAAGGTTTCGTAAGAGATCGTGCAGTCGCGCCAGAGCATCCCGAAAATTTTGGAATTGGCCCAGAGGTTCCCGGTCATGGGCGTGTCTTCCAGCAGGACGGAAACGGTCGTGCCGTCCCGGAATTGGCAGTCGCCGAGGGCGCAGCCGCGCAGCCGGGCGCGCTCCATGCGGGTGTTGGAGAGCAGGCAGGCCGTGAAGAAGCTGCGCTCGATATCGCACTCCTCCACCGAGCAATCCGTGAAGATGGTGCCGCTGAAGTCGCAGCGGTTGAACTGACAGGACAGCATGGCGGATTTGTGCAGGTGCGTCCCGCGGAAACGGCAGTTCGTGAATGTGCAGCCGGTCAGGTCGGCTTCGCTGAGAACCGAGCCGGAAAAATCCACGCCGGAAAAAGTCGAGCGGATGAACTGAACGCTCGTGAAGTGGCCGCCGGAAAGGTCAAGATTGGCGAGCGTGCGTCCGGTGAGGGCCGTCTCCCGGAGTTGCGATCCGGGCAGGGCCTGGTCGCGCGGGTTGCGGACCTGCTCCAGCAGATCGGCCAGGGTTGTTTTTTTGTCCGGCAGCAAGCGGGAGAAAAAGCCCTTGGTTTCTTCGGGTTGGAGCGGGCCGTTGCGCGGGGTCGGGGGAGACTTCAGGCGAAGCCCAGCGAGTCCGGCCTTTTTCTCGGCTCCAAGCATCTCCTTGAGGCGTTGCTTTGAAGACGCGTCCAGTTCCGCTGCGGACTTGAGGCGGGTGGCGGCGAAAGTGGGTTGAAATCGGGCCGCGCCGCGAAAGACCACGGCGTGGACGCGGGGGCGTTCGGAATCGTGCAGGGCCGCGAGGTATTGGCGGTAGGCGGGCTCCGGAAACTGCCCGGCCAGGAGGGGCAGCGCCGCGGCGAGCGCCGGGTACTTGGCTTGCAGCAGGGCCGCGAGCTTTCCCGCATTGCCCCAGTGCAGCCGGGCCAAACCCGCCGCGCAGGCCAGGATGGTTTCGCCTCCTGCGGACTTGATGATCCCCTGAAGCGCGGAAATGGCCTTGGCGTCGCCCGGCGCGGCGGCAGCGGAAACCATGCGGACGTTGTGCGCGTTGACCGGAGCCTTGCCGCGCGCCATCAGTGCGGCCAGTTCCGAGGCGGTCTCCGGCTTTTCCAGGGTCCGGGCGCAGACGCAGAGGGAGGCGAAGAGATCCTGGCTGAGCCGGGTGGCCAGCTTGCCTTTGATCCAGTCGCCCAGCGGACCTGCCAGAAGCGCCTGGCGCAGGGGGTGGGAGACCAGGTCGTTGGCCTCGTCCACCTTGCCGAGGAAATGCAGGAGTTCGGGGATGTCGGCCTGGCAGAACGCCTCGAGAAGCGGCTCGACCCAGGCGAGCAGGCTCTTTTCCGGTCGGACGGGGGGACGGCAGAGTTCCTGGAAGAGTCCGAGGCCGCAGCTCGCGGGCAGATTTTCCAAGACCAGCTTGCAGGTTTCCGCTGGCAGACTCTGGCGCAGAAGCAGGCGGCGCGTGAGCAGCCAGCCGGGCCGACCGAGCTGAAGCAGTCCGCCCAGAGCGGCCTTGAGAGCCACTTCGCCGCGCTTGGCCGCGCAGAGATTGTAAAGATGAATGGCGGCTTCGGCAAAGTCCGCTTCGTGTTCCCGGATGTTTCGGAACGCGGTCCGGGCGCGTATCAACTCGCGGACGTTTTTCGCGTAGTCGAAATCCTCAGCCGGCCTGGCCGGATAGAGGGTATCTCTGAGGGCGTCCACCAGCTCTCGTGGTGAAGCTTGTCTGGCCATGTCGCTTCCGGGTCTTGGGTCCGCGCTCGCTGTTGCGCGCGTATTCGTCCAGCTAAGGACCGAATTTGCAGTTTTTCACTGGCGAAGTCAAACCATGCCTCGACCTTGCCGGATCGAAGGGCGAGCATGAACGACACGGCATTCCCCGGGCCTGCCCGGACAGGCCGGGACAGCGCCTAGCTCGAGGACGAGTCTTGGGAGCAGCGGATCGGGTCGGCGCAGCGCCAGGTCAGGCGGCGTTCCGCGACGTCGAAATAAGGCGTTACGGCTTCTTCGGAGCCGCAATGCTCGCAGGCGTGCTTCTGGCCGACATCGAAGAAATTGATCCTGCGCAGTTCGTCGCTGAACTGCCGCACTATCGGGAACATGGGGTGGTCGGCGTGGCGCTTCTCGTCGCGGCTCTTGAGCCGGCCGTCCTTGTTCACGTTCACGTTGATGGTCCGCACCTTGGAGAGCACGCCTTCCTTCTTGTTCATGACGAACTTGACGGGCTCGGTCCACTTGCAGACGATCCGCTTGTTGTTCGGATTATAGTGACAGGTCATTTCGTATCCTCCGTCGTTGTCGTGATCGTTGCGGGTTGGCCGACGATCCTGACGGCGGGCCCGTTTTTCGGGCGCACGCCGCAACCTGGACCGGCGAACCGGTCCAACGATAGCTGCGGTTGAAGTGGGTGGGGGCTTGGGTCTTAGACCGAGTAATCCAGTACCCGGCGCTCGGAGACGATCTGCTTGATGAAGGCGACGCATTCCAGATGCGCGGGGTGCGTCGCATAGGTCGCAAGATCTTCCATGCTGTCGAACTCCGAGTAGAGCACGACGTCGCATTCGGGAACGGCTTCCCTGATGTCGTGACTGACCTCGATGTAGTTGAGCACGTCGATCTTTCCTTTCAACGCCTCCAGCATGGTCTTCATCTTTTGGGCGTTTTCAGTCGCCTCGGCTCCCAATGCCTCCGGTTTCAGCTTCCACATCACGATGTGCTTGATCATTCCATTACCCTTTTCCTGTAATTAAATTCATATACACTGCTTGGCGGAAGTCAATGACTATAACTTTACTTGCTTTCGAAAATAATAGAACGGTCCACATTCTTTGCGTTCGCCGTGCCGGTCATGACCATGGCCTGCGTAAACTGCGTTTTCAGCGTCTCGATGTACTTGGCGACGCCTTCCCGGCCGCCGCCGACCGTGGCAGTGGAGAAGGGGCGGCCGATGAGCACTGCGTCCGCGCCCAGGGCGAGCATCTTGAGCACGTCGCCGCCGGTGCGGACGCCGCCGTCCGCGAGCACCACGGTCTGGCCGCGCACGGCGCTGGAAACCGCGGGGAGCACCTCGGCGACGCCGGGCGTGTGGTCGAGCACGCGGCCGCCGTGATTGGAGACCACGATGGCGTCCGCGCCGCAATCCACGGCAAGGCGCGCCTCGTCCGGGGTCATCACGCCCTTGAGGATGAACTTGAGATGGGTGCGGCCGATGATTTCCTTGAGCTTTTCAGGAGTCTTCGGCGAAACGGGACGTCCCATGAGCCGCAGCGTGATGAGGCCTGCCGCGTCGATGTCCATGCCCATGATCTCGGCGCCGGTTTCGGCGATCTGGTCCATTTTGGCGAAGAGTTCGTCGTCTTCCCAAGGCTTGATGAAGGGGATGCCCTTGCCGCCCACGGAACGGATGGCTGCGAAGCCGCTCTTGTAGATGACCTCGGGAACGCCGTCGCCCGTACAGCCCAGGATTCCGCCGTCGCGGCAGCCCTGGAGCTTCGCGGCGATGTAGTCCTCTTCGCTCATGGCTCCGGCCATGTTGAAGGAGACGCCGCCGATGGGCGCGGCCAGCACGGGGATGTCCAGGTGCTCGCCGAGAATCTGGACCGAGGTGTCGGGTTCGCTCACGCCGTGGATCAGGCGCATGTTGAAGCGGCAGCGCGCAAGGGCCTCGACGTTGGCCTTGAAGGAAGCGCCCGTGCCCAGACCGCCCATGCCCGGAACCTCGCCCGCGCAGACGCGCCCATCGCAAACGGGGCAGACGCGGCAGGTTCCCTGGAAACGTTCCTTGGCGGCTTTGCGGATCTCTTTCATGCGAATTCTCCCTTGGGTTTGGCCTCGCGCCTCCCGGCCCCTGTGCGCCGGGCCCCTGCGGGGGGCCCGGTCGTAAGGGATAAGGAGGAGGTGGCTATTTCTTGCGTTGTTCCGCCACGGCCTCGGCGATGTGCCGGACCTTGATGGACAGTCCTGCGGCCTCCACGCCGCCGCGCAGCTGCATGATGCAGCCGGGGCAGTCCGTGAGCAGCTCTTCGGCTCCGGTGGCTTCGGCGTCGGCCAGCTTCTTGCTCAGCAGCTGGGCGGACAACTCCGGGAATTTCATGGAGAAGGTTCCGCCGAAGCCGCAACACACTTCTTCCTCATTGCACGGCTGGTAGTCAAGGCCGGCGGTCCGCATCAGCTCGCGGGGGGCCTCCTTGACGCCCAGGCCCCGGCAGAGGTGGCAGGGCGCGTGGTAGGTGACCTTGCGGCCCTTGTCCTGGAACTGCTTGGGCTCGACCTTGAGCACGTCGTGCATGAAGGAGCTGTAGTCGATGACCTTTTCGGCAAAGGCCCTGGCGCGCGGTTCCCAGACCTTGTCGCCTTCGAGCAGCTTGGGGTAGGCGTGCTTGAGCTGCGAGGCGCAGGAGGCGCAGGAGCAGAGCACGTATTGGGCGCCGCCTTCCTCGAAGGCGCGGATGTTCTGCCTGGCCACGTCGCGCGCCGCCTTGGTCTCGCCCATCATCTGGGCGGGCAGGCCGCAGCAGGACTGGTCCATGGGGAAGTCCACGGCCACGTCGCGTCCCTCGAAGGAACGCATGGCCGCCGCGAGCTGGTCGGGGTAGACGAAGTCCTGCACGCAGCCGGAGAAGAGCGCGACCGTGTGCTTGGGGTTGGCGACTTCGGGCTTCAGGTGCGGCCAGAGGTCGCGGAAGGCCTTGTCCGCGATGGCGGGCAGGGCGCGGAAGTCCTGTTCCTTGGAAAAGACCATGGGCAGGTGGCGCAGGTAGCCGTTCTTTTCCTTGACCGGAGCCTGGGCCCAGCGGGCGGCCTTGAGCAGGCGGTGGAAGAGCTTGCGGTTGGCGAGCACCTTGCCGAGCAGCACGGACTTGAGGGGATGGCCCTCCTCATCCTGGATGCGGGCGTGGATTTCCTTGATCAGGCGGGGCAGGTGGATGCCGCCCGCGCAGATGTCCTCGCACGCGCCGCAGTTGATGCAGTTCTGCACCAGGTTGCGGGCCTTGTCCCGGCCATGGAAGAAGTAGGTCAGGATCAGGCCGATGGCGCCGATGTAGATGTGGCCCATCTTGTGTCCGCCCACGAGGCGGTAGACCGGACAGACGTTGGCGCAGGCGCCGCAGCGCACGCAGCGCAGCACTTCCTTGAAGATCGGATCCTTGGCCAGGGCGCGGCGGCCGTTGTCCAGGAAGACGACGTGCATTTCCTTCTTGCCGTCGGGCGCGGCCTTGCACTCGTTGGCCCCGGTGATCCAGGTCACGTAGGAAGTGATGGCCTGGCCCGTGGCGTTCTTGGGCAGGGCCTTGATCACGCGCAGGGCGTCGTGCAGGGTCGGGGTCAGCTTGTCCAGGCCCGCCAGGGCGACGTGCACGCGCGGCAGGGTGGTCACCAGGCGGGCGTTGCCCTCGTTGGTGACGATGCCGATGGTGCCGGTCTCGGCCACGCAGAAGTTCGCGCCGGAGATGCCCATGTCGGCTTCGGCGTACTTGCGGCGCAGTTCGCGGCGGGCGACCTTGACCAGCTTCTCGATGTCCGATTCCTGCTTCTTGCCGGTGACGTCGCCGAAGAGGTCGGCCACCTGATAGCGGGAAAGGTGGATGGCGGGCATGACCATGTGGGTCGGCCCTTCGTGCCGCAGCTGGATGATCCATTCGCCCAGGTCCGTCTCGGTGACCTCCAGCCCGATGTCTTCGAGATGGTGGTTGAGCAGGGTTTCCTCGGCGGTCATGGACTTGGACTTGACGATCTTCTTGCAGCCGGACTTCTGGGCGATTTCGCCGATGATCCGGTTGGCCTCGTCGCCGTCCTTGGCCAGGTGCACCGTGACGCCCACGGCCTCGGCCTTCTTCTTGAACTCCTCGAAGAGTTCGTCCATGCGGGCCGCGGCCTCGTCCTTGGATTGGGCGATCTCCGCGATCAGGGTCTTCACGTCGATGCCCTTGAAGGCGTTGGCGCGACCCGCGCGGTAGGCCACCGCAAAGGTGTCCAGGGTCTTGCGGAGAAACTCGTTGTCCAGGGACTCGCGCAGCTCGGCGCGGTATTCCTTGAGATCTTTTGCGCTCTGCATGGCTAGCCCTCCAGAAGCAGGATGTGCAGTTCAAGCGGGCCGTGCACGCCCAGCGCGAGGACGCGCTCGATATCCGCGGTGCGCGACGCGCCCGTGATCAGGGCGGTGTAGCTCGGACCGTTTCCAAGCCGCTTGGCCAGTTCGCTCTCCAGGTCGTAGGACGTGGCCTGGATGGCGGATTTCGGCAGCACGGCGACGTGGTACTCGGCGACCATGGTCGCCAGGCGGACTTCCTCGTCGCTGGACTCCAGCATCAGCGAGCCGGTCTCGGCGATGCCGCCCTGACAGACGGTCACGCCGATGTCGATGCCCGCGAGGTGTTTCCGCATGCCTTCGCGGATGCAGTCGAAGTCCTTGGCCGCGCAGAGGGCCTGGAGCTTGGCGAAGTCCTCTTCCGAGAGATTCGGGGCGGCCACGACCTTGCGCTGCTTGGCGTCGCAAAGATCCTTGGCCGGGTCGGAGACGGCTTCGCCGCAGCCGGACATGAGGAGCTGGCAGGCTTCCTTTTTCTCGCAGAGGTCCATGGCGTATTCAAACGCCTCGCCCATGCTGGCGACTTCGGAAACCAGAGCTGAGACCAGCTTGGCCTTTTCCTTGAAAAGCTCGATTCGTTCGCTCATGGCGTATCCTTTCGGCGCTCAGGCTCCGGCGACGAGGTCGCGGGTCTGGCGCGCGATTTCCAGTTCTTCGTTGGTGGGAATGACCCAGATCTGCACGCGGCTGTCAGCGGCGTGCACGGCCTTGGGCTCCGTGGCGCGGCCCGCGTTCTTGGCGGGATCGAGCTTGATGCCCATTGCTTCCAGGCCCTCGACGGTCTTGGCGCGGACGATGTCGTCGTTCTCGCCGATGCCCGCCGTGAACACGATGGCGTCCACCTTGCCGCCCAGGCTGGCCATGTAGGAGCCGATGTACTGGCGGTTGCGGTAGGTGACCATGTTCAGGGCCAGGGCGGCCTTCTCGTCGCCCTTCTCGATGGCCGCGTGGATGTCGCGCATGTCGTTCATGCCGCAGATGCCCAGCAGGCCGGAACGCTTGTTCATGATCGAGTCGATCTCCGAGAGGGTCAGCCCCTGGGACCGCTCCAGGAAGGCGTAGACCGCCGGGTCCACGTCGCCGCAGCGGGTGCCCATGATCAGGCCGGCCAGCGGAGTCAGGCCCATGGAGGTGTCCACGCACTCGCCGCCCTTGACGGCGCTCATGGAGCAGCCGTTGCCGAGGTGCAGCGTGATCACGTTGCACTCTTCCGGGGCCTTGCCCATGAGCCTGGCCGCCTCGCCGGAAACGTACTTGTGGGAGGTTCCGTGGAACCCGTAGCGGCGCACGCGCTGCTTTTCGTACATTTCGTAGGGCAGGGCGTACATGTACGCTTCAGGCGGCATGGTCTGGTGGAAGGCCGTGTCGAAGACGACCACCTGGGGCACGCCGGGGAAGAGCGCCTTGGCCGTGCGGATGCCTGCGAGGTGGGCCATGTTGTGCAGCGGGGCCATGGGCGCGGTGTCCTCGATGGCCTGTTCCACCACGTCGTCCACCAGGGAGGGCGCGTGGAACTTGTCTCCGCCGTGCACGATGCGGTGGCCCACGGCCGTGATCTCGGAGATGTCCTTGATCACTCCCTTGTCGGCGTCGGTGAGCAGTTCGATGACCAGCTTCATTCCCGTCTCATGGTCGGGGATGGGCTGTTCCAGAACGGTCTTGCTCTCCTGGTCCGAGTCCGGGAAGGCCTTGTACACGAGCTTGCCCGTGGGCTCGCCGATGCGTTCCACGAGCCCGGAGGCGAGAACCGCCTCGTCGGTCATGTCCAGCATCTGGTACTTGATGGACGAGCTTCCGGCGTTGATCACGAGTATCTTCATAGCGTTGCCTACAGAAGTCCTTTTTCGGCCTGCGCCTGGATGGCGGTGATGGCCACGGTGTTGACGATGTCGGGCACGGTGCAGCCGCGCGAAAGGTCGTTCACGGGCTTGTTCAGGCCCTGGAGAACGGGGCCGATGGCCACGGCGCCGGAGGCGCGCTGCACGGCCTTATAGGTGTTGTTGCCGGTGTTCAGGTCCGGGAAGATGAACACGGTGGCCTTGCCCGCCACTTCGCTGAAGGGCAGCTTGGTCTTGGCCACTTCCTCGTCGATGGCCGCGTCGTATTGCAGCGGGCCTTCGATGAGCAGGTGCGGAGCAAGCTCCTTGGCCAGGGCCGTGGCTTCGATGACCTTTTCCACGTCCGCGCCCTTGCCGGACGAGCCCGTGGAGTAGGAAAGCATGGCCACGCGGGGTTCCACGCCGAAGATGCGCGCGGTTTCCGCGGAGTTGACGGCAATTTCGGCAAGCTGGCGGGCGTCCGGGTTCGGGTTCACGGCGCAGTCGCCGTACACGAGCACCTTGTCCTTCAGGCACATGAAGAACACGCTGGAGACGATGGACGCTCCGGGCTTGGTCTTCACGAACTCGAAGGCGGGCCGGATCGTGGCGGCCGTGGTGGTCACGGAACCGGAAACCATGCCGTCGGCCTGCCCCTTGTGCACCATCATGGTGGCGAAGTAGGTCGGATCGAGCATCCGGTCGCGGGCGTCCACCTCGCGCAGGCCCTTGTGCTTGCGCAGTTCGTAGTAGGTTTGCGCGTAGTGTTCGAACATCTCGGCCTGTTCCGGGAGGATGACCTCCGCCCCGGAGATGTCCAGGCTCATGCGGGACGCCTTGCTGCGGATCTCGTCCGGCCGGCCGAGCAGGGTGATGTCGGCCACGCCGCGCCGCAGCAGGATGTCCGCAGCCCGCAGGATGCGCTCTCCCGAACCTTCGGGCAGCACGATGCGCTGCTTGTGGGCGCGGGCCTTCTCCACCAGTCCGTATTCGAACATCTTGGGGGTGACCCTGCTCGAACGGCGGCTGACCAGCCGGTTGCGCAGCTCGTCCAGCTCGACGTGCTGCTCGAACACGCCGAGGGCCGTGGCGATGCGCTTGTCATCCTCGGGGTCGATGCGCCCGTACAGCTCGCTGAGCCGCTGGGTGGTGGGGAAGGTGGAGTCGCCCACGGAAAGGACGGGCACGGGAACGCCGGTCCATCCCATGATCAGTTTCTTCACGCTCTCCGAGGGCTCCAGACCGCCTGTGAGCACGATGCCGGAGATGTCCGGGTAGTTGGAGGAAAGCCGGGAAGCCAGGCTGGAGAGGATGATGTCCGAACGGTCGCCGGGGGTGATGATCAGTCCGCCCGGCTCCAGGTATTCCAGGAAGTGGCTGATGTGCATGGCCGCGATGATGTAGGACTGGGCCAGGTTGTCCAGGCCGTCCTCGCCGAAGAGCGGTTTCGCGTTCAGCCACTTGCCCACGTCGCCCACGGTGGGCTTGCCCAGGGCGTCCACCTCGGGAATCGCGTAGACGAGCAGAGGCTCGTCGCAGCGGGCCACGCAGCGGATGTTCTTGATGATCTCCTGCACGTCCGTGGTCGCCTTGACCTTGTTCACGATGCAGGCGGTCACGTCCACGCCCTTCTCTTCCAGGGCTTCGACGTTGAGCTGGGCGGAGCGGGTGATGTCCGTGGTGGACTGGCCCCCGTTGCCGTTGCAGACCAGGACCGCGGGCGCGCCGAGGTTGGCGGCGATGTCCGCGTTGAGATCGAACTCGAAGGCCGGATCCTGGCCCTGGAAGTCGGTGCCTTCGCAGAGCACGAAGTCGTACTGCGCTTCGAGTTCCTTGTATTTCTCCAGGATGTCTTCCAGGAGCTGGGCATACTGCCCGGCCCCGATCCTCTCCCGCGCCTCGCTCAGGGTGAAGCCGTAGGCGCGTTCGTAGTCCTGATTGATGTTGAAGCGGGAGAGGATCAGGCTGATGTCGTGATCCTTGCCCTGAGTGGCCTGAATGATGGGCCGGAAGATGGCGACCTTGCGCAGATGGCCGGACAGCAGTTGCATCAGGCCGAGCGCAATGGCGGACTTGCCGCTTCGCGGCCCGGTGGCGGTGACATACAGGTTCTTGGACATGGATTGGTTTCCTTGGTTGTTCGGTTAATCGGCCGAACTGATCATCTCCGCATAGCATTCGATGACGTGCTTGACGCGCACGCCCTTGCCCTGACGGGAAAGCATGTCCGTCAGCTGCATCATGCAGGCGGGGCAGGACGTTGCGGCCACGTCGGCTCCGGAGGCGATCACGTTCTCGGCCTTGCGGGTGCCGATTGCCTTGGACATTTCATAATGATTGATGTTGAAGCTGCCGCCGCAGCCGCAGCAGACCCCGGCCTCGGCCATCTCCACGAACTGGTAGGCGGGGTTGGCCTTGAGCACCTTGCGGGGCTGGGCCGTGACGCCGAGGGAGTTCTTGAGGTGGCAGGGGTCGTGGTAGGTGACCTTCGGAGCCTTGGACGAGGCGGCCTGCACATCGACGCCGATCACGTCGACCAGGAACTGGCTGATGTCCATGGTCTTTTCGGCCAGCTCCTTGAGCGCCTGCACGTCCGCATCCGCGCCCTTGTACATCGTCGGCCAGAGTTCCTTGATGGTCGAGGTGCAGGTGGCGCAGGGGGTCAGCAGGTAGTCGAACTGGCCCGCGCGGAACTTGGCGAGGTTCTGGCGGACCAGGCTCTCGAAGGTGGCGCGGTCGCCGCTGGAGAGGGCCGGGATGCCGCAGCAGGCCTGCCCGGAAGGCAGGAACACGCCCACGCCGTGGTGGCGCAAGGCCTTGAGCGAAGCGGTGCCCACGTCGGGGTACATCTTGTCCACGACGCAGCCGGGGAAGAAGGCCACGCGCAGACCGCTTTTGCCAGCGGGCTCGTCCAGGGAGGACACGATCTTGCGCAGCGGCTTTTGGGCCAGTCCCTTGAAGTGGCGGTCGCCGACCACGGGCGCGTTGAAGCGCGCGCAGGACGAGCCGATGATCTGGTCCGCGGGCTTGATGAACATGCCCTGGAACTTGCTGGCCATGCCGGTGAGCAGGTTGAACAGGCCGGGATGGGCCAAAAGGCGGCGGAAGATCAGCTTCTTGGCCGGGGAAAGGCCGAAGTAGCCGGTCATGATCGCGCGGGCCTTGAGGAAGATGTCCACGACCTGGACGCCGCTGGGGCAGTTGGCCTGGCAGGTTCCGCAGAGCAGGCAGCGGTTGAGGGCTTCATTGACGCCGTCGGCGTCCTTGAGGATCTCCCCGGCAAGCCCCTCGACGAGGGCGAGCTTGCCGCGCGTCACGTCGGCCTCACGGCCGGTGCGCTTGAAGATCGGGCAGACGGCCTGACACATGCCGCACTTCATGCAGTTCACGAGCTGGTCGTCCAGCTCCTTGAGCATGGTCACGAGTTTCTTGATTTCAGCCATGTTGTCCCCCTTACCAGCCGATGATCTTGCCGGGATTGAGGATGCCCTTGGGGTCGAGGACGGACTTCATCTTGCGGGAGTATTCGAGGGTGGCCTTGGAGGTCTCCTTCGCAAGGTACTTGGACTTGGCCATGCCGATGCCGTGCTCGCCGGAAAGCGTGCCGCCGAGGCCGAGGGCCTTCTCGAAGATCTCGTCGATGGCTTTTTCAACGCGCTCCCACTCGTGGGTATCGCGCTTGTCCGTGAGGATGGTCGGGTGCAGGTTGCCGTCGCCCGCGTGGCCGAAGGTGCCGATGGTCAGGTCGTACTTCTTGCTGATGGCGCCGAGGGCGTCGATCATGGCCGGGATCTTGGAGCGGGGCACGGTGGCGTCCTCGAGCACGCAGGTGGGGCGCAGCTTGGCCAGGGCGGGCAGCGCGTCGCGGCGGGCCTGCCAGACCTTGTCGCGCTGGGCCGCGTCCTGGGCCACGGTCACGGAGGTGGCCTTGTTGGCCTTGCAGATGGCCTCGACCTTTTCGGCTTCCTCGGCGACCTGGGCCGGGTGGCCGTCCACCTCGATGAGCAGCAGGGCCTCGGCGTCCACGGGCAGGCCGGCCTTGCGGAAGTTCTCCACGGTGCGGATGGTGAAGTTGTCCATCAGCTCCAGGGTGGCGGGCACGATCTTGGCGGCGATGATGGCGGCCACGGTGTCGGCGGCGGCGTTCATGGACGGGAACACGGCCATCATGGACTTGGCGGCGGGAACGGGCGGAATCAGCTTGAGGGTGATGGATTCGAACACGCCCAGGGTACCCTCGGAGGCGACCATCAGGCCGGTGAGGTTGTAGCCGGTGACGCATTTGACGGTGCGGGAGCCGGATTTGACCAGCTGTCCGTCCACGTCGAAGAAGTCCACGCCCATGACGTAGTCCTTGGTCACGCCGTACTTGAGGCCGCGCAGGCCGCCGGCGTTCTCGGCCACGTTGCCGCCGAGGGTGGAGACGGCCTGAGAGCCCGGATCCGGCGGGTAGAACAGGCCGCGGGAGGCGACCTCGGCCGCGAACTGGGCCGTGACCACGCCGGGCTGGACGCGGGCGTAGAGATCCTGTTCGTTGATTTCGAGGATCTTGTTCAGGGCGTTGGTCAGGATGACCACGCCTCCCGGATGGGGAATGGTGCCGCCGGAAAGGTTGGTTCCGGCACCGCGGACCGTGATCTTGAGTTCATTCTCGTTGCAGAGGGCCACGGCTTTGCCCAGCGCTTCGCTGTTGGTCGGGCGCAGGACCAGGGCCGGGGTTTTGGAGTCGAGCACGGCGGCGTCGTAGGAATAGGAGTGGAGATCAGTCTCGGAAGTGAGCACGTTCTCCTTGCCGAGAAGAGTCTCGAATTCCTTGATCAGTGCAGCATTGGCGGACATGTTGGTCTCCTGAAATAGTTCGGCCCGGAGGCCGGGGCTGCCGGTCCCCGGGCCGTTGTTATCTACCTGTTTGGCTCAGCTTATACCGTTTGGCCCGATTAGAACAGGTGCGGGACGAAAACGTAGCTGAGCAGGGTGGCGACGATGCCGACCACCACGCCGTAGAGCAGGAAGGGCCACACGGTGCGGCGCAGGATGGTGCCTTCCTTGCCGGAGAGGCCGACCACGGCGCAGACCGCCACGATGTTGTGGATGCAGATCATGTTGCCCATGGCGCCGCCGACGGCCTGCGCGGCCACGATGATCTGGTGCGGCAGGTTCAGGGTCGAAGCCATGCCCCACTGGAACTCGGCGAAGAGCAGGTCGGACACGGTGTTCGAGCCGGTGATGAAGGCGCCGAGGCCGCCCACGTAGGAGGCGAACATGGGCCAGGCGCTGCCCACGAGTCCGGCGACCGCCTGGGCCATGGCCAGAGGCATGGAGGGGTAGCCGTTGGGGTTCAGGGCGGCGTCGGCGATGCCGGAACCGCGGAAGATGGAAACCAGGGCCACGGCCGCGAACAGGGCGATGGTCGGGTTCTTCATCTTGGCGATGGACTGGGTCCAGGCGGTCTTGACCTCGGAACCCTTCATGCCGTGCAGCAGCACGGTCAGCAGGGCGACCAGCACGAAGGGAATGGTGCCGGGCAGGTAGAGGTAGGCGATGGAAGCGCCGACGCTCTCGTAGCCGAGGATGCCGTCAAAGGACAGCTTCTGGGCGGCGAGGAAGCCCTTGAGGCCCAGTTCGGGGATGCGGGTGATGACCAGGATCAGGCCGATGAGCACGTACGGCAGCCAGGCGCGGAACTGGCTCATGTGGCACTTGAATTCGCAGGTGTCGGAGCCCTTGATTTCGCCGGTCCATTCCGGATCCCAGTTGGCGCTGGGGCCGAAGTCCCAGGATTCCTTGGGCACGCAGAAACCGGCCTTGGCGCCGGCAACGACCACGCCCAGGCCGACGAGACCGCCGATCAGGGACGGGAATTCCGGGCCGACCAGCCAGGCGAAGGCCATGTAGGGGATGGTGAAGGCGACGGCGGCGAAGAGGCAGAACTTCCAGGCCTTGAAGCCGTCCACCCAGGAACGCTTGGGACCGAAGTAACGGGTGATGAAGCCGAGCATGAACACGGGGAGGATGAAGATCATGCCCACGTGCATCAGGGTGGCCCACTGGCCGATGACCATGTTGAACTGGTCCATGTTGGCGAAGTTCAGGCCGGGGATGTTCGCGCCGACAGCGGCTTCCACAAGGCCCTTGAGAAACTTCAGGCCGAGCACGACCGGGGTGCCGACCGCGCCGAAGGTGACGGGGAAGGAGTTGAACACCAGGCAGATGACCGCGGCGGCCAGGGGCGGGAAGCCCAGGCTGAGCAGCAGCGGAGCGGCCAGAGCGGCAGGGGTGCCGAAGCCCGCGGCGCCTTCGATGAAGGCCGCGAACAGGTAGCCGATGATGATGGCCTGCACGCGGCGGTCGCGCGAGATGTTCTGCATGCCGTGCTGAATGGTCTCCATGCCGCCGCTGTGTTGCAGCGTATAGAGAATCAGGATGGCGCCGAAGACGATGATCAGGATGCCGATGGCGGTGATGAATCCCTGAATGGTCAGGGCGGCGACGTAGCCGACGGGAAGCTGCCAGGCCAGGATGGCGCCGAGCGCACAGGCGAGCCAGGCCACGGGCATGGCTTTGGTGGCGGGCCAGCGCAGGCCGACCATGAGCACCAAGGCGAGGACAATGGGAATTACTGCGACCAGAGCCAGAACTTCGATAGACATGTGTTCCCCCTCCAAATGCGATTAGGGTCGTTCATGCAGTGCTCCCGGGTGGGAGCGGGGCGATGCGCGGGGACGGAATTTCGCGCGCCGCCCGTTTCCTCAAATCACTTGCCGATCGATCCGGGCCGCAGGAGCGGCGCCGAACGTACCCATTGGAGCGCTGGGTCCGCGCATTGGCGTTATCTCGTTCTCCCCGGCGAACGCCGCCCCGCACTGCACGGGGCGGCGTCCTGAGAGAGGGGAGAGGAGGTACTACTTGCCGGCGCGACCGTCGTCGCAGGGCTCGCCGCCGCCGGGGCGGGCGTGCTCAGCCGTGGCGAGGGTTTCGCAGGCTTCCGGTTCGGCCAGTTCGCCGTCGTTGACGGGCTTGGCCTCGGCCATGCGCTTGAGACGCTCGTAGCGCATGGCGTAGTCGTGTTCGATCTGCTCGCGCAGACGCTTGGACTCGCCGGGGAATGTCCGCTCCAGGAGAGCGTAACGGTTTTCACCGGAGAGGAATTCCTGAATGGAGCCGTCCGGGCTCTTGGATTCGAGCACGAACGGGTTCTTGCGCTCGTCGGCCAGCTGCGGGTTGAAGCGGAAGAGCGGCCAGTAGCCGCAATCCACCGCCAGCTTGCCCTCGAGCTGGGACTTTCCCATGCCCTTGCGGATGCCCTGGTTGATGCAGGGCGCGTAGGCGATGATCAGGGAAGGACCGGGGTAGGCCTCGGCTTCCTTGATGGCCTTGAGGGTCTGGGCCTTGTCCGCGCCCATGGAGATGCTGGCGACGTAGACGTAGCCGTAGGTCATGGCCATCTGGCCGAGATCCTTCTTGCCGGTCTTCTTGCCGGAGGCCGCGAACTTGGCGATGGAGCCGAGCGGGGTGGCCTTGGAGGACTGGCCGCCGGTGTTGGAGTAGACCTCGGTGTCCATGACCAGGACGTTGATGTCCTCGCCGGAGGCCAGCACGTGGTCCAGTCCGCCGTAGCCGATGTCGTAGGCCCAGCCGTCGCCGCCGAAGATCCAGAAGGACTTCTTGGTGAACAGGTCGCTCATGGCCGCGATCTCGGCCAGGGCCGGGTCCGTGGTTCCGGCCAGGAGCGCCTTGAGCTTGTCGCCGAACTCGCGGGACTTCTCGGCGTCGTCCTTGCCTTCGAGCCAGCCGTTCAGCGCGGCCTTGAGCTCGCCTTCGGCGCTCTCGGCGGCCTGGGCCACCAGGCTGGAGAGGCGCGCGCGGCGCTGGGCCACGGCGATCTGCATGCCGAAGCCGAATTCGGCGGCGTCTTCGAACAGGGAGTTGCCCCAGGCCGGACCGTGTCCGTCCTTGTTCACGCAGTAGGGCGTGGTCGGGGCGGAGGCGCCCCAGATGGACGAGCAGCCCGTGGCGTTGGCCACGATCATGCGCTCGCCGAAGAGCTGGGTAAGCAGCTTGACGTACGGGGTTTCGCCGCAGCCGGAGCAGGCGCCGGAGAATTCCATGAGGCTCTGCTGGAGCTGGCTGCCCTTGACCGTGTCGCGGCGGGTCAGGTCCGTCTTGTAGGAGACGGTCTCGGAGAAGGCGAAGTTATCGGCCTGGGCGTCGGCCTGGGTGGCGATGGGCTTCATCACCAGGGCCTTTTCCTTGGCCGGGCAGATGTCGGCGCAGTTGCCGCAGCCCAGGCAGTCCATGACATTGACCTGGAGGCGGTACTTGAGGCCCTTGAAGTCCTTGCCTTTGGCGTCCTGGGCGGCGAAGGAGGCCGGAGCCTTCTTCATCTCGGCCTCATCGGCCAGCACCGGGCGCAGGGCGGAGTGGGGGCAGACAAAGGCGCACTGGTTGCACTGGATGCAGTTGTCGATGTTCCATTCCGGAACCATGATGGCCACGCCGCGCTTCTCGTACTTGGAGGTCGCCAGCGGGAAGAGGCCGTCCGGCTCGAACGCGGACACGGGCAGGGTGTCGCCCTTCTGGCCCAGGATCGGGCGCATGACGTTCTTGACGAAGTCGGGCTCGCTCTTGACGACCGGGGCCTCGTCCTGCGCGTCGGCCCAGGAGGCGGGGTAGTCCACGGCCTTGAGGGCCTCGGTGGCCAGGTCCACGGCGTCGTTGTTCATCTTGACGATCTTCTCGCCCTTCTTGCCGTAGGCCTTCTGGATGCCTTCCTTGAGCAGGGCCACGGCCTTCTCGAAGGGGATCACGTCCGCCACCTTGAAGAAGGCGGTCTGCATGACCATGTTGATGCGTCCGCCCAGGCCCACCTTGCCGGCCAGGGCCACGGCGTCGATGGTGTAGAACTTGAGCTTCTTCTCGGCGATGGTCCGGCGCATGGCCGCGGGCAGCTTCTCTTCCATGTCCTCCAGGGACCAGGAACAGTTCAGCACGAAGGAGCCGCCGTCCTTGATGCCCTCAAGCACGTCGTAGAGCCGCACGTAGCTGGGGTTGTGGCAGGCGATGTAGTCGGCGCTGTCCACGAGGTAGGTGGACTGGATGGGCTTTTCGCCGAAGCGCAGGTGGGAAACGGTGATGCCGCCGGACTTCTTGGAGTCGTAGGCGAAGTATCCCTGGGCGTAGAGGTCGGTGTTGTCGCCGATGATCTTGATGGCCTGCTTGTTCGCGCCCACGGTGCCGTCGGCGCCGAGGCCCCAGAACTTGCACTGGACAGTGCCCTTGGGGGTGGTGTCCAGTTTTTCGGACACAGGCAGGGAAAGGCCGGTCACGTCGTCGTTGATGCCCACGGTGAAGCGCTTCTTGGTTGCGCTTTCCATGTTGTCGTAGACGGCCTTGATCATCGGGGCGTTGAATTCCTTGGAGCCGAGTCCGTAGCGTCCGGCCAGGACCACGCAGTTGCGTCCGGCCTCGGCCAGGGCGGCGCGCACGTCCAGGAACAGCGGGTCGCCGGAAGCGCCGGGCTCCTTGGTGCGGTCGAGCACGGTGACCTTGGCGGCGCTGGCGGGCAGGGCGGCCAGGAAGGCTTCCTCGACAAAGGGGCGGTACAGGCGGACCTTGACCAGGCCGACCTTGCGTCCCTGGGCCACGAGGTGGTTCACGGTCTCCTCGATGGCTTCGCAGGAGGAGCCCATGGACACGACCACGTGCTCCGCATCGGGAGCGCCGACGTAGTCGAAGAGATTGTAGGCGCGGCCGGTGATGCTCTCGACCTTCTTCATGCAGGACTGCACGATGCCGGGCAGGGCGGCGTAGAAGGGGTTGGCGGCTTCGCGGGCCTGGAAGTAGATGTCCGGGTTCTGGGCGGTGCCGCGGATGTGCGGGTGCTCAGGGTTCATGGCTCCGGCGCGGAAGGCCTCGACCATTTCCATGTCCACGAGCTTGGCCATGTCGGCGTAGTCGATGATCTCGATCTTCTGGATTTCGTGGGAGGTCCGGAATCCGTCGAAGAAATGCAGGAAAGGCACGCGGGATTCGATGGCGGCGAGGTGGGCCACCAGGGCGAGGTCCATGACCTCCTGGACCGAACCCGAGGCGAGCATGGCGAACCCGGTCTGGCGGGCGGCCATGACGTCGGCGTGGTCGCCGAAGATGGACAGCGCGTGGGCGGCGAGGGCGCGCGCCGTGACGTGGAACACGCCGGGCAGCAGTTCGCCGGAAATCTTGTACATGTTGGGGATCATCAACAAAAGGCCCTGGGAGGCGGTGAAGGTGCTGGTCAGGGCGCCCGCAGCCAGGGAGCCGTGCACCGCGCCTGCCGCGCCCGCTTCGGACTGGAGCTGGCGAACCAGAACCGACTGCCCGAAGATGTTCTTGCGGCCCTGGGCAGCCCACTCGTCGGCAATCTCACCCATGGTCGAGGACGGGGTGATGGGGTAGATGGCGGCCACCTCGCTCATGGCGTATGCCACATGAGCGGCGGCGGTGTTGCCATCCATGGTTTTCATTTGCTTGGCCATTGAATTCTCCTTTCCATTGTTTCCGCATTCCGGCGGGCGGACCCGCCATGTAATGGCTACGCCCTAAAGATCAAGAAGCGTGCCAGCCTTTGTTTTTGTGTTATAGCTCAATTATTGCTGCTTCTTGCGTTGTCTTCTCCTTGCTCCGCCCCTGGCCGGGCGAGCTCGTTGGTCTGAAAAAACAGACAGCCATTCTCCTGCCGTTCGCATAGGGCCGGGATCAAACCCGCCCGTACCGGGGCCTTGAGGACGATATCCGGATCAGGTCGCCGTCAATGGTTGAAGCCGGGTGTCTTTTTTTTCGGACTTCCAGGTCGCGCTCAGGGGGGCTTCGACGTTGTCTTCCGGAAGCGGGCAACTCTTTTCATACGCGTCAGGACGTGTTAAATGCAAAGAGAGTGGAAGCTTTCTCCTCGAAAGTGGATTCGGTACGTTATCTGCATTGCAGTACGACATTCCGAACCGAAAGAGACGCGAGGGTATATGATGTTACGCCGTTTTAGCATTCGCATGCGATTATTTTTCCTGCTGGGGCTCATCGTCCTGTTTCTGGGCGGTGTTATTTTTGCGTTCCATAACAATGCGAACATGATAAAAGACATGGGCGTCAAGGCTTCCGACGAGGCCATGCTCGACGGCCAGAAGCAGAAGCTTCAGGTCTCGACGCATTCCCTGGCTGTGGCGCTGGGCGACCTCGTCAAGGACGTGCCGGGAGAATCCGCCCGGGTGGAGCTGTTGCGCGCAGCGGTGGACAACATCCGATTCGAGGATGACGATTCCGGCTATTTCTTCATCTACCGCGGAACCGTGAACGTGGCCCTGCCGCCCAAGAAGGAACTCCAGGGCAAGGATCTGGGCGACCTCAAGGATCCGAACGGCGTGCAGCTCGTGACCGAACTGCACAAGCTGGCCATGGCCGGCGGCGGCTTCATCGAATACATCTGGCCCAAGCCGGGCGCGGGCGACGTGCCCAAGCTTTCCTACGCCGAGATGATTCCGGGCACGGACGTCTGGATCGGGACGGGCGTCTATACGGACAACGTCCAGGCCGAGAAGGAACGCATCGCGTCGATCATTTCCGATCATGCCAACAATTCCCTGACGTGGGTTCTCAGCGTGGTCGTGGTGCTGCTCCTGTTCGTGCTCCTTCCGCTTTTCTGGATGATCGTCGTAAGCATCGTGAAGCCCGTATCCGAATGCGCCGCCCTGGCAGAGTCCATCGCCGCGGGCGACCTGGACGTGTCGCTCAAGGCCGAGGGACGCGACGAACCCGCCGTGCTCCAGCGCGCCTTCAACAGCATGGCCGCGTCGCTGCGCGGCAAGGCTGCCCTGGCCGGGCGCATCGCCGGGCGCGACCTGACCGGGGACGTGGTGCTCTGCTCCGAGCGCGACTCCCTGGGCAAGGCGTTGCAGGAGATGACGCGCAATCTGCGCCAGCTCCTTGGCGAGGTGCGCGAGGCCAGCATCCAGATCGCGGCGGGCTCCTCGGAAGTCTCGGATTCGAGCCAGTCCCTCTCCCAGGGGGCGACCGAGCAGGCCGCTTCTCTGGAGCAGATCACCAGTTCCATGACGGAAATGGGCTCGCGGACCCGGACCAACGCCGAAAACGCCTCCAAGGCCAGCGAGATCGCGCGGCAGCAGCAGGAACAGGCAGGCCGGGGCGCAACGGACATGTCCCGGATGCTGGAGGCCATGGAAGGAATCAAGAACGCCGGGCAGAGCATCGCCCGGATCATCAAGGTCATCGACGAGATCGCCTTTCAGACCAATCTGCTGGCCCTGAACGCCGCAGTGGAGGCCGCGCGTGCTGGCAAGCACGGCAAGGGCTTCGCCGTGGTTGCGGAAGAGGTCCGCAACCTGGCCTCGCGCAGCGCCAAGGCCGCCGAGGAAACGTCGGGCCTCATCGAGGACACCATCAGCCGCGTGGAGCACGGTGCGGAACTGGCGCAGCTGACTTCCGAATCTCTCGAACGCATCGTGCAGGGCGCGGGCACGGTCACGGAGCTGGTGCAGGAGATCGCTTCCGCGTCCAGCGAGCAGGCCGAGGGCATTTCCCAGGTGGGCGACGCCCTTTCCCAGATCGACACCGTGACCCAGACCAACACGGCCAACGCCGAGGAAACCGCCTCGGCCGCGGAGCAGCTCTCCAGCCAGAGCGCGCATCTGCGTCACGCCCTGGAAAAGTTCCGGCTCAAGGAAGACGGAGGTGCCCAGCCCGCGTTGGAATCCGCTGACGACTGCATCGACTTTGCGGACGAGTATGGGCAGGACGGCGGCAGGGACGAGTCCGAAGTGGGCGGGCGCAAGCGCCGGGCCGCCCTGGGGCCCGGCTCGCACGGCCTGTCCAGATATTAGACCGCAGGAATCGAGACGGCACGGCATGACGGGGCCGAAGCGCGGGAAGTCCGCGCTTCGGCCCTGTTTCATTGTGGCTCCGCCCTCAATCCTGGTGCTTGATGTCGTGCTTTTTCAGCAGCGCGTAAAAATGCGAGCGCGAGAGCCCGGAAGTGGCCAGGATGTTCTTGATGTCCCCGTCTTCGCGCGAGACCAGCGCCTCAAGATAGTGCTTCTCGGCCATCTCTTTGAAATCCTTCAGCGCGGGCAGCTTTCCATCCAGGTCCGGGCTGGAGAGAAACGGCGAGGCGGCTCGGGATTCGGCCTGCGCCTGGGCCTGGGCCCGGGTTTCCGGCCGGCGGGCGCGTTCGTCGATCTGGACCTTGGCGACCTTGATGCGCAGTTCCTGGGGCAGGTGCATGGCGTAGATGGTGCGCTCCGCTCCGGCCGCGATGAAGGCTCGCTCCAGGACGTTGCCCAGTTCGCGGACGTTGCCGGGCCAATCGTAAGTTTCGAGCACGCTGAAGAATTCCGAGCCGAAGCCCTTGATGGGCGCGTCGTACCGATCGCAGAGTTGATCCACGAAGTGCATGGCCAGGGGCTTGATGTCCTCGCGCCGTTCCCGCAGGGGGGGCAGGCGGATCTGCACTGTCTTGAGCCGGAAGAAGAGGTCGCTGCGGAAGCGCTGCTCGTCCACGAGGGTTTGCAGGTCGCGGTTGGTGGCGGAAATGAGCCGGAAGTCGCTGTGCACTTCGCGGGCCTCGCCCACGGGACGGAAGCGGCGTTCCTGGAGCACGCGCAAAAATGATTTCTGGAGCGAGAGCGGCATTTCGCCGACCTCGTCCAGGAAGAGCGTGCCCTTGTCCGCCAGCTTGACGAGGCCGATGCTGTCGCGGTCCGCGCCGGTGAACGCCCCTTTCTTGTGACCGAAGAGCGTGCTTTCCACGAGGTTTTCCGTGAGCGAGGCGCAGTCCACGACCACGAATTCGCCGTCGGGCCGGGCGCTGTTTTCGTGGATGGTCCGCGCGAAAAGCTCCTTGCCCGTTCCCGTCTCGCCCGTGATGAGCACGTTGGAATCGGACTGGCAGGCCTGGGCCACGAGGTCGAAGCAGGCGCGCATGGCCTGGCTGCGGCCGACCACGTTTTCCAGGTTCAGGGCCACGAGATTGGTGCGGCTGCGCTTCTCGTCCCGGTACTTGAGCGCGCGGCCCAGGGTGAGGGTGATTTCCTTCACCGGGGAGGGCTTGAGCAGGTAATCCCAGACGCCTCCCTGGATGGCCAGTTCCGCGCCGTCCGCATCGCCTTTTCCCGTGAGGATGATGACTTCCGGGCTGTCCGGCATGGACTTGACTTCCGGCAGGCGGTCGAGCCCGTTGCCGTCGGGCAAGCGGATGTCCAGGAAGACCACGTCGAAGCCGCCCGCGCGCAGCTTGCCCATGCCCCTTTCCAGGGTGTGGGCGCTTTCGCTGTCGTGGCCCAGCCGGGTGGCCAGGCTTTCGATGGTGCCGCAGACGTCGTGGTCGTCGTCGATGATCAGTATCCGGGCCATGTGGTCATTCCTCCCCGCGTTCGTCAAGAGTGTGCCGGATGGCTTCGGACAGGGAAACCTGATTATAGGGCTTGAGCAGCGCCCGGCGGATGGCGGGGGAATCCGCAGCCTGCTGGAGGGCGTCCTTGCGTCCGGAAATGAGTATGACGGGCAGGTTGGGGTTGACTTCCACGGCTTTCTCCGCGAGTTGCAGCCCGTTGGTGCCGGGCATGTCGTAGTCCGTGATCAGAACGTCGAAGCCGCCGACGTTCAGGCGCAGTGTTTCCAGAGCCTCGTCCGGATCGCGCATGGCCGTGACGCGGTAGCCGAGCTGTTCCAGCAGGCGCGGCACGGTGTCGAGCTGGTCCTGGTCGTCCTCCACGAAGAGCAGCCGCTCGTCTCCGCGAAAGGCCCCGCGCCGCCCGGCGATCAGCAGCTGGCCGTCGCTGCCCGTGCAGGGCAGGTAGATTTCGAAGCAGGTGCGCTGCCAGGGCACGGAGCTGACGCGCACCCCGCCCCGGTGCGCCTTGGCAATGCCGTGGACGACGGCCAGTCCGAGGCCGGTGCCTTCGGCTTTGCCTTTGGTGGTGAAGAAGGGATCGAAGATCTTGTCCACGATTTCCACAGGAATGCCGGGTCCGTCGTCGCAGACCCAGAGCTTGAGGTAATGCCCCGACGGAATGTTCAGCAGTTCGGCCTTGTCCCCCTCGACGTAGGTGCGGGTCAGCCCCAGTTCCAGAACGCCGCCCTTGGGTCGCAGGGCCTGGAAGGCGTTGGTGCAGAGGTTCATGACAACCTGATGGATCTGGGTCGGATCGGCCCAGATGTGGGTGTCGTTGGCCTCGATGCTCGTGCGTACCACGATGTTGCGCGGCAGGGACGCCTTCATCAGCTCCACCGCCTCGTTGATGGTCTCGGCGATGTCCGCGATGAGGAATCCTTCCTGGGAGGGGCGGCTGAAGGCGAGAATCTGCTTGACCACGCGCGAGCCCCGGTCGGCGGCCTTGAGCACGCGGGCCAGATCCTTGTGGGTCATGCTCTCTTCCTCCACGTCGCTGATGGCCAGTTCCGTGGAGTTGATGATGCTGGTGAGAATGTTGTTGAAATCGTGGGCAATGCCGCCTGCGAGCGTGCCGATGGCCTCCATCTTCTGGGACTGGAGCAGCTGCCGTTCGAGGTTGACCTTGCGGGTCACGTCCTCGGCCGTGCTCAGGGTGCCCATGACCTTGCCCTTCTCGTCGGGCAGGGGAACCTTGTTGATGTCCAGCCAGACGCTGTCGCCCTCGTCGTTGGCAACCCGCAGGCTCTGGCCCAGAAGCGGCTGCCCGGTCTGAAGCACCTGGCGGTCCCAGTTGGCGAGCTGCCGGATCAGTCGGCCGCCTTTGAAGATGTCCTCGTCGCGCTCGCCCAGGACGTCCTCGGGGCTGGCGAGGTTGAAGAAGCGGGCAAAGGACATGTTCGCGCCGAGATACCGCTGCCGCTTGTCCTTCCAGCAGATCAGGAGGGGCAGGGTGTTCATCAGGATTTCCTGGAACGAGAGCTGGGCCTTGATTTCGCGCTCGACCCGGCGGCGGCGCAGGATGTTGAAGGCCAGCAGCACCAGGATGACCGAGAGCACGAGGATCGAGCCGAGAATGGTCCAGAAGAACTTGGGCTCGATGCGGTAGAAGATGTCCGGCTCGTTGATGATCTCGCTGCCCTCCGGGAGCGAGTCCAGGGGGATGTCGAAGCGTTTGAGTACGTTGTAGTCGAAGGCGTAGGGGTTTTCGAGCGTATGCTGCACCGGGATGTTCGCCGGGCTTTCGCCGGCGAGGATGCGTTCGGCCATGCGCGCCGCGGCCCGGCCCATCTCCGTGCCCGAGAGCAGCTTGCCGCCCACGATGCCGTATCCCAGCAGGAAGCGCCAGGAGCTGAAGATCATGACGTTGGAGTGGGCGTGCAGAATGGAGAGCACTTCCTCCACCGTGTACAGCTCGCCGTGCGCGCCCTTGTAGAAGGGGGTCAGGAAGAGGGCGGACTGCGGTCCGAGTTTCTCCACGTTGGCCAGGGTTTCGGCCAGGGTCTGCGTCTCCCAGTAGTCGAACTTGAGCCTGCCCTCGAACTGCTGTGCCTGCTCGCGAACCTGGTTGGTAATGGCTTGGGACGTCACGGACTTGTCGCTGATGACCACGATGTGCTTGAGTCCGGGACGGATTTTCAGGGCCAGATTCAGGGTCGCGGCGACATCCGGGTTTTCCGTGATGCCGGTGAAATGCTTGCGATCCGTGACCGTCTTCGGATTGAAATAGTTGATGCCGCAAAAGACCACCGGCGCGCCGGGAAACAGCTCGTCCCGATACTTGGTCAGAAAGCTCAGGGCCGTGTTGTCCGAGGCGATGACGGCGTCGAAGCTGTCGTTGACGAACTTGGCCTTGAAGTAGGCGTGCAGGGCGTCTTCCACGGCTTCCGGCGCGTAGCGCTTGGTGTCCATGTATTCGATCTGGAGATCGACGGTCAGCCCGCTTTCCGCGAACTGCTTGCGCACTCCGTCGAGGATGTCGTCGGACCACGCGTATCCGTTCTGATAGGAATTCAGGAAGAGAACGCGTTTCTTGTTGCCCTTGGCCAGGGCCTGCTGAGCCGGAACCGGCAGCGCCAACACGAAGGCAGCCAGGATCGCCAGGACAAGCAGGCGGCAGGGCGTTGAACAGGGCGTATGCGAAGAGCGCGAGGATTCTTTCATGGTGTTCTGCGGCTAACCGACGAGACGCGTCCACGTCAAGGTGCGAGGGGCATTTCAATGGACGCGCGCTCGCGCCGCTGCCATGAGGTAGTCATCCCGCACGGAAAGGCAAGTCCGGGCCAGGGGGGCGGTTTTGATGGGCGAATCGGCTACTTCTTCCCGTTGCCTCCGCCGTTGCCTCCGCCGTTGCCTCCGCCGTTGCCGCCGCCATTGCCGCCGCCGTTTCCGCCACCGTTTCCACCGCCGTTTCCGCCGCCGTTTCCGCCGCCGCCTCCGCCGCCTCCGCCGGAGTTTCCGCCGCCGGAGTTTCCGCCGCCGGAGTTGCCTCCGCCGGAGTTGCCGCCCGCATTGCTGTTTCCGGAATTGCCAGGGGAGCTGCCGGACTGTCCGGGAGCATCGGCGGACTTGCCGTGAGACATGCCCGACTTGCCAGGCGCGTCGGAGGAGTTGCCCGCCTTGCCGTTGGAATCGCCCGACTTGCCGTTGGAGTTGTCGGAATTGCCCTTGCTCGCGGATGCGGCGCTTTCGCTGACGTTGGAAGGGGTCGGTGCCTTTTTGTCCACGAGCGTCTTGGTGAATTCCTGGCGGAATTGCATGCGGGAGGGACTTGAAACGCCTTTTTGGGCGGCCACGGACACTTCCTGTCCGCGGTCCACGAACTGGTTGCGGTTGAAATGGTCGGTGACCATGACGCTTCGGGTCTTCAGGCCGTCCATGTGGGCCACGTCGACCCGCGAAGGTTTGGCGGCGTTGAACACCGCGCGGACGTTCTGTGCGAATTGCGCGGATACCCGCCCGCCGGGAACCGCGAGCGTGGCCGCCGCCTGGGCGATGAGACCGCGGGTGCGGGACCGGATTTCCGCCTCGTTGGCCAGGGAGACGGCCACGGCGGCTTCCGTGCCCCGGATGCCGATGGTCGCCATGGGAGCTTGGATGCGGAAGAAGAAGGGGTTTCGGTTGACGATCTGCCCGGTGACGAACTGGCAGGCTCCGCTCAGGATGTCGGCCTGGAGAGCGCCGTCCTCCCCTTCCTCGCTGTAGGCGAACTCCGCGAGGTCGAGCCTGGTGTCCGGCGCCATGGTGAAGATCGTTCCATCCATGAGCATGAACTGGACTTTGGAGTTTTCATCGGTGAGCAGCACGTCGCTTTGGTACAGCGGCGCTTCCACGGTGAGCCTTCTCGCTCCGCTGCCGCCGAAGCGTGCGGCGATCTCCGGAGTGTCGTTGACCGCCAGGGCTCTTCCCTCAACGCTTTGGACATATCCCGCCGGTTCTTCGGCAGCCGCGGCCCCGCATGGCAGCAGAGACAGCAGAAGCGCGAAGCTGAGAAATATTGCTTTCATATTGATGCCCTCTTTCCCGTATCCGGAAGCATATCCAATTTATCAATTGTTGAAAAGATAACTGAAGCTGTCCACGAATTCAAAGTCTGAATCAGTGTGCGCCGCAGTCCATGCATGATAAAGACGTTTTCCCGCCGGGAATCGCCACTTCACTCCAATGGTTTTGTAACTACCTGAAATGACGCTCTCCGCGAGATTGTCGCAACGAGCAATGATCGCGCCGTGAAGTTCTGAAATGGGCAATTGCGATGAATTCGCGCGTTTCCGCATCATCTTCGACGTTCTAAAAAAATCAAACAAAAAAGAAATGATGCATGACCTTTTGTCGTCATGCGCAGGTCGTGAATCGCGCACGCCGCGTTCCATTGGCATGCTCTCTGCTCAATGGGGGGCAACGCTCACGCGGCCGCGCGCCGAATGAGCCAATCCGAGCCAACGCTGAGAGGAAGGACAATTGAACAAACATCTGATTGCCGTCCTGGGCGTGACCGGGGCGCTCTTCCTGGTCTCGGCGGCGGGCTACATCCTGCCCGCCCCGGCGGACGGACCGCCTGCCCGCGTGTTGCTGGACAACACCGGCGGGCGCGTCGTCTTCGCCCATCAGGTCCACGCGCAGGATTACGGCCTGGATTGCGCCGACTGCCATCACGACGAAGGGGATCCGGAGCATCCTGTTCCCTGCGGCGACTGCCATCCGTCGGCTTTTGATGCGGCCTGGGCTGCGTCGCACCAGCAACGGTTCGCGGACAAGGCGCAGTGCCTGCGTTGCCACGATGGTGACCCTACCGGAGGCGTCGCGGCGGAAGAAAAGCCGGACACAAGCTGGATTCCGGTGCGCACCGAGGCGTTCCACGGCCAGTGCATGGGCTGCCATGAAAGCATGAGCGGACCAGCCGGCGACGGATCGTGCAAATCCTGCCATGCGGGGATGTGATCATCATGCTTGAAAACAACGTGTTTTCGCTCCGAGCGGAGCTGTCCGGCAAGGTCGTCGAGATTCCGGAACCCGAAGAGGTGAGCCTGTTCGTCTGCGGCTACGACATCCGCGCGGAGCGCGGGAAGGCCGTGAAGCGGGGCGAGGCGCTGGCCGCGCACCCAAGAACCGCCGGAGGAGCGGCCAATGCGCCCATTGCGGGCAAGGTCAGCAAAATCGACTTCGCCTATCTTTCCATCAAAAAGGACAAGAAGGACGAGGCCGCCGACCCCGTGGACGTGCGCTCCCTGAGCCCAGGCGAGGAACTCAATCAGGCCATGCGCGATCTGGGCATCAGCGTGGAGCGTTTCCGCGAGGCCGAACTCCTGATCGTCAACGGCCTGAATCCGCAGCCCGGCGTGAACGTAGCCGAGCAGCTCCTGCGCGACGAAAACGAAACCGTGCGCCGGGGGCTTTCGCTGGTGCGCAAGGCCGTGAATCCGCGTCGATGCGTGCTGGTCACGGGCGACGGAGGCTATTCGCTGGAAGGCTGCTCCGATGTGCGCATGCGTCCCGAATACCCCAACAGTCTGGCCCCGCTGGTCATCAAGGCCGTGACCGGGCGGGAACAGTCCGACGGCGTGGCGGTCTTCAGCGTGCACAAGCTCTGGCAGATCGGTCGGGTCGTGGAAACGGGCCGTGCCATCGATGAGACCGTGTTTACGCTGGCCGGAACCGCCTATTGCGCGCGCATCGGCACGCCCATTGTGGATATCCTTGATTTTGCCGGAGTGGAGATTCACCCCGGCGACCGTCTCGTGCTCTCCGGGCCGCTCACGGGCTACACGGTCTTCAACGTGGAGCACGGCCTGGAAAAAGGCGTCTACGCCTTGAACGTGATTCCCAAGGACGCTTTCCCGGCCATGGAGGACCGTCCCTGCATCAACTGCGGCGAGTGCGTTCTGCACTGCCCGGCGCGGCTCCAGCCGAACATCATCGCGCGCTTCGCGGAGTACGGCATGTTCCAGCAGGCGCGGGAGCAGGGGCTCGACGCCTGCATGGAGTGCGGGCTTTGCTCCTATTGGTGCCCGGCCCTGCGGCCAATGCAGCATTACCTCCGTTTCGCCAGGCAGCAGCTGCGGACCGAAACCGATCGGCTGACCGCGGGCTGGACACGTTGACGCCCGGCATTCCGGACATTCAATCCGAGGTGAACCCTTCATGATCAAACAAGCCGCCATCATCAAGCCCCATGCGGACATCGCCATCCGGCTCACCGTGGGCCCGCCTTCCCACTGGCGCTGCGGGCGGACCATCCGGGGCATGAACCTGGAGCGCGTTCTGGCCCTGGCGCCCGCCGTTCTGCTGGCATCCTGGCGCTTCGGTCTGGGCGCGGCGGAGGTCGTGGGCATGGCCTGCGCCGCGGCCGTGGCCTGCGAGGCGCTCATGTCCCGGCTGCGCAGGCAGCCCATGCAGCTGGACAACTGGAACGCCTTTTACACCGGGCTGCTCTTCGCCCTGCTTCTGCCGAGCGGTGCGCCCTGGTGGCTCGCCTTTGTGGGCGGATTCGTCTCCGTGGCCCTGGGGCAGACGCTTTTCGGCGGCCAGGGGTCCAATCCGTTTTGCGCGCCTGCCCTGGGCTGGGCCGTCTGCAAGGCCTCCTGGCCGCAGTTCATGGACGTGGACCTGGCCCTGGCCGCGCTGCCCATGAACGAGCCCTTGGCTACGCTGAAATATTTCGGCGTATCCGGCCTGGAGCAGTTCGACCTGCTGGAGCTTTTCCTCGGCGGACAGATCGGCGCCGTGGGCGCGTCGCAGGTGGCTGCGCTGCTGCTGGGCGGGCTTTGGCTCCTGGTGCGCGGCGTGGTCAAGCCGTTCATCCCGTTGGCCTTCCTGCTCGGCGTGGCGCTGACCTCCGGGGTGCTCTGGCAGATCGATCCGCCGCGCTTCGCCGCGCCGCAGTTTCATCTGGTCACGGGATCGGTGATGCTCGCCGCCTTCTTCCTGGCCACGGATCCAGGATCGTCGCCCTGCGGACGGCTGCCCATGATCCTGTTCGGCCTCGTGGCCGGGACGCTGACCGTGCTCATCCGGACCTACGGCGTGTTCCTGGACGGCGCTCCCCTGGCGGTGTTGCTGGCCAACCTGCTGACCCCTCTTCTTGACCGCATCCGGCCCCGGCCCTTTGGCGCGAGGAGGAAGATCCATGCGTGAACTGATCAAGATGGTGCTGGTGCTCTCGCTCATAGGCACGATCTCCGGCTACGGCCTGGCCGCGCTCAAGCAGGCCACCCGCGCGGACATCGAGGAACAGGTGCTGACCTACGTGCAGGGACCGGCGCTCCTGGGCGTGCTGGCGGGCGTGGAGAACGATCCCATCAAGGACCGCCGCAAGCTGTCCCTTGAGGACGGCGGCGAGATCACCGTGTTCCCCGGTTTTCGTGGCGGGAGGTTGACGAGCCTCGCGTTCGAGACCTTTGCCCCCGGTTATTCGGGCAACATCGGCGTGATGGTCGCCTTCGACCTGGACGCGGACACGGTGTCGGCCGTGGGCGTGACCACCCAGTCCGAAACGCCGGGAGTGGGCACGAGGGTCTTTGTGCCAGGATTTTACGAGCAGTTCGAGGACCACCCGCTCACGGGCCTGGGGTTGAAGAAGGACAACGGCGACATCGACGCCGTTTCCGGGGCGACCTTCTCCTCGGCGGGCACGGTGAATGCGGTCGGGAAGGCCGCCGAACTCTATCCCGGGCTGAAGGAAAAGGCCCGCGCCGCCTGGAACGGCTGAGGAGAAGCCATGCACCGCATCTGGAAGGAATTCGTCAAGGGGCTCTGGAAGGAGCTGCCCCCGTTCCGCGTGGTCCTGGGCCTGTGCCCCACCCTGGCCGTGACCTCTTCCGCGGAGAACGGGCTGGGCATGGGGCTGGCCGTGGTCTTCGTGCTCACGCTCTCGAACCTGCTCGTTTCGCTCCTGCGCAACCTGATCCCGTCCAAGGTGCGCATCGCCTGCTTCATCCTCATCGCGGCCTCCCTGGTGGTCACGGTGGAGCTGCTGATGCAGGCCTATGCCTATCCGCTCTACCAGAAGCTCGGAATCTTCGTGCCGCTCATCGTGGTCAACTGCATCATCCTTGGACGGGCCGAGGCCTTCGCGTCCAAGAATCCCGTGCTCGCCTCCGTGGCCGACGCGCTCGGCATGGGCCTTGGGTTCACCATGTCCCTGACCGTTCTGGGGTGCATCCGCGAGCTGTTCGGCAACGGCACGGTGTTCGGCGCGCAGGTGGCCTGGGATACGTTCGCGCCGTTCAGCATCATGGTCCAGGCGCCGGGCGCGTTCCTCTGCCTGGGCTTGATCCTGGCGGGCATGAACGCCTTCAGCGGCTGGTACAGCCGCCGTCACGAAGGTCCGCCGCCGCGCGCCGTGGAAGCCATCGCCTCGTGCTCTTCGCCGGGCGCGGCGCATCTGGCCATCGTGGAGGAAGACGCAGAAAGTCCGGCCAACGGCACCAACGGCAGCGCTGATTAGCCCGCCACGCAAGGAGAACCGCACATGGATTACTTCCTGCTCATCATCACCGCCGTGTTCATCAGCAACATCGTGCTGGTGCAATACCTGGGATCCTGCCCGTTCATGGGCACGTCCAAGGCCATCGGGGTGGCTCTCGGCATGGGCGGAGCCGTGGTCTTCGTCATGACCATGGCCACGGCCCTGACCTGGCCCATCCAGCACCTGCTGCTCCTGCCGAACGGCGTGGACTATCTCCAGACCATCGTCTTCATTCTGGTCATCGCCTCGCTGGTGCAGCTGGTGGAGATGTTCCTGCGCAAGTTCGTGCCGCCGCTCTATGCCTCCCTGGGCATCTATCTGCCGCTGATCACCACCAACTGCGCCGTGCTCGGCGTGGCCATCCTGGTGCAGCGCAACGATCTGCCCTTTGTCCGGGGCGTGGTCTATTCCCTGGCCTCCGGAGCGGGCTTCCTGTTGGCACTGGTGCTCATGGCGGCCATTCGCGAGCGGTTCGACACGGCCCCCATCCCCCGGGTCTTTCGCGGCACGCCCATCGCCCTGGTCACGGCCGGAGTGATGTCCCTGGCGTTTTATGCCTTCCGGGGCATGGGCGGCTGAAGTCCGGCGCATGCGCCTGAAGTGGAAATGAGTTCAACGGAGAAGATATGATCGCTTCCTCTGTCGCCATTGTTTTCGGCTTGAGTTTCGTGGCCGCCGTGCTGCTGGCCGCGGCTTCCCGCGTCTTTCACGTGGAGGAGGATCCGCGCGTGGCCGAGGTGGAGGCCTGCCTTCCCGGAGCCAACTGCGGCGGCTGCGGGCTGCCAGGCTGCTCCGCGGCCGCGGCCGCGGTCGTGGCGGGCGAGGCTCCCCCGGAGATCTGCGTGGCCGGCGGCATGGACACGGCCGCGGCCATCGCCAGGGTCATGGGCCTGAGCGTCGATTACCGCGAGCCGCAGGTGGCCGCTTTGATCTGCTCCGGCGGCGACCGGGCCAAGCGCATGTTCGCCTATGAGGGCGTGCGCGACTGCCGGGCGGAGGCCATGCTTTACGGCGGGGAGAAAAGCTGCGGACTCGGCTGCATCGGCATGGGCTCCTGCGTGCGCGCCTGTCCCTTCGATGCCGTTCGCCTCGGCCGGGACAATCTGCCCGTGGTCAACAAGGCCCTGTGCCGCTCCTGCGGCAAGTGCGCCGAGGTCTGTCCCACGGGCGCGATCCGCATCACCAGCTTTTCCGCAAGCCTGCTGCACGTGAACAAGCTCGTGGACTGCCTTGCGCCCTGCATGCAGAAGTGCCCGGTGCAGCTCGACGTGCGCACCTTCGTCCAGCAGGTCAAGACCGGCGATCTGCACGGCGCACTGCTGACCCTCAAGAACCGCAACCCGCTGCCCCTGATCGTGGGCCGCATCTGTCCGCATCCCTGCGAGGACATCTGCCGCCGCAAGATCGTGGACGAGGGCGTGGGCATCAACGCGCTGGAGCGCTACGTTGCCGACTGGGAGATGAACACGGGGCGCATCCCCATTCACGTGGCTCCGGAAACGGGCCGCAAGGTGGCCATCGTGGGCGGCGGCCCGGCCGGGCTTTCCTGCGCCTATTTCTTGCGCCGCCTGGGGCACCATCCCGTGATCTTCGAGTCCCATTCGGCGCTCGGCGGCATGCTTCGCTACGCCATCCCCGAGTTCCGGCTGCCGCGCAACGTGGTGGACTGGGAAATCCAGGGCATCCTGGAACTGGGCGTGGAAGTGCGCACCTATATGACCTTCGGCAAGGATTTCGACCTCGGCGATCTGGAAAGCCAGGGCTATGAGGCCGTGTTCCTGGCCACGGGCGCCTGGCGCAATCCCCGTCTCTATATTCCGGGAGACGACGCCAGAAACATCGTGGGTGGGGTTGATTTCCTCACGGGCGTCGGCTCGCGCTGGACCAACCTCAAGGGCAGGCGCGCCGTGGTCGTCGGCGGCACCAACTCGGCCATGGATATCGCCCGGAGCCTGGTTCGTCTCGGCGCGGAGCGGACCAGCGTGCTCACGCGGCACATTCCGCGCAAAATGGCCGCGAACAAGTACGAAATCGAGAAGGCCGAGGAAATCGGAGCCGAAATCCTCGTCCAAACCATGCCCCAGAGTTTCGAGCTGGATGAATCAGGCCGCGCCGTTGCCGTGCGCTATGTGCGCACGGAGTATCCCGACGAGAAGAAGGCCGCGGGCGAGCCGCGTCCCGTGCCCGGCACCGAGGCGCGGCTGGAGGCGGATCTCTTCGTGGTCGCCACGGACCGCGTGCCCGATCTCAGCCCCTATCTGGACAAGCGCGGCCTCGGACCGTTCCGCTTGACCAAGCAGGGCACCATCATCGGCGACGACATGACCATGCGCACCAACCTGCCGCACGTCTTCGTGGGCGGCGAGCTGCGCCGGGGGCGCTCCATCGTCATGGAAGCCGTGGCCGACGGACGTCGCGCCGCGCGGTCGATCCACAACTTCGTGACCACGGGCGACGTGCCCATGCCCACCCTGCCGCAGGAACGGGTCGTGCCCGAATCCCTGCTCAAGGGCATGCGCGTGCGCTGGCGCATCCCCAAGGTGCAGCCCTCGGAGGTGCCCGTTAAGGCCCGGCTGGAGCGTTTCGCCCTGGAAGTGCGCAGAGGCATCGGCGACCGCGAGGCCGTCAAGGAGGCCAGCCGTTGCCTGCGTTGCGGCTTTACCTGCTACGACGCGGAAGCGGGCTCGGAATTCGCCGAGGACAGGGACGTGACTCCTTATGAACAGGCAGTCGAAAACTAAGGCTGCATGAGGACGGACATGAAGACCTACAGCTATGATTGCGGCGCGGGCGTGGCTCGCCGCCGGGACGGAAACCGCCGCCTGACCCGGCGCAGTTTTCTGCGCTACGGCACCATGCTCGGCGCCGGGCTGACCCTGACGCCCCTTCTGGATCCCCTGCTGGGGGCGCGGGCCGCTGCCGTGGAGTTCGTCGGAAAAGTCCGGCCGCACCGGCTGGAAGCGTGCCGCTTTCTTCTCGGCACCTTCGTGAACATCACCGCGGTGGACGCAAGCCGGGACAAGGCCGAAACCGCCATTGAGGCCGCGTACGCCGAAATACTGCGCCTCTCCGCCATTCTCAACCGCCATGATTCCGGAACCCCGCTGTCGCACCTGAATCGCTTCGGCAGCCTGAACGGGGCGGAACCGGAACTGGTCGCCGTGGTGGAGCGGGCCCTGGCTGTGCATCGCCTGACGGACGGCGTTTTCGATCCCAGCGTGGCCCCGCTGGTGGACCTGCTGCGCGCGGCAGGCCCGCACGAGCCGGACGCCGCCGCAATGCGCGAGGCCCTGGACCTGGTGGGCGCGGTGCACGTGCGCGTCGCGGGCCGGAACCTGACGCTGGGGCGCACGGGCATGGCCCTGACCCTGGACGGCATCGGCAAGGGCTATGTCGTGGACCGGGCTTCGGAAGTCATGGCCAGGCTGGGCGTGCGGGATCATCTCATCAATGCGGGCGGCGACATCCGCGCTTCGGGAAGGCCGACCCCGGAGCGGGGCTGGCGCATCGCCCTGGAAGACCCGCGCGGACACGAGACCACGCCTTCCGTCATCGAGCTGCGCGACATGGCCGTGGCCACCTCCGGAGCCTATGAACAGACCTGGGGACCGGGGCGGCACCACATCGTGCGCCCCGATTCCGGCATCTGCCCGGGGCAGGTCCTGTCCGTGTCCGTGGCCGCGCCAACGGTCATGGGGGCGGACTGTCTGGCCACCGCGCTCTTCGCTTCGTCGCCCCACGCAGGGCTTGCCTTGGCCGACAGCCTTCCCGGCAGGGAATGCCTGATTCTCGGGCAGTCCGGGGCGGCGTTGAAATCCGCGCGTTGGAATACGCTGGAATGCCGTACCTGAGTTGACCTGATCGTTCGATACCCCTCCCCCTTCCCCCGGGGCTCCGGCTCTGCCGCCGGAGCCCTTCTTTTTTGCCTTTTATGGCAACTGAGGCCGGGCGGGTGGGGAAGGACGCAGGGAAACGCGGCGCAGTGCGGCCGACGGAGCTGCGGCGATGTCCTGACGGCAAAGGGAAAAGTGTGCCCCGGCGGGAGTGGGCGCTCCTGCCGGGGCTGGGGGGGGAGGAGGGTTGAAGCCTTGGCCTGGTTTCGTCCTTTGGCTTCGTATCGTCTCTTGGTCGCGGGGAGGTGGTGCTTGCCCCCGCTTCCGCAATGGTACGCCGCGTCCTCTATGAGCTGGACTTGGCGATACGATCTATTTCCGCGTAGAGTTCGTGGTCGCGGATGATGCCCACGACCTTGCCGTCTTCTTCAACGAGAAGGCGCTGGAGGTTGTGGGAGAACATCCGCTCGGCCACCTCGATGAGGGTGGCGTTGGCTTCGACGCGCTCGGTGTGCGCGCTCATGACGTCCTTGATCTGCACGTCGAGCAGATCCTCGACCTGCCGTGTGAACACGCCGTCCCAGAAGAAGCGGGAGAAGCGCGTCGTTTCCTTGGATTCGGGCTGCGCGCTGATGTGGGCCTTGTAGAGCGCGGTGATCAGGTCGCGGATGGTCAGGTAGCCCACGGGCTCGCCCTGGGCGTTCAGCACGATGATCGAGCGATGGCCCTTGTCCGAGGTCGCGTCCGTGGGGATGACGCGTTCGTTGTGCTCCCGCAGCTTCTGCACGGCTCGCAGCACGGTTTCGTCTTCGCGCACCGTGGTATATTCGCTGAGCGGAATCATCAGGTCTTCGGCGCTGATTTCGGCGTGCCAGCCTTCATAGGCGGACTTGTAGGCGTCGGTGATGCGCGATGCGAGATAGTTGATGTCGCAGGGCTTGGTCAGATAGTCGAACGCGCCGTCGCAATAGGCGTCGATGGCGCTCTTGATGGAGCCGTAGCCCGTGAGCATGATGACCTGCGTCGTGGGGCGGCGCTCCTTGAAGGCTTCCACGAATTCATTGCCGTTCATGTTCGGCATCTGGAAATCGCTGACCACCACGTCCGGATCCTGGTCCGTCATCTCCAGCGCCTTGACCGCGTTGTCCGCCGAGATGATTTCGAATCCCTTCATTTCAAGCAGGCGGGCCATGTTGCTCCGGAAGCGGTCGTCGTCATCCACAAGCAGTACGCGAATCTTCATCATGGTTGTTCTCCTTGAGCCGCTGTTGCCGCACCTTTGGAGGACCGCTCCGGTCATGGGGCCGGTCCGTCGAGCGGTTCCCGGACGGGGAGGCATCCACCATCCTGTTCCTTCGGCGCGGCGAAATTGAAATGCTTGCCGTTTTGCCGGAATCCAGCGTCCGGACTTGCCCAAAAGAAAAGCAATCGGTGTGCCATTCAAATTAGTCTGTATATGCGAGTGGATAGCAACCAAATATGCGGGATCGTATCGAGGTGCATCGCGCGGCTTTCGCGCAATGAATCGCGGGAGAGGGGAAAAGCTCGCAAGCCTGAATGCGGCGTGCGGCCTTGTCCAGAGCGGGAAGAGGGGCTGTTCGGGAGGTCAGGGACGGGATGATCCGCGCAGCAGCGTGGCTGCATCGGCTGCCGAAAGGTTTTGGGCCGCCAGGTGCGGATCAAGGGAACCGGACCGACACGGGGACGCGAATTCAAGCAGGGTCCAGCCCGTGTGGCGTGGATGGAAATGGAATATTTCGTTCAGGGGGAGTCCCTGCGCGCGGCAAAGCAGGACGCGGATAATGCCCGCGTGGGTCACTGCGGCGCAGGGCAGCGGCCCGCAGGCCATGCGGCGCAGCGCCTTTCCGGCACGCAGGGCGAGATCGGCGAACGATTCGCCGCCGGGCGGGCGGAACCCGGCGAAGTCGCGGCCCCGCGCCGCGAATTCTTCGGAGCGGGTGGCGCGCACATGGTCCCTGTCGAGCCCTTCCCACTGGCCGAGGTGTATCTCGCGCAGGTCGTCGAGAATTTCCGGAACGATGCCCAATGCTTCGGCCAGAGGGGCGGCGGTATGCCTCGCGCGGGTCAGCGGGGAGACATAGAGGGCGGCAAGGGTGCGGGCAGGAAGGCTGTCCGGGCGTCCGCAGGATGGGGGCGCGCTATTGCATGCAGCGCAAAATGCTTCGGCCATGTCCCGCGCCTGGGCGCGGCCCGTGGCGGAGAGCGGCAGGTCCGTGTCGCCGATGTAGCGTCCCTCGGCTCCTTCGGCGGCGGCGTGGCGGATGAGGGCGATCATTCCGGCGTTTCCAGCAGAAGATCGGGAAGGCGGACATGGGCCTCGGCGCAGAAACGCAGCAAAATGCCTTCCGCGCGTATTAATCTTTCACGAACGGCCGCCGCTGCCTGGGGCTCGTCGCGATAGCGTTCCAGCTTGGCGAGATATCGATCCACGATCGGCACGATGCGCGTTCCCTGCACGAATTTGTCGGCCAGGAAAACGATTTCACGCTCGGTGATCGGGGCCGCATCCGCAAGATGCAGGTCCGGATGATCGACAACAATGTCCGCGACGGCATCGAATCCGTGCTCGCGCAGGAGCCCGGCTCCTTCCTGGGCGTGCCGGGGGCGTCCCTTGGCCAGGTCGTGCGTCAGCCCAGCGCTGCGGACCAGGGCCAGGTCGAGGCGTTCCCCTGCGGGCCGGACGTGGTTCAGAGCCTCGGTCATTCGCTCCGCCACCTGGGCCACCACGCGGCTATGCTCCCGCGCGGGAATTGGCGTGCCGCAGATTTCGAAAAGGGCTTCGCATTCGGCGTCGAGAGGAAAGCCGATCACGGCGCGTTTCTGGAGCGCCGCATAGTCGCAGGGCAGGTCCATGTCCAGGAGCACGCCCTGGTCCGCCACGTTCAACCATCGAGCTTCTTGCTCATAGTCTGCCAAAACGGCCCGCAATCCTCCCTCGCCGGAGTGCCGCAGAATCGGCTGGCGCAGCTCGCGCGCCAGAAGCGGGGGGTGGCCCGGTTCCCCGGCAAAGACGGGATGCGTGACCAAGGCCCGGTTTTCGGCGAAGTCCAGGATCAGGCGGCGAAGCGTGGCCGGGCGTATCAGGGAGATGTCCACGGGCAGAAGGAAGAAGCCGTCCGCCTCCGGCGGCAGCTCGCGTACTCCGGCGCGCACCGAGCTGAACATGCCGTCCGCGAAATCGGGGTTCATGGTCACCCGGACATTCAGCTCCGCGCAGAGCGAGGCGATCTCCTGTTGCCTGTGCCCGGCGACGACACTGATCTCCTGGACTCCCGCCTCCTGGAAGGTCCGCACCACCCGGCTCAGCGCAGGCTCGCCCGCCAGGGGCAGGAGCGGCTTGAACCCGTCCATGCGCGAGGAGTACCCCGCGGCGAGAATGATGGCGACGACGTTGGTCATGCCGATGTCGGGCGCGGGTCGGATTTTCCGGCGCGGCAGGCCACCAGTTCGGCCGCGATGCTCAGGGCGATTTCTTCCGGAGTCTGCGCGCCGATGGAAATGCCGATAGGACAGCGGCAACGGGCGATGTCCGTTTCCGAAAAGCCTTCCTTGCGCAGCGCCGCATACACGTCGTCGCGCTTCTTGCGGCTGCCGATCATGCCGATGTATTTCGCGGGAGTGCGCAGTGCCTGGGCCAGCACGGTCTTGTCGTGCGCGTGGCCGCGCGTGAGGATGACCACAAAGGCGTCCGGCCCGACGGGTTCCCGGTTGCCGGCGGAGCCACCGTCCATGCCCGCGTTTTCGAAGGAGTCCAGGACCACGATGCCGTCCGCGTCGGGAAAGCGTTCCGCATTGGCGAAATCCGAGCGGTCGTCGAGAACCACGGTGCGGAATCCCGTCAAGGCCGCGACCTGCGCGGTGCAGCGGGAAACGTGCCCCGCGCCGTAGAGGAATACCGGGGCGGGCGGCAGCACGGGTTCGGCGATGAAGCGTTTCCCGTCGATGTCGTAGATTCCGGCGACGTTCCGGGCCAGGGCCGCGCTTCGCAATTGGTTCAGCTCGGCCAGGGTCGCGCCCAGGGCGGAATCCGCATCCGCCGCTGTCTTGCCGGGGATCGTGTTGCCGGACAGCGGCAGCAGCGTATGCCCCACCGCCATGTCCGAATCGTCCATTTCCAGGCGAAAGAGCAGCAGGCCCGGAATGCCCTTGCGGAGCGCCTCGTCCATTCGGATCAGGGCTGCGGCGCCCGGACTGCGCGGCGTGACGTATTCGAGCAGAAGCGTGAACCGACCGCCGCAGATCATGTCCGTGCCTGCGGCCAGGTCGCGGTTGAGGTTCAGCTCGCGCAGCAGCGCGGAGCCCGGCTCGGTTCCGAAAAGCGTTTCCGCGTCGCGGATGGCCCAGGCCTCGGTTACTCCGCCGCCCACGGTGCCGATGATGCGCTCTCCGGCCAGGCCGGGCCGGCGCACGGCCATTTTCGCGCCGGAGGAGCGCGGCGTGGAGCCGGAGGAAGCCACGATGGTGGCGAGCACCAAGTCCTCGCCCTGGTCCAGCAGATCGTGCACGCTGCGCAGAAATCTATTCATGTCGTTTCCCTGGGATGATGGTTTGCCGCGCCGCGCAGGGCGCGCTTTTCCAACCCTGTGGACAAGGGACCGCTTCGACCTGTCGCGCGTATTTCGATGCGCAGGCCATGCTTCGTTGCCGCGGCCAAAGCGGGCAGGGCGGCGAGGGCGTCTTCGGCGGCCTGGATCATGGCCGGGGCCGCACCGCCGTATGCCGGGCCGCTGATTTCGATCACCAAGCGGTCCGGGGCGTCATCCGCCCTGTTTTCCGTATCGCATTCGAGCCGAGCCTGAAAGTCCGCGAGTCCGGGCACGGCGTAGAGGCGCTCTCCGAGGAGGGCGGCGTTCATGCTGGTTCCTCCCGGCAGCGGCAGCTTGTCATGCAGGCGGCGGATGCGCGGGTCCAGGCGGCGCAGGGGGCTGCCGCATTGGCAGCGGCCCGGCAGGATGCAGCCGCGGTCCCCGGTGCGGTAGCGGATCAGGGGCATGGCCCGTCGGCTGAGCGTCGTGACGGTGATCTCGCCCCATTCGCCGTCTGCGAGGGGAGCGCCGCTGTCCGGATCCGCGATTTCCACGAAGATGTCCGCTTCGCGGAGGTGGAGTCCCTGGCCCTGGTCGCAGTTCACGGCCCCTCCCAGACCCGTTTCCACCATGCCCCAGTGCTGAAAGGTCCGGCAGCCGAAGGCGCGCTGGACATTTTGGACCACGCTGTCCGGGACCGCGTCCCAGCAGAGCAGAGCGGAGCGGAGGATGCCGGGTTTTCTTCCCATGGCGGTCCAGTGCGCGGCAAGCGCATTGAGGTGCGCCGGCGCGCCCACGATGCAGCGGACGTCTTTTCCCAAAAGCGTCTGCATTGCCCGGTCGGGCTCGCCCAGCGGCCCGCCAAAGGCTTGATCCGGAGAGAGAACAACCGCCCTTGCGCCGAAGGTGTCCAGGGCCTTGCCCAGCAGGACGCCGACGCTGCCCGGCCGCTCGCCGGGCAGGAGCACCAGCGCGGTTTCGTCCGGTTGCAGCATGTTGCGCATGCCGAACCCGAAGAAGCGGATGATGCGTTCGAGATCGCCGGGGGTGTAGAACACGCGCTTGCCCGGACCGCTGGTGCCGGAGGTGGGCACGCTGATTACGCGGGCTACCTCATCTTGCGAGGCGGCCAGGAAGGCGTCCGGCTGCGCGCGCAGGTCGTCCGGCCCGGTTCGGGGCAGTCGGGCCATGTCCAGCGGCGTCCGGATCGCACCGATGGAAACGTCGCGTAGCCGCCCGCGGTAATACGGGCTGTTTGCGGCGGCATGTGCGAGCGTGCTGCGAACGAGGGCCATCTGCCGCTCCAGCAACGCCTCGGCGGAGAGCGTTTCGTCCGGGCAAAGGCTGGCCTGGAGCCAGAGGTCAAGCCAGGGCGTGTTCATCTTTGGTCTTCCGGTAGAGCGGCGTGCCGTCGGTTGCGGTGAGATTGTAGGCGCAGAAGGGAACCAGCCGTCCGTCCGGAGCGGCCACGTGGATGCAGCAGCCCCGGAGCCGTTCCAGGTCCAGGGTCCAGGCGTCCTGGAAAGCCATGCCCGACACTGCGAGAATGTGCGTTGCGGCGCGGGCCAGGAAACGGTCCAGGTCGTCCGGGGTGGATCCCGGCTCGGTTGTGATCGGCCGGGGCGTGGGCGCGGCCCATTGGCGGCCCACGAAAGCCTTGGCCTGATCCGCGCCGATGCGGGCGAGAACGGGGGCCGGGCCTGAGTCGGAAGTGTTCGTGTTCGCGCAGCCGCAGCCGTTCTGGGCCGAGAGCAGTCGCAGGCCGCCGCTCTCTTCCACGAGATAATTGGCGTGGAACGAGCAGCGCGAATGTTCGCATCCCGGAGGCTGAAAGTCCTGGGCGCGGACCTTTGCCGTTCCCTGTTCTGCGGTCTGGCGTTCCAGGCCGCGCATGATTTCCGGCAGGGTGATGCGCTGGGCATCCCTCGGCGGTGCGGGAAATCTGCCGAAATAACTCACGGGCTGGAAGTGGATGCCGCGCACGCCGGGCGAAAGGCGGGCGGCCAGCCGCAGCAGATCGCCGAGATCGCCGTCGTTCACGCCCGGAACCACGGTGGGCACGAGCACGACCCCCAACCCGGCGGCGGTGAAGCGTTCCACGGCCAGAAGTTTTTCGGCCAGCAGGGGGCGGCCCCGCAGCATTTGGTAGGGGGCTTCGCGCGTCGAGTCGAATTGCAGGAAAACCGAATCCAGGCCCGCTTCGGCGAGGCGCAGGGCGAAGTCCGGCTCGCGGGCGGCGCGCAGGCCGTTGGTGTTGAGCTGGACAAAGGGGAATCCGAGCTTTTTGGCTTCTTGGATGAAAGAGGGCAGCTCCGGATGCAGGGAGGGTTCCCCGCCGGAAAACTGGATGTTGCACAGGCCGGAAGCGCGCATGATTCCCCGCAGGAGCCGCTCCACATCCGCCGGGGTCAGGTCCGGACGGAGTGATTCCGCTCCTCCGGCCGAGGCGAAGCAGACCGGGCAGCCGAGGTCGCAGCGCCAGGTGATTTCCAGCACCGCGGTGCAGGTGTGCTGGCCGTGTTCCGGGCAAAGCCCGCAGTCCAAAGGGCAGCCGCGCAGGGCTTGCGTGGCCGGGGCCTTGGGAAACGAGGGGATCTTCTCCCTGGACCATTGCCGGAGCGCGGGAGCGCCCCGCCAGACCACGCTGCGAAAGGGACCGTGTTCCGGACAGGTCTTGGAGAGGAAATACTCGTTCCCGTTCCGCTCAAGCCGGGCCGGGATCGGGCGCAGGCAGACCGGGCAGACGCTGCGGGGCAGTTCCTCAGTCATCCGGCAAGTCCCGTCCCTGGGTCGGGTCCAGGCCGTTTTCCGCCAGAATCTCGCGGATGCGCGCGTAGGTGCGGGCCAGCAACCCGCCGCAGCGCTGCGGATCGGGCTTTCCGCATTCCGTGCCGATGATCTGGGAGCAGGCCGTGCCGCCGAATTCCGAGGTGGCGGTATCCCGGAACCAGTCCGTCAGTTCCGAAAGCAGCAGGGCGAGCCTTTCGTCCGCTTCCTCGTCGTCCCGGCCCTTGCCCGCGTGCAGGCCGAGCAGGCAGGCTCCGCCCGTGAGCACGCCGCAGGGACCGGCGCAATCGCCCATGCCGTGGCAGAGCCCGGCGGCGGCGCGGACAAGATCGGGATTGGAGCGGCCCATTTCCTCCAGGCCGAGCAGCAGCATGATCTGGCTGCAACAATACCCCGCGCCGGACAGGCGCAGCAGATTCAGTTCGAGATCGTCAAGCATTTTTCTCCTCCGGTTTTCGGGCCAACAGCAGAAAATATCCGGTGCTTCTGGTGTGTTCGCAGTTGGGCGCGCAGCCTGTCCAGGCCAGCTTCGCGGCCAGGTCGCGCAGCAGGACGCTGTGGTCCTCGAAACGTTCCACTCGAAATCCTGCCGCGCGGACCAGGGAGAGCAGGTTCGTTCCCGGCAGCGCCCCCCCGGAGCAGGACACGGGAGCGTTCGTCCGCGTCGGGCAGGCAGAGTCCGGGCCGGGAAGATACAGGTCGGAAAGGGCCAGACCTCCGCCTGGCGCGAGCGTTCGATGGAATTCCGCAAGCACGCGGGCCGGATCGTGCTGGAGCGAGAGCACGCATTCGCAGAACACGGCGTCGAACCGACCATCGCCAAAGGGAAGGGCGTCGATGCTGCCTTTCAGGAGCGGCGAACCATGAGCAGGGGGTTCCGGCGGATCGGGGGAGAGGTCGATTCCAAGGGCGAGCGCGCCGAAGCGTCGGCGCAGGCGGCGCACCGTGGCTCCCGTGCCGCAGCCCGCGTCGAGGACGGCCATGCCGGGCCGCAGGCCCAGTGCCTCGGCAGCGGCGTCCGTGAGCGCGAACCCGCCGGGGCGAAGCGTCTCGCCCAGGGCCGGGCGGGCGTCGGGCCTGACCCAGAGCGGCGCAGGGCAGCGGTCGCTGGCCGACAACGGCATTATTTGTCCTCCAGGAGCCGCTCCACCTCGTTCATCTTGCCGCGCGCCAGGGCTTCGGGGATGAGGACCATGCCGCAGGACGGGCAGGCGGGCAGTTCCACGTTGAAACGGCTGCCCAGGTATTCGAGATTCACGCTGGCGGGGCGCAGCTCCTCCCCGCAGGATTCGCAGCGCCAGCCGGCTGCGGCGGCTTCGGGTACGCGAATGGTGCTCATCGGTCCCCTCCTTCGAGCCCGGCCACGCGCATGCGGTGGCTCCAGGCGTTGTGCACCAGAAAATATTCTCCCTCAGGGCTGTATTCCACCCAGTAGGTCACGCTTACGGGACGGTGGCGGACCAGGAAATGGCCGTTTTCCGCGTTGGCGAATCGTTTTCCGCTTTGCTGCGCCGCGAGCAGGGTCTTTTGCACGTCGCCGAGCAGGATGCGGCGCTCGTCCAGGCGCTCGGCCACGCCTTCGGCAAAGCGTACGGCGATGTTCTCGAAAGGTTCCGGCGCGGGCGACTCCTCCTTCCAGAGCGAGGCGAGCAGGCTTTGCTTCAGCCGGGCGCGGTTTTCCCGGCGTGCGGAATATCCGGGCGCGGGCCGGGCCGCCGGGTCCGCGTCCTCCCCGCCGGGGAAAAGCAGGTCGAAGAGATGCAGGATGCGCTTGCCCGTGCGGGCCAGGCGGTCGCGGCACATGGCGCAGTAGGTGGCGAAGTCCTCTTCGACGGCCCTGCCCCTGCGCTTGGCCACGGTGTCGGCCAGGGCCGGGTCCACCTCGCAGAGCAGGCCGCCGTACCCGCAGCATTCGGTCAGGTCGCGGGTCAGCTTCGGCTCCACGGCCCGCACGTCCAGCAGGGCCAGAAGCGCGCGGATGTCCTCGTGCAGCCCGGCGTCCTCGCGGGAACCGCAGGGGTCGTGCACGGCCAGGGGGCGCTGCGGTGATAGGGGGTTGTCCGGCAATCCCAGTTCGCGCACGAAGCCCCAGAAAGAACGGATGCGGGCATCGGGCAGGGCTTCGGAGAGCGTCTTCAGGCAGGTGGGGCAGGCCGCGACGACCTCCGGGGAGCCCAGGCCGGTCCATTCCTCGCGCAGCACGGCCAGGGCGGCCTCGTGTTTTCCGGTTTGCCCGGCCCAAAGCGCGGGCGCGCCGCAGCAGGCCAGATGCAGCCCGGCGTCGGGCCGTGCGGACAGCAGCCATTCATAGGCTCGTTTCACGGCCTGCGGGTCCGAGGCGGTGAGCTGGCAGCCGGGGAAGAACAGCAGGGAGGCGCTGGATTTGCCGGGTGCGGGCTTGGCCAGACGGCATTTCTCGCCGTTCGCAAAGGCCATGTCGCGCAGGGCGAACTCATGCGCCGAAGGCGGCATCTTGCCGATGCCCACCAGGTCGCGGCGGGCCTCCAGGCAGAGCGCGCCCATGTCGAAATCGCCGGGGCAGAGCGCTTCGCAAAGGCCGCAGTCCATGCAGGAGTTGACGAGGGTGTTGGCCTGGCGCGTGCCCATGACCATGGAGGCGTTGTTGAAGATGCGCCGGGCATAGACCTTGGGATAGGAACCATAATGCTCCAGGTAGGCGCAGTTCTTCACGCATTCCAGGCACTCGCAGTGCAGGCAGCGTGTTGCCTCGGCCTTGATTGCCGTTTCGTCGCGGCTCGCCTCGTCCGCCGGAAGCGAGGACGGGAGCGGGGCGATTTCGGAAATGTTGGTGTAGAGGCGGCTTTCGTAGGGGCCGTCCTTTTCGCGTCCGGCCGCAAGGGAGGCCCCCTGGGCGAAGCGTTCCATGGAATTGGCGGCCCGGCGGCCCAGGCTGGCCAGAAGCACGGGCGAGAGCGCGGACGCCTCCGGCAGGTCGCCGGAAAAGATGCCGGGCTGGTCCGTGCCCAGGGTCAGATCGTCGGATTGGCCGAGCCCGTGCCGGGAACGCGGCCAGACTTCCGGGTCCAGGAACAGGGCGGCGTTCTCCTTGAGCAGGGCGGGCAGGTCCGTTCCCTGACCGGGAGCGTCGGAAAACAGCGCGCCGAGCTTCCGCAATCGTTCGAGATCGGCGGCGAGGATTTCTGCGGGCAGGGCCTGCTCCGAAATGGTCGCGAGCAGCCCTTGGGGCGGCGCGCCCAAGACCGTCACTCCAAATCCCTTGCGCGCGAGTTCCCAGGCCGCGCTGAGCCCGGCGAGTCCGGCGCCGAGCACGGCCACGTTCTTGTTCTTGGACGGCAGAGGCCGCAGCGGAGGCGTGCGGTCGGCAATCCGGGCGCAGAAGCGCTCCAGCGCGCCGATGCGGACCGCGCCGCCGCGCTCCGCGCGCAGACAGGCGGATTCGCAGGGCGCGTCGCAGATGCGCGCGAGCACAGAGGGCAAGGGCATGGTCCGGGCGAGCAGCGCCCAGGCGTCGTTCCAGCGTCCTTTGGCCGTGAGCTCGCAGAGCTTGCGGGCGTCCACGTGCAGCGGGCAGGCCGCGGTGCAGCGGGGGGCTTCCTCCTGGATGCATTTCGCTTCCCAGGCGTGCAACGATTGCTGATCCATGCGTCCTCCTGAACCCGGCTGAAAATGAGGGGCGGCGGCCCCGACGGATGCCGGAACCGCCGCCCTGGTTGTCTTACGCGATCAGGACTTGGCCTTCAGTCCGGCGAGAACCTTCTCGGGCAGTGCGGGCAGCTCGCGGATGCGAACGCCGCAGGCGTTGTAGATGGCGTTGATGACCGCGGCATGAGGCGCGGTCAGCGGCATCTCGCCGACGCCGGAAGCGCCGAAGGGGCCGTCCGGGCGCGGGGTCTGCACATAGATGATCTCGAACTTGTCCGGAATCTGCTTGATGTACGGGAAACCCGCCCCCACCATGGTGGAGTGCTTCTTGATGTCCTCGTAGTCTTCGGAGAGGGCCAGGCCGATGCCCTGGGCCACGCCGCCGTAGATCTGGCCGTCCACCACGAGGATGTTGTTGACCACGCCGATGTCGGCCACGACGGTCATGCCTTCCACCGTGGTCTTGCCGGTGGCGAGCTCGACGGCCACCTCGGACAGGAACACGCCGTACATGTAGCAGCAGAAGGGATTGCCCTGGCCGTTTTCGTCGCAGTTGCTGGCCGGGGCGGTCCACTTGCCGTTGTAGCGCAGGGGCAGTTTCTCCGCGACCATTTCGTCATAGCTGCGGAAGGAACCGTCGGCCTTCTTCATGGCCTTGACCAGCTGCTGGCAGGCGTTGATGGTCGCCTGTCCGGCCATGACCTGGGAGCGGCTGCCGCCGGCCGGGCCGGAGTTCGGGGCCAGGCTGGTGTCGTTCATGACCAGCAGGATGTCTTCCGGCTCCAGGTTCAGGGGACGCAGCGCCTCGTGGGCAGTGCCCAGAACGCCCATGTCCGCGCCCTGGCCGTGGTCCTCCCAGCAGGAGTAGATGGTCACGGTGCCGTCCGCGTTCAGCTCGGCGTCCACTTCGGAGCTGTCCGGGCCGTCGAGGCCCGCGCCGTACACGCCGACGGAGATGCCGACTCCGCGCTTGATCTCCGGGGTGGATTTGGCGGCGGCCAGCTTCTTGGCTTCCTCGTACTTGGGCTTCAGCTTTTCCATCATCTCGGGCAGGGAGTAGACTTCGGGATCCTGGCCGGTGGGAGTGGTCGAGCCCTTGCGGTAGACGTTCTTGAAGCGCAGGTCGAAGGGGTCCATGCCGAGCTTTTCGGCCAGCTCGTCCATGAGCACCTCGGAGGGGAACTCGCTCTCCGGCGCGCCGTAGCCGCGGAAGGCCGCGCCCCAGGCGTGGTTGGTGCAGACGGTGCGGCCTTCGCCGCGGATGGCCGGAATGTCGTAGCCCGCGCCGATGTACTGGGCGCCGCGCAGGGTCAGCAGGTCGCCGAACTCGGAGTAGGGGCCGTGGTCCACGGTCCAGTCGGTTTCCATGGCCAGGAGCTTGCCTTCCTTGGTGGCGGCGTAGCGCAGCCAGGTGATGAAGGGCGAGCGCTTTCCGGTGTAGGTCTGCTGCTGGTACCAGGTGTAGTTCAGGTACACGGGACGTCCGGTGGCCAGGGCGGCCGCGCCCACGAGCGCTTCCATGGTCGGGCTGAACTTGTAGCCGAAGGTGCCGCCCGTGGGGTTCTGGACCAGGGCCAGGTTTTCCGGCTCCACGCCGAGGCCCGGCGCGATCATGTACAGGTGCAGGTGCAGGCCGATGGACTTGGAGTGGATGAAGAGCTTGCCGTTCTCATCCTGGTAGGCGAACCCGACGTCCGGCTCGATGGGCATGTGCGGCTGGCGCTGGGTGTAGTAGTTGCCTTCCACGACCACGTCGGCCTTGTCGAAGATGGGTCCGGTTTCCGCGCCCTTGGCGACCTTCTGTGTGTAGTAGACGTTGGGCGTGCCCGGATGGATCTCGATGGCGTCGTCGGCCATGGCCGCGGGCGCGCTCATGTATTCGGGGAGCTGTTCCAGATCGACCTTGACCTTGGCCGCTGCGGCCTTGGCGTGCTCGTCCGTGTCCGCGCAGACGATGGCGATGGCGTCGCCGTACTGGAAGATCTTTTCGTCGCAGAGAATCGGGCGGTCCCAGCCGTCGCCGAGGTTGGTCGGGAAGGTGATCAGGCCGGTGATGCGGTTCTTGCCCTTGATGTCCTTGTGGGTCACGACCTTGAAGACGCCCGGCATCTTTTCGGCTTCGCTGGTGTCGATGCCCAGGATCTTGGCGTGGGAGACTTCCGCCTGGACCAGGGCGCAGCGCAGGCTGCCCTGCGGCAGGCGAATGCCCAGGTCCGCGCCGAAGTCCCAGGTGCCCGTGACCTTGGCGATGGCCGAGGGGCGCGGGAACTTGGTGCCCCAGATGCGGCCGTCTTCGGGAATCTCGAAGATCAGGTCGTCGAGATCCTTTTCGCCGCGCAGCACCTCGGCGGCGGCCATGACGGCGTCCACCAGGGGCTTGTAGCCCGTGCAGCGGCAGGCGTTGCGGTGTTTCTGGAACCAGTCGCGGATTTCTTCGCGGGTGGGTTCGGGATTGTCTTCCAGCAGCGCGTAGGTGGAGACGATGAAGCCGGGCGAACAGAAGCCGCACTGGGCCGCGCCGTAGGCCATCCAGGCGATCTGGATCGGATGCAGGCAGTCGGGGGTGCCGATGCCTTCCAGGGTCAGGATGTTTGCGCCGTTGTCGACCTTGCTGAACTTACGGGTGCAGGAGCGCACCAGCTTGCCGTCCATGTACACGGTGCAGGCGCCGCACTGGCCCTGGTCGCAGCCGACCTTGACGCTGGTGAGCCCCAGGTTTTCGCGCAGGACCGTGGCCAGGGAAGCCGTCGGGGCGGCAATGACCATGCGGTCCACACCGTTGACGTTGAGAGTGCGTTTGATCATGGAATCCTCCTTGTACGCACGTTGATGTTGCCATCTATCCTCACCCCCCGCGCAAGGCAGGGGGATCCGAAAGCTATTTGCCGAAAGGACAGACCGGGTAGCGGCACTGGTCGCACCCGGCGCAGAATCCGCCGTGACCCAGGCGCACGATGTCGCTCCGGGTCAGTTTTTCTCCGGCCAGAAGCCGGGGAACCACCAAGTCGAAGATGCTGGCCCGGTAGTACATCACGCAGCCGGGCAGCCCGAGAACGGGCACGCCGTCCTTGTAGGCGAGCATGAACATGACGCCCGGAAAGGTCGGCGAACCGTAGGTCACCACGTCCGCGCCCGTGGCCCGGATGCTGGTGGGGGTCTGGTCGTCCGGGTCCACGGACATGCCGCCCGTGACCACGACCATTTGCGCGCCGCGCCGGATGAAATCCAGGATCGCGTCCCTGGTCATGGCCGGGTCGTCGCTGGAAAAGGTCTGGCCCATGACGCGCGAGCCGAGCTGTTCGAATTTCCTGCGCACCACAGGGCCGAACTTGTCCTGGATGCGGCCTTCGTAGACCTCGCTGCCCGTGGTGACCACGCCGACGTCGAGCCGCGCGAACGGCTTGACCTGGATGACGGGCCAACATTCCGCGCAGATGGCCTCCACCTGTTCGATCTTGGCCTCGTCCACCACCAGCGGAACGACGCGCGTCCCGGCAACGGGGCGGGGCGAGGTGATCTGCTGGCCGGTATGCAGGGTGGCCAGGGCGATTTCTTCAATGGAATTGATGCGTTCCAGGGCGTCCACGTCGATGGCGAGCAGGCCGGGCTCCGCGATGAAGTTGACGCGCCCCTCGCTGACTTCGGAAAGGCTCAGTCCGGGGCCGGCGGCTGCGGCGGCGATGCGCCGGGCGGCCTCGTCCTCGTGGAGCTGGCCCTGCTCGAGCTGAAGCACGTAGATGTGTTCCTTGCCGATCTGCAGCAATGCCGGGATGTCCTGCTCGGTGATGATGTGGCCTTTCCGGAAGGCCGGGCCTTTGCATTCGCCCGGTACGATGCGGGTCATGTCGTGGCAGAGCACTTTGCCGACTGCCTGTTCAACGGGGAGGCTGTGGATCATGCGAGTTCTCCGGGTGCGCGTGGAGTGCGGGGCGACTTCAATTTGGGTTGTTCCTCCTGATGGCAAGCCTTTGTCCGCCCTGAAGACGGAAACGAATCATCCGCTGCGGAAGCTCCGCGTCGAACTATCCGGGCGGTTCGGGCTGATCGGCCGAAGGAACGACACGTCCAGTATGAATGGAGAAAACATGCACCACGAGACATAATAGGTCAATGAGAGATTTGAAAATGAATTTTGACACCAAAGAATTGTGTTAATTTTAACAGGTCGCTGCGGACGCCATGCGCATGCGCCGCCGGACGTGGGGGAGGGAAATGACGACGCCCCGGTTTCCTGCCGAAGAGAGCGGCGGGGAACCGGGGCGTTGCCTGTGGGGAGGGGGCTAGTTCAACGGGGCGTCGCCGTCAGCGCCGCACATGCAGGGGGCGTATTGGCGTTCCAACCAGTCCGGGGTGATCCGGCCGTTGACCACGGGGAGGATCGCATCCGCCAGGAAACGGGCCTCGCCCAGGTCGTGCGTCACGTGAATGATGGGGATGTCCAGGGTTGTCTTCAGATCGCGCAGCTCGCAGCGCAGGGTTTCGCGGGTGGCGGCGTCCAGAGCGGAAAAGGGCTCGTCCAGCAGCAGCAGCGACGGCTCGCGGGCCAGGGCTTGGCAGAAGGCGGCGCGCTGGCGTTCCCCGCCGGAGATGTTCTGCGGCTTGCGGTCCTGGAGATGCCGGATTCCGAAGAGGGTCAGCAGTTCGTCCACCCTGGCGTCGTCGTTGGCCGCGAAGGCCACGTTCCTGCGCACGCTCAGGTGCGGGAAAAGGCAGTAATCCTGGAAGACGAGCCCCAATTTGCGCTTCTGGGGCTTGAGGAAGATCCGCTTCCCGGTGTCTACCCAGGCCGTTCCGTTCAGGCTGATGCGTCCCTGGTCCGGCCGTTCCAGCCCGGCCATGAGCCGGACGAGCGTGGTCTTGCCCGCGCCGGACGGTCCGACAATGGCCGTCAGGCAGCCGGACGGGCAGCAAAGCTTCACGTCCAGTTCGAAATGGGGCAATTTCTTGCGCAGATTCACTTCCAGGGTCAAGGCTTCCTCGCATTGATCTTGTTGATGATGAGCAGGACCACGAAGCTTACAGGCACGAGCAGTGCGGACATGCGGAACGCATCTTCGTACCGCAGGGCTTCCACCGCCTCGAAAATGGCGATGGAGGCGACCTTGGTTTCGCCGGGTATGGAGCCGCCGACCATGAGTATGACGCCGAATTCGCCCAGGCTGTGGGCGAAGACGAGGATGGAGGCGGCCGCGAGGCCGCCGAGGCAGTTGGGCAGGACCACACGGAAAAAGGCGGCGGTGCGCGAAAGGCCGAGAATGGCCGAGCTTTCCAGCAGGCGGGAGTCCAGCTTCTCGAAGGAGGCGCGCATGGGCTGGACCGCGAAAGGCAGATTGAAGATCAGCGAGGCGATGAGAACGCCGGCGAAGCTGAAGACCAGCCGTTCGCCGAAGAGCCCTTCCCAGGCCCCTCCCAGGCAGGCCTGAGGCCCGAAGATGATCAGCAGGCCGAAGCCGAGCACCGTGGGCGGAAGCACCATGGGCAGGGTCACGAAGGCGTCCAGCACGCTCTTTCCGGGAAAGCGGAAAAAAGCCAGGACATAGGCCAGCGGCGCTGCCGCCACCGGGATGAGCAGGGTGGTCAGCAGCGCCAGCTTGGCGGACAGAAGAAGAGGGGTCCAGTCCATGAGCCTACTTGTATCCGTACTTGGCCTTGACGGCGGCGACTTCGGGGGTGCCCAGGAATTTCACGAATTCGGCGGCGGCGTCCGGGTGCGGGGCGCTCTTCAGCACGCAGGCGGCCTGGATGACTTCCGGGGCTTCGGGAACGGCCAGAAAACAACCTTTGCCGCCTTCTTCGGTGAAGACCGAGGAATAGGCGCAGAAGCCCGCGTCGGCCGCTCCGGTGGAGGCGAACTGAAAGGCCTGGGCAATGGACTGGCCGAAGACCAGCTTGGGCTGCGCGCTGTCCCAGAGTCCTGCGGCCTGGAGCGCCTTCATGGCGGAGGTGCCGTAGGGTGCGGTTTCCGTGTTGGCGATGGCGAGCTTGCGTGTGGTTTCGGCCTGCACGGCGTCCTGCCAGGAACCCTTGCAGAGTTCGGGGTTCATGCTCCAGAGCACGACCTGGCCCTTGGCGTAGACAAAGGGTTCCTCGCTCTGGCCGTCGGCGAAGAGCTTGGCCGGGCGCTTTTCGTCCGCCGCCAGGAAGAGGTCGAAGGGCGCGCCGTTGGTGATCTGGCCGTAGAGCTTGCCCGTGGAGGTGTAGGTGGCCTCGACGCTCAGGCCCGTCTTGGCCTCGAACATGGGGATGATCTCCTTCATGGCGGGCATGAAGTTGGCGGCCTGGGCGATGAAGAGATCCGCGGCAAAGGCGGGCAGCGGCAGGAGGAGCAAGGCCGCGAAGAGCAGCAGCGAAATTCGTTTCATGGGTGCCTCACAGAGGTTTGCATTGTTGGATGCGTGCGACTACCATCGGACTGTCGCAAGGAATAGAAGGCTTTGGGCCATGCCGCAACGCGGTCACGCAAATTCCCGTATGCGTGACCGCTTTGAAGACCGGAAGGGAGCGAGGTAGAACGAGTCATGTCCGATTCTGGCAGCATGCGGCTTCCCGCGAGCGAAACCTTCACCGTGCCCAAGGAGGTGCGCCACCTCTCCGCGGAGCAGGCGGAGTCCCTGGAACGGGCCTTCACGGCATGGCGCGACGCTGCGCGGACTCCGGCCAGCCGCCGTTCGCGCGAGCGGCTGCGCATGGTCTTTCTGCTGCTGAGGCACACGGGCGCGCGGCTTGGCGAGGCTCTCGGCCTGGACGAGCTGCTGGACATCGACACCCTGCGCGGCTCGGTATTGCTCGGCAAGGACCGGGCAAGGCGCGACGTGCCGCTTCCGGCGGAGCTTTGCCGCGACCTGCGGCTGATGCTGCAATCCCCGGAATTTTCCGGACTGGAAGGGCGTTTTTTTCGGCTCGATCCCGGATACGTGCGCCGCGTCTTCTATGCCCGCGCCGAGGAGTGCGGCTTCCCGCGCGAGCTTTCCTCGCCGCGCATCCTGCGCAATACCCGCGCCGTGGAATTGCTGCGCAGCGGGGTTCCCCTGGCCGTGGTCCGCGACATCCTCGGCCAGTCCTCCGCGGACCTCACAGCGGTTTTTCAGCATTATTCCGGAGGGGCCGCTGCCACTCTCGTGCGGCGGCTGGCCCTGCGCGACATCCAGGGACGCACCAGCGCGCGCAACACCTTCATCGGCAGCGTGGTCGAGGTGGTCCGTGACGGGGTCATGGCCGAAGTGGTCATGGAGACCCGGACAGGCCGCCGCCTCTGCGCGTTGATCACCCAGGAAAGCTCGGTCTCCCTGCAATTGGAGCCGGGAGTGCCCGTGGTGGCCACGATCAAGGCGCCGCTCGTGAACGTCTATCGGGTCGGAGCGTCCGCGCGCAGCGCCGTGCGCAACCGGGTGGTGGCGGAAATCACCTCGCTGCGCGGCACGGAAGTCATCACGGAGATATCCGGGCAAACCCAGGACGGCGAAAACGTCTGCGCCCTGCTGTCCACCGGCAGCGCCGGGGAGCTGGCCCTTGCGAAGGGAGAGATGGTCGAGTTCCGCTTCAAGTCCCTGTCCGTGGTCCTGAACACGGTCTGAGCGGCGCCCCTGCCTTGGGGCGTCTATTCCTGCGGCAGCCCCAGCCGGAGGCTGAGATGCACCTGCGTGCCTCGGCCCTGCTCGCTGACCACGCAAAGCACTCCGCCCATGAGCTGCACCAGGCGCTTGACGATCTGAAGCCCCAGTCCCGCGCCCTGATATTTCCGCGCGTTCGAGGTTTCGGCCTGGGTGAAGGCTTCGAACATGGTCGGGAGCAGCTCGTCCGGGATGCCGATGCCCGTGTCGCTGACCGTGAACAGCAGCCGCTCCTCGCCCTGCCGCAGCGCGCCGAGCCTTTCGACCGAAAGGGACACCGTGCCCTTGTCCGTGTATTTGACCGCGTTGCCCACCAGATTCACGAGCACCTGCCGCAGGCGGACAGGGTCGCCCACAAGTCGATCCGAAAGGTCCGGCTGGCTGCGGATGTCCAGTCTCAGGCCCTTTTTGCTTGCCGCGCTGCCGTGGTTGAGGCGTATGGAGGCCAGCAACTCTCCCAGGGAGAATGGTTCCAGTTGCAGCTCGATGCGGCCCGCCTCCACCCTGGACAGGTCGAGAATGTCGCTGAGAAGCAGCGTCAGGCTGTCGCAGGAGTCCAGCGCGTGCTGAATGTAGCGTTGCTGGTCCTCGCGCGGCGACTTGGCGCGCAGCAATTCGAGCATGCCTTTGGTCGTGGTCAGCGGCGTGCGCAGCTCGTGGCTCATGTTGGCCAGGAAGGTCGATTTGGAGCGGCTCGTGGCCTCGGCGTATTCCTTGGCCCGCTGGAGTTCCTGTTCCGCGTCCACCCGCGCCGTCACGTCGTGATACACGCCTTGAATGAAGCCCGGCCCCAGGCGGCGCGCGCTGATTTCGAACGAGAGATACACGCCGTCCTTGCGCCGCATCCGCCGTTGCGTGCGGACGATGTTTCCCTGCAACAGGGAGCCGACCTGGACCGGCAGTTGGGCGAGATCGTCGCTGTGAATGAACTCCGTCAGCACCCTGCCGCGCAGCTCTTCGTCGCTGTAGCCCAGGTTGCGCCGGAGCAACGGGTTGGCTTCCAGTATTTGGAGCGCCTCATCGAAGATGATGATGCCCACCGTGGCTTCTTCGTAAAGCGCGCGGTAGCGCTGTTCGCTTTCCTTGAGATTGTACTCCGCGCGGCGGCGGGCCAGGATGTTCATGGTCAGGAGGAGGATGGTCCCGCTGAGGAGCAGCACCACCAGGCCCGCGCCGAGCACCAGGGAGCGGTGGCGCTCGAAGAACCCGGAATAGTCGTTGATGAGCACGCTGTCCGGGGGCAGCTTTTCCCTGTCGAGATTGAAGCGCGACAATTGCTTCGCGTCGAACATCCAGGCGTTGGGGCTGTCCTTGAGGATCGGGATGACGTCCGCGGGGGTGCCTTCCAGGATGCGGGCGATCATTTCAGCGGCGGCTTTGCCCTGGGTGAATCCGCTGGCGAGCCTGCCGCCCACGATGCCGTGACCGAGGTACCAGGCCCAGCAGGAATAGATGGGAACCGGGGCGGCGTCCGCCACGAGCCGGATGCTCTCCTGCGGCGTGTAGGTCTTGCCCTCCGGCGAGCGGAAGTAGTTCAGGTGCAGCACGATGCTGTCGGGATTCAGTTGGGCGAGGCGCATGCGGAGTTCCGCTTCCGGGAGGTCGGCCAGCTCTTCGAAGGACAGACCCTGTTGCCGGTATTCGGAGGAGAGGAACCGGAGGCGTTCGAGGTTGGCCCTGCTGGAAGGCGTGCCGTCGCTGACGGAAACGATCCGGCGGACGCCGGGCTGGAGCCGGAGGGCCATGTCGATGGTGCTGCGCAGGTCGAAGTCTTCGGCCACGCCCGTGATGCCGTGAACGCCGCGCAGCCTTTCCGGCGAGAAGTTGTTGATGCCGCAGAAGACGATGGGAACGGAGGGGAAAAGGGAGTCCCTCCGGGCGAGCAGGAAGTCCAGGGCATTGTCGTCGCAGGCGATGATGGCTGTCGGTTGGTTGTCTGCGTAGCGGGCCTTGAGCAGCGTTTCCATCGCGGGGAAGACGGATTCGGGAGAACTGCGCTTCGTGTCCATGTATTGAAAATTGATGTCCACGGTTGACCCGTTCGTTCCCAGGACGTCGAGAATCCCACGCACCTCGTTGTCGGTCCAGGCGTAACCCTGATGGTAGGAGAGCAGAACCAGAATGTCGGGATGGGAGCGCGTCTGCGATTGGGCCTGGCCATCGGATGCGAAGATGAATGCTGGAGATATGGCCGCAACGATAAAGAAAAGCAGAACAAAAAAGATGCAGCATGCGTCCGTGCAAAGAAATACTGCGGAATGCCTGCGGCTTGGCTGCATGATATGCCCGGTCTGTTTCGGTGAAACTGGTCTCGTCGTGATCGTTGTCCTGCATTTTACATGGCGTGATTGTGCTCGTCAAAGCTTACGGCATTATGATTCGTCACAGTTGCAGTCTCGTCTTTGCTCGCGTGTGGAATTGATTTTGATAACTTTTTTGTAATTTTTAAGCATGGCATAGTGTCAATTCAAATCATAGAATTTCAAAATTGTAAAATTAGCGAAATGGGGAAAATTAAATACAGCGATATTTCAGGATGTTGGAGTGCATGAATGTGCGAAGGCGGTGGAACGAAGATTGCTAGGTCCACGTATGCCCAGAGAAATCGCAGGACTTCAGCTTACCGTGCTCTCCGCCATCTGCGAGATCATCGACAAGGCGCTCGATCTCGAGAGCGCTCTCGTCAATGTTCTTGGAATACTTTCAGAAACATTGAGCATGAAGCGCGCCACCGTGACGCTGTACGACCGGACAACCGGGAATCTCGCCATCAGCGCGTCCCACGGCCTGAGTTCCGAGGAGCGTCGGAGAGGGGTCTACCGGCTTGATGAAGGCGTGACCGGGCGGATCTTTCAGACGGCGGAGCCGTATTACGTGCCGGACATCACGAAAGAGCCACTGTTTTTGGACAAAACAAAGGCCCGAACCATAGAAAAGGATCGAGTCTCTTTTCTGGGAGTTCCCATTCTCGTCAATTCCCATCCCGTGGGCGTGCTCAACGTGGACCGCCTCTTCGGCGACGATGTGGACTGGCACGAGGACATCAGTTTCCTCACGGTCGTGGCCACGCTCATCGGCCAATTCATGAGCCTGAACCAGAAGGTGCTCGACCGGGAGGAGCGCCTGCGCCGCGAGAATCTTTCCCTGCGTTCGCAGATCAGCCGCGAGCGCAAAGGCCCCTACATCGTCGGGCACAGCCTGGCCATGCAGGACGTGGAGCGCCAGATGGGCCGCGTCGCCCCCACGCGGGCCACGGTGCTGCTGCTGGGCGAGTCCGGCGTGGGCAAGACGCTCATCGCCAAGATCATCCACGGGCTTTCGGACAGGAAGGATTTCCCCTTCGTCAAGGTCAACTGCGCGGCCATTCCGGAAAACCTCCTCGAATCCGAGCTGTTCGGGTACGAACGCGGCGCGTTTACAGGAGCGGCCGGGGCCAAGCCGGGGCGTTTCGAGGAAGCGCACCGGGGCAGCATCTTTCTGGACGAGATCGGGGAGCTGCCCCTGGGCATCCAGGCCAAGCTGCTGCGGGTCATCCAGGAGCGCGAGTTCGAGCGGCTCGGCTCCAACCGCACGCGGCAGGTGGACGTGCGCATCGTCGCGGCCACGAACAAGGATCTCGGCGCCATGGCCGAACTCGGCGATTTCCGCACGGACCTCTATTATCGCCTTTCCGTGTTTCCCATCCGCGTGCCGCCGCTGCGCGAGCGCATGGAGGACATCCCCGGACTCCTCAATCATTTCCTGGACAAGATGGAGCGGGAATACGGCCGCAGGTTGTCCCTCTCGCCCCAGGCTTTGGAACGCCTCTGCCGGTACGGCTGGCCCGGCAACGTGCGCGAGATGGAAAACCTCATCGAGCGCCTGGCGATCATGGCCGACGAGGAACGCATCGAGAGGGGAGCCGTGGAGAACTACCTTTCCGCCGAATCCGTTGCGCCCCTTCCGGATGCGCATGCCGGAAGCGACGCCTCCGCGCATGGCCCGTCCGTCCCACCGCGCGCCACCCTGGAGCAGACCGAGCGGCAGGAAGTGCTGGCCGCGTTGCGCCGCAACGGCTGGGTGCAGTACAAGGCCGCGCGCGACCTGGGACTGACCGCCCGCCAGATGGGCTACCGCGTCCGCAAGTTCGGGCTCGACGAGATGGTGGCGGCCGAGCGGGCCAGGGCCAGGAAGGACTGACGGATCCGGCGTTCGGACGCCGGACGGGGCGCAGGCCGGAACCGGTCTGGCGAAGCAGGAAACGGCGGCCCCGGATGGACCGCCGTTTTTGAATGAATACGGAGCGGGTTGCGGTCTATTTGTTGTCGGGAGTGGCGTAGGTGCGCACCGAGGATACGGAGGTCCAGTCGTAGTAGGTGTTCACGATTTCGCCGGATTTGTCCTCGGTGATGCGCACGAATTCGTCTCCCAGGAAAATGGTCGCCCCTTCATGCAGCGGTCCGTCGTTGACCTGCACGCGCAGCCCCTTGCGCAGCTTGCGCGAGAGGGTTCCGTGCACGGGCATGGAAGCGTATTCAAATACTTTTTCGAGGGTTTCCTTGCGCATGGGCAGACTCCTTGTCGGTTATGGTTTGGGGCCGCCGGAAACGTCAGCACGCTTCCGGCGGCCCTGAAACACGCTTGATCAGCCGCAGCCGCCGCCACCGCCGGAGCATCCGCAGGCCGCGGCCTTGCGCCGGGGCGTCTTCAGCGTTGCCGTGTCGCCGCCGGTGTAGACGGTCTCCAGGGCGTGCTGGATGAATCCGCCTGCCTCCACGGGGACGATGCCGCGCGCGGAGAGAATCTTGCGGGGCGTCTCGCCCAAGGCCGCGGTAAGCAGTGCGTTGCAGTCGCAGAGCAGGTCGGCCAGCGCTTCCCAGCGGGTCGGTCCGCACCCGGCGGGCGGAGTGGCGCGTTCTTCCACGAGTTCGTAGCTTCCGCCCTTGTCCGTCCAGATCTGGAGCGAGGTGGCCTCGCCGAGATGCTGGTTCACGAGCATGCCCTCGCGGGTGGCCACGGCGACATGCGGCCTGCGCGTGTTCAAGGCCGGGGCCAGCTTGGAGCAGGTCATCAGCAGTCCGGCGCACGAGCCGGAGAGATCCTTGTTCAGAAGGCCCACGGCGTCGGCGCGGCAGCGGCGGCAGTGGGTCATCTGCTCCACGTGCGCTCCGGCCTGGGCGCGCAGGGATTTGATCACGTCGCCCGGAGTCTCGGTCAGGTGTCCGAACGGGGTTCCCTCGTTGGGGTGCATGGGGATGAGGTTTTGCAGGTCCGCACCGAGCCGTTCCGCGACCTTGGCCACCTCGACCACATGCTCCTCGTTGACGCCGGGAATGACGATGGTGTTGACCTTGACGGCGAGACCGCGCGCCTTGAGTCCCGCGATGGCCTCAAGCTGGCGGGAGAGCAGCAGTTCGGCGGCGTCGCGGCCCCGGTAGACCACCTTGCCGTCCCGGACGAAGCCGTAGATCCGCGCGCCGATTTCCGGGTCCACCGCGTTCAGGGTCACGGTGGCGTGGCTCACGCCCAGCGAGGCCAGGTCGTCGAGATGGGCGGGCATGCCCAGACCGTTGGAAGACAGGCAGAAGAGCAGTTGCGGGTAATGCTCCTTGAGCAGCCGCATGGTTTCCAGCGTCTCCTCCGCGTTGGCCATGGGGTCGCCCGGTCCGGCGATGCCCGCCACGGTGATGCGCGGCTCGGCTTCCAGAACCTTGTGCATGTATTCCAGCGCCTGGTGCGGCCTCAGCACGGCGCTGGTCACGCCAGGACGCGACTCGTTCACGCAGTCGTACTTGCGGTTGCAGTAGTTGCACTTGATGTTGCACTTCGGGGCCACGGGCAGGTGGACCCTGCCGCAGGAGCCGGAGGAATTCTTGTTGAAGCAGGGGTGCCTGTCGGAAGCGATGCGTGGCGATGCGGACATGGATTCTTCCTCCTAAAGGTAGCCGTAGCCCACGGGGCTGTCGGACTGGTTCTTTTCCAGGACGGCGTTGACGATGCGGTCGAAGAGTTCCTGCGCGCCCTGGTAGCCGAGAATGCGCAGGCGCTGGCCCCCGAAGCGGTCGTGGATGGGGAAGCCCACGCGAACCAGGGGCACGTTCCATTTGCGCGCGGAGCGGTAGCCCTTGGAGTGGCCGACCACGAGGTCGGGCTCGAGCTGTTCGGCCAGCTCCGCTATTTCGTGGAAGTCCGCTCCTTCGCGCACCTCGGGCATCTTCAGCCCCAGCTCGTCGCAGGTTTTGCGGATGCTCGACGGCAGCCCGGTCTTTTCCGAGCCGGTGGCCGCGAGAACGACATGCACGCCGATTTCCGAAAGGAATTCCACGAGTCCGGCCACGAGATCCTCTTCGCCGTAGACGACGGCGCGCTTGCCGAAAATGTACTTGTGGCCGTCCACGAAGGCGTCCACGAGCCGGCCCCGGTCGCGTTCATGCCTGGGGTGCGGCTCTTTGCCGCTGATCTCTCCGAGGGCGGCGAAAAAGGCGTCGCTGCCGCGCAGGCCGATGGGCAGGGGGAGCTGGAAGCAGGGCACGCCGTGAGTTTTCTTCAAAAAGGTTCCGGCGGTGCGCCGACCCGGCAGGGAGTGTCCGAACTCGATGCTGGCCGCCGCTCCGGGCATGGCCTTGATGTCGGCGAGGGGCGTTCCTCCGCTGGGGATGCGCTCATAGTCCAGCAGTGCCGGACCGTCGAGCGTCTCTGAAACGTCCGGCAGGATGCAGGCCGCAAGACCGTGGTCGTCGCAGATGTCGCGCAGGTGGCGCGTGTCCGCCGGGGAAACCATGCCGGGGAAGAGGTTCAGGCCGCCGTGATGCGGAACGCTCTCTCCGGCCAACTGCTCGGCCACGGCCCGCACCGCCGCGTGAAATCCTTCCATGTGCGTGCCCGCAAAGCTCGGCGTGGACACGCTGACGATCTCCGGCAGGTCCAGGTCGCCGAACTCCTTGCGAAATTCTTCGACGATCATGGGAACGTCGTCGCCGATGGTTTCCGTCAGGCAGGTGGTGGCCACTCCCACGAGCTTGGCACCGTATTTCTGCATCACGTTCAGGATGCCCTTCTTGAGGTTGGGGCCGCCGCCGTAGACAGCGTGCTTTTCGCCCAGGGCCGAGGAGGCGATGTCCACGGGCTCCCGGAAATGGCTGATGATGTAGCGGCGCATGTAGGTGGCGCAGCCCTGGGAGCCGTGCAGGAAGGGGACGGCTCCCTCGATGCCCTTGAAGGCCATGCAGGCGCCGAGCGGCGTGCAGAGCTTGCAGGCGTTGGTCGTGGAAACGTAGGGAGTGGTGGTGCTCATGCTCCTGCCTCCTTGGGGGCGTTGCAGAGGGCCTTTGCGCGGCGAGGCACGAAGCGCCAGACCGGGCTCATGGCCGAAGCGTGGATTTCGCGGGCGAAGTTGAGCATGCCCACGAAACCTTCCAGGGCGATCTTGCGTTCATGGTTGTGGTCGCAGAAGCCCACGCCGAGCTTGAAGGCGATGGGGCGTTCCTTGACGCCGCCCACGAACACGTCCACGTCCTTTTCCTTGATGAAGGCCGAGAGTTCGAGCGGGTTGGCGTCGTCCACGATGATGGTGCCGGGATCGGTGATGGCGGCCAGTTCTTCGTAGTCCTCGCGGGTTCCGGTCTGGGAGCCCACGATGCAGACGCGCATGCCGAGGTGGCGGAAAGCCTTGATCAGCGAGAAGGCCTTGAACGCGCCGCCCACGTAGATGGCCGCGCGCTTGCCTTCCAGATCGGCCCGGAGCTTCTTCAGCTCCGGGAGCAGGTTGGCCAGCTCCTCCCGCACCAGCGCGCCCGTGCGCGCGACGATGTCGGGATCCTTGTCCGCGAAGTGGTCGGCCACGTCGTAGAGCGCCTGGGCCATGTCCTCGACGCCGAGGTAGGAGACGCGGAGGTAGGGAATGCCGTACTTTTCCTCCATCATCTTGGCGAGGTCGAGGGTCGCGCCGGAACACTGCACGAGATTCAGGGCCGCGCCGTGGCAGCGGCGGATGTCGTCCACCCGGCCGTCGCCCGTGACGTTGGCGATGACGCTGACGCCCATGCGTTCCAGATATTCGCGGATGATCCAGATTTCCCCGGCGAGGTTGAAGTCGCCGAAGATGTTCACGGACACGGGCGGTATCTCCGGATCGTCCTTGGTCCCGACCAGCTCGAACATGGCCTTGCAGGCCGCGAGGTAGCCTTCGCGCTTGTTGCCCTTGAATCCTTCGGACTGGACAGGGAGCACGGGGATGCCTTTCTTTTCGCTCATGGACTTGCACACGGCCTTGAGGTCGTCGCCGATGAGTCCCACGATGCAGGTGGAATAGACGAAGGCGGCCTTGGGCTGGTGGCGGTCGATGAGTTCGTCCAGGGCGGCTGTCAGTTTGGGTTCGCCGCCGAAGATGACGTCCTTTTCGCGCAGGTCCGTGGAAAAGGAGAGCCGATGCAGCTCCGGACCGCTGGAGAGCGCGCCCCGGATGTCCCAGGTATAGGCGGCGCAGCCGATGGGGCCGTGCACGAGGTGCAGGGCGTCGGCGATGGGGTAGAGCACCACGCGGGAGCCGCAGAACACGCAGGCCCGCTGGCTGACGGCGCCCGCAAGGGAGTCGCGGTTGCAGGCCAGTTCGAATGGCCCCTGCCCGGTGCGGTGGATCTGGTCCTTGCGTTCCTCGAAGATCGAAGTGGTCATGCGCGTTCTCCTTGGAGAGTCTCTTCGGAGGCCGGGTGCCTGCGAAGGCAGATGAGACTGGTGCGTCGCCAGCCGAGATGGTCGTAGAAATCCAGTCCGGCGGAGTTGTCGCGGTCGGCCAGGAGCTGAAGCCGGGTGGCTCCCCGTTCCAGCCCCCAGCGCTCCACGGCGCGCAGCAGCTCCCTGCCCAGTCCGAGTCCGCGGGCGTCTTCCCGGACCACCACGTCCTCCACCACGACGGAAGGACCGCCTTCGGAAGTGGAAATGACGATCTGGCCGGAACACATGCCCGCCACCTCGCCGTCGTGCAGCGCCGTGAGCACGCAGGCGCGCTCTTCCGCGAGCAGCAGGCCGAAAGCCTTGCGGGCGCGGGCCGCGTCGAAGGCGAAGTCCGCTTCGATGTCGAAGAGCGCGGCGAGCAGCCCGCAGAAGGCGTCGATGTCGCCGGGGCGTGCGGGGCGAACGCGCGGGCTTTGCGTGCGGGGCATGGCGGCGAGGCGTGCGGGCATGGGGAGCGTCCTTTAGGAGATCAGATAGTCGGCGGCGGGCTCGCCGTCTTCGATGCCGTCCAGGATGGCGTCGATGGCGGCTTCGCTGTCAACGCCCTTGAACCACCAGTTGTCCGGCTGGACCACCACGATGGGGCCGGATTCGCACTGCTTGAGGCAGCCCGTGGCCGTGATCTGGATGTCCAGGCCGCGGTCCAGGATTTCTTCTTCCATGTATTGGAGGAAGCCGTCGGTCTGCTTGTGGCAGATGCCCTTGGGGTCGCCGCCGGCGCGGAAGCTCTGACAGATGAGGATCAGTCTTTCGGGAATGGCCATGTTCATCTCCTTGTGTGTGCTGGTGGATGTCGCCGCTGGGCGGCGTGTTCTCGCGAAATGTCAGGCGCGCTTCTTGCCGCAGCCGGGCTTCTTGCCGCCGCCGAAGAGCAGGTCCACGGCGGAGTCGATGCCCGCGCCGTCCTCGGCGAGCAGCACCTTGAGCCCCTTGGCGGCCAGACTCTTGCGCGGGCTTTCCCCCGCGCCTGCCGCCAGCAGGGCGAAACAGTCGGGCAGAAGTTCCGCGACTTTTTCCCAGCGCGCGCTTCCGCTGCCGGGTTCGGGGGCAGTGCGCGTGCCGAGCAGGACGGGAAGGCCCTCCCGGCGTCCGTAGATGAGAAATTGCGGAGCCTGTCCCAGGTGCAGGTCCACCTCCATGCCGGAGGCGCTGCAGACGGCCACGTTGGGGCGCTCGGCGCTGGGCCGGGGCAGGATGGCCGAGGCCGGGGCGCTGTGCCCGTTCGGGGCTTCCAGGCTGGCGTCGCCGCATTCCTCGAAGGCCGTCATCAGCGGCAGGTGCCGGGCCGCGCGGTCGCGGACCATGGCCAGCAGCTCGCTGCCCGGCGGGCAGGGCGCTTCCGCGTCCGTTGCGCTCTCGTCCGGCGTCTCGGCCGGAGCCGGGCAGGGCAGGATGTTCATGATGGAGGCGCCCAGCGCCGCCGTGGTGCGGGCGATTTCCTCCACGTGTCCGGCGTTGAGCCCGGTGTAGACCGTGGTGTTGATCTTGACGGTGATTCCGGCGCGCACCAGGGCGAGCAGGAGCTGCCGCTGGGCGTCCACGAGCGCGGCGGCGGCGCGGGCAAGGGGCATGGTCCGCTGGCCGGGGCGAATCCAGGCGTAGAGCTTTTCGGCCACTTCCGGGCGCACCGCGTCCACGAGCAGGGTCGCATGGGAGAGGCGCAGCTCCTTGAGCTCGGCCGCCAGCGCTTCCAGATTCGGAGCCTTGTCGTCCGGACCTCGGCCGACCAGCCCGTTCGTGGTCAGGCAGAGGGAGAGGCCGGGAAATTTGGCGCGGGCGAGGCGCAGGGTTTCCAGCGTGGTTTCGGGGGTGGCCAGGGGTTCTCCGGGACCGGTGATGCCGACCATGCCCACGGGCTCACCGCAGGCCGCCACGTCTTCCAGCCAGGCCAGGGCCTCGCCGGGCAGGATGGCCGGAGCCGTTGCGGCGGGCCGCGGCGAACCGAAGCGCAGGCGCAGGTTGCTGCGCGGAGCCACGGGAAGGTGCACCCGGAGCACGGCTTCGCGCGGGGTCGGGCCGAAGCAGGGGTGGGCGGAATCGTGTGCGTCGAGGTGCATGGCGTCTCCAGTTCAGGTATGGGCGCGGCGGGGTTGAGGTGTGAAGCCCCGCCGCGCCGGGGGTATTACAGGACGAGTTCGAAGGTTTCTTCGGGATCGTCGCGGTCCTTCCTGTCGAGCAGCACGCCGAGGATCTTTTCCAGCAGGCGCAGGCCGCCCTTGTAGCCCACGGAGGGGAAGTACTGGTGCCCCACGCGGTCCAGGATCGGGAAGCCGAAGCGGACGAAGGGGATGTCCTCGTCGCGGGCGATGTACTTGCAGTAGGTGTTGCCCAGGAGCAGGTCCACGGGCTCGTTCTTGATCCACTGGTGCAGCAGGAACATGTCGCCCTTGGCCTTGACGTTGACCTCGCAGGGCAGCTCCTTGGTGATCTCCCTGATGCGGCGTTCAAAGGCCTTGCCCGGCGTGCCGGTGACGATGTGCACGGGCAGCATGTCGATGGAGACCAGGAACTCCGTCATGGCGATGAGCTGGTCCGGATCGCCCACCAGCGCGACCTTCTTGTGGTAGAAGTACTGGTGCATGTCCGAGATCAGGTCCACGAGCTGTCCGCGTTCCGTGTTGATCTCGTTCGGCACGGACACTCCCGCCACGGTGCGGAGCGCGTCGATGAAGCGGTCCGTGGCCTTGAGGCCGAAGGGCATGTCCAGCACCTTGCAGGGCACCTTGAACTGGGAGTCGAGCAGGCGCGCCGCGTCGGCGGAGCACCACTCGCCCAGGGCCAGCGTGCCGATGGCGTCGCCCGTGGCCTTGATTTCCTCGACCGTGGTGCCGCCTTCCGGGAACATCTTGTATTCGCCGGAGAGCGGGCCGTTGAGCACGCCGGAGGTGTCCGGCAGGAGGATGGAATCCACGCCCACGAGAGTGGCCAGGCGCTTGATCTCTTCCATGTCCGAAGGCTCGACCCAGCCCGGCAGGATGTTGACCTTGCCGTTCTTGTGGCCCGTGGATTCGGCAAGCTGGGCAACGGCGCTCTTGACCATGTTGGAGAAGCCGGTCACGTGGGAGCCGACGTAGGAAGGGGTGGATGCGCCGATGACGTGCTTGCCTGCGGGGATCTTGCCTTCCTTCTGCGCCTTGTCCCGAATCTGGTTCAGGTCGTCGCCGATGGTTTCGGAAAGGCAGGTGGTGTGCACGGCGATGATTTCGGGCTCATAGACCGTGAAGATGTTCTCGATGGCCTGCAACAGGTTGGCCTGGCCGCCGAACACGGACGCGCCTTCGGTGAAGGAGCTGGTGGCGGCGGAGACGGGCTCCTTGTAGTGCCGGGTCAGGGCGCTGCGGTGGTAGGCGCAGCAGCCCTGGGAGCCGTGGCTGTGCGGCAGGCAGCCGTGGATGCCGAGCGCGGCGTACATGGCCCCGATGGGCTGGCAGGTCTTGGCCGGGTTGATGGTCAAGGCGCTGCGCTCGGTGATTTCCTTGGGGGTATGTCTCAGTAAGGTCATGCTCTGTTCCTTTCAGTAGGTTCTTGCCCGGATCAGGGACGGACCGACTACTCCCAGACGTAGGTTGCCGAGAGTTCGGGGTTTTCCTGCCAGGGAGCCTTCATGTAGCTCCAGACCCTGCTGTTCACGAGACGGTCGATCTCCTTGTAGAAGTTGATCGCGCCGCTGAAGCCCGCGTAGGGTCCGCCGGAGTCGTAGCTGTGCAGCTGCTTCATGGGCACGCCGAGCTTCTGGATTGAGAACTTTTCCTTGATGCCCGCGCAGAAGATGTCGGGATGGAGCAGTTCCACGAGCTTTTCGGCCTCGTACTGGTTCAGGTCGTCGATGACGATGGTGCCCTTGTCCATTTCCGGGATCATGCCGTCGTAGTGCTTGAACTTGTATCCGGCGGCTTCCAGCTTCGCGATTTCCTCCGCGGGCTTGCGCGGGCTGTAGCGCTCGGGGTCGGCGTTGACCTCGATCTCTTCGATGTTGCGGCTGTCCGCGTCCACCTTGAGGTCGGGGATGACTTCGCGGCCTTCGTAGTCGTCGCGGTGGGCGAATTCATAGCCCGCGGAAAGGGTCTTCATGCCGATCTCGGCGAAGAGCTCCTGGTAGTGGTGGGCGCGGGAGCCGCCCACGAAGAGCATGGCGGTCTTGCCTTCGGTCCGGGTGCGCACGTCGTCGCGCACGGCGTCCACCAGGGGCATTTCCTCGGCGATGACCGCCTCGACCTTTTCGATCAGCTTCTTGTCGCCGAAGTACTGGGCGATCTTGCGCAGCGACTTGGCCGTGGCCTCGGCGCCGATGAAGTTGACCTTGATCCAGGGAATGCCGAACTTGGTTTCCAGCATGTCGGCCACGTAGTTGATGGAACGGTGGCACATGACGCAGTTCAGATCGGCGACGTGGGCGGAGGCGAACTGGTCGTAGGTGGAGTTGCCCGAGAAGGTGGCGATGTTGCTGATGCCGCACTTCTTGAGGATGCGGTCGATCTCGAAGCCGTCGCCGCCGATGTTGTACTCGCCGAGCAGGTTGATCTTGTACTCGCCGGGCTTGTCCGCGTCGTTTTCGCCGACAACGTGCTTGAAGATCTGGTTGTTGGCGATGTGGTGGCCGGCGGACTGGCTGACGCCCTTGTACCCTTCGCAGGAGAAGGCGAAGACGTTGCAGTCGCCGAACTTCTCCTTCATCTTCTTGGCCACGGCGTGGATGTCGTCGCCGATGAGCCCCACGGGACAGGTGGCGAAGATGGCGATGGCCTTGGGATGGAAGGTGTCGTAGGCCTCCTGGATGGCCTTTTCCAGCTTCTTTTCGCCGCCGAAGATGATGTCCTGGTCCTGCATGTCCGTGGAGAAGCAGTAGGGCATGTAGTTTTCCGCGCCCTCGGCCGTGGCGTCGGTCTGGTTGCGGCGGGTCAGCCAGGAGTAGAAACCGCAGCCGATGGGGCCGTGGGTGATGTTCACGATGTCGCGGGTGGGGCCGAGGATGACGCCCTTGCAGCCGGCGTAGGTGCAGCCGCGCATGGTGATGATGCCGGGAATGGTCCGGACGTTGGCCTGGATTTCCGGCGTCTCGTTTTCCTGAGCCTCGTTGATGAGTATCTGCTTGGCGCGCTTGCGGGCCACCTTGGGAGGATACTTGCTGAGCAGCTCCTCCTTGATCGCGGTGGGCTCCCACTTGACGAGCCGGTGCTTGGTCTTGGCCATTCTCGTTGCTCCGTGGGGTTAGGCGATGGACTTGGCACCGCGTTCGGCGGTGCGGACACGGACGGCGTCCGCAACGGGCAGGACGAAAATCTTGCCGTCGCCGGGCTTGCCCGTCCGGTTCACTTCGATGATGGTCTTGACCACGTCGTCCACCTCGTCGTCCGGCAGGACCACGGTGATCATTCTCTTGGGATAGAGCTTGCCCTTCTCGCCCAGCAGGGCGGCGGCCTCCTCGAATCCTTCCCCGGCGCCTTCGAGCACCTTGGGGTTGACGAAGCCCTTGCCGCGGCCCTGGCACTCGTGAGCGAAGAACGCGTCCACCCCGGCCTCGGTCAGGGCCTTCTTGGTGCGGTTCATCTTCTCCATGCGCACGACGGCGATCACTTCCTTCATGCCGTGGCCTCCTCTTCGGCGGACTCCTTGACGCCGGAGCTGATGGTGTAGACATCGCCGACGTCGCTGACGAAGATCTTGCCGTCGCCGAAAGCGCCCTTCTTGCCGGAGCGCGCAGCGTTCATGATCGTCTCGATGACGAAGTCCTTGTCCGCCGCCTTGACCACGCTCATGAGCATGGTCTTGGGGATCTCGTCGTAGGTGACCTCGCCGATCTTGATGCCGCGCTGCTTGCCGCGGCCCGCCACGGAATATTTGGTGACGGCCGGAAAACCTGCGTCCATGAGGGCCGCGAGAACGTCGTCCGCTCGTTCGGGCCGGACAATGGCCCTGACCATGATCATCATGAGTTTTCTCCTCGTGCTTGAATTGAAGCGTGCTGAACGGGATATGGAAACGGACCGGGCCTTAGGCGTTGAGCAGGCCGTAGTCGAGCAGGAGCTGCTCCAGGTCGTCGATTTCCAGGGGCTTGGGGATCACGAACATCTCGTTTTCGTCGATGGCCTTGGCCAGGCCGCGGTAGGCATCGGCCTGGGGCACTTCGCCGTTCCACTCGATGACCGTCTTGCGGTTGATCTCGGCGCGCTGCACGTCGTTGTCGCGCGGCACGAAGTAGATCATCTGGGTGCCGATCTTCTTGGCCAGCTCCTGGATCATCTCCTTCTCGTTGTCCACGTTTCGGGAGTTGCAGATCAGGCCGCCGAGGCGCACGCCGCCGGACTGGGCGTACTTCATGATGCCCTTGCAGATGTTGTTGGCCGCGTACATGGCCATCATCTCGCCGGAACAGACGATGTAGATCTCCTCGGCCTTGCCGTCGCGGATGGGCATGGCGAAGCCGCCGCAGACCACGTCGCCGAGAACGTCGTAGAAGGCGTAGTCGAGTCCCTCGGATTCCTCATACGCTCCCAGGGATTCGAGCATGTTGATGGAAGTGATGATGCCTCGGCCTGCGCAGCCCACGCCGGGTTCCGGTCCGCCGGACTCGACGCACCAGGTGCCGCCGTAGCCGGGCTTGCGGATGTCGGCCAGTTCCACGTCTTCGCCTTCCTCGCGCAGGGTGTCGAGAACGGACTTCTGGGCCAGTCCGCCGAGCAGCAGACGGGTGGAGTCGGCCTTGGGGTCGCAGCCCACGACCATGACTTTGCGTCCCATTTCCGCAAGACCCGCCACCGTGTTCTGGGTCGTGGTGGACTTGCCGATGCCGCCCTTTCCGTAAATGGCTACCTTTCGCATGAGTTACCTCCGGGTTGGTTTCGTTAGCTGGCATGGTAAGGGCAAAGGGCGTGCCAGTGGCGAATTTGTGCATTTAGCAAGTTGAAATACTTGGATTAAGCTGCTGGCCTGCTCCTCTCCGGAGCGGGCGGAAACCAAGGGCAGGCGACACTGGCTACAAGACCAAATCGTAGGAGACGACAAAAACGTAGCAGGGCTGGGCGGCTGGAGTTGCAGAAAAATATTCTGCGATCTTGGCGAGTTGACGAGGCGGACAAAGCTGGCATTCAAATTGCCACGGCAGAGGCAGGAATACCCCCCAACGAGGAGAAGACCCCTTGCTGATCGACACCACGCTTCGCGAAGGCGAGCAGCTCTACGGCGCCTATTATGATCCCCCTCTCAGGCGGCGGATTCTGCTTCACCTCGCGGAGGCGGGAGTGGAGGAGGCCGAGGCGGGCTGCGTGGGCCGCGACGGACTGGCCGATTTATTGGTCTGGGCCCGCGTTGCTCTGCCCGGTCTCCGGCTGGGGGTCTGGTCCCCTTGCCGCAAGGATTGCCTGGCCCGGGCCGCGCTGCTCGGCGCGCACGTCGTCAACGTGGGCGTGCCCGTATCGGATCTGCACCTGACCCGCCGCCTGGGCTGGACCCGCAGCCAGGCGCTGGCGCGCATTCGGCGGATCCTGGACGCCTCCGCGGAACTGGGCGTGCCGCAGGTGTCCTTGGGGCTGGAGGACGCCAGCCGGGCGGATGCGGGCTTTGTGGCGCAGGCGGCGCAAACCGCCGCGCGATATGGAGCCGCGCGGGTGCGGGTGTCCGATACCGTGGGGCACGCGGGGCCGCTGGAAACGGCGCGGCTCGTGGGCGCGGTGCGCCGGGCGCTGGATGCGGAGAAGGCGGGAGTTCGCCTCGCGGTGCACTGTCACGACGACTTCGGCATGGCTACGGCCAATGCTCTGGCCGCCCTGGACAGCGGGGCGGATCAGGCCGACGTGTCCTTGCTGGGCGTGGGCGAGCGGGCCGGGGTCGCTTCCACGGAGGAACTCGCCGCCTACCTCGCGCTCCGTCGCCGTGTGGCACGGTACGACGTGGCCGTGTTGCGGAGGGCCTGCGGGCTGATCTCCAGCGCGGCCCGGATCGAGGTGGCGCGGACCAAGGCCGTTGTGGGGCGGGATATTTTTCGGTGCGAGAGCGGGCTGCACGTGCACGGGCTGGGCAAGGACACGAGTCTTTTCGAGCCGTATCCGCCCGAAGCCGTGGGCGCGGAGCGCGAGCTGGCCCTGGGCGGCAAGAGCGGCAAGGGCGCGGTGCGCGCGCTGAGCAGGGAGCTGGGACTGGAACTGGACGAGTCTTCCCTGTCCGAGGCCACGGAGCGTATCCGCAAGGCCGCCTCGGCGCTGGGGCGGCCCCTGCGGCCTGAAGAGCTGCCAGGGGTGCTGGGACGCAAGCGCAAGATCATGTGATCGTTTTTTTCGCCGCCGGTGGCCTTTGAGGGATTGTCCCAGGTTCGTCAGTCCAGAAGCGCCTTGACTCGGCCCACCTGCCCGTCCTCCAGACGGACCTTGATGCCGTGCGGATGCGTCGGGGATTTGGTCAAGAGATCGCGGACGATTCCTTCCGTGAGCTTTCCGCTGCGCTGGTCCTGCTTGAGCACGATGGCCACGTGCAGTCCGGGCCGGATGTCCTTGCGTGCCGGGACGTTCATGCGCCTTCCTCCTCGGTTTGGTCGGTCCAGCCCGCCTCGTCCACGGTGTAGAGCCCGCCGTGGCCGGAGAATATCCGTGCGCTCGCGCCGTCCGTGCCCATGTCCCGGCGCAGGTCGAGCATCATCCGCCGCAGCAGGGCCATTTCCCGGCTGAACACGCGGCTGTCCGAGTTGGTGCTGGTCATCAGATATTTGGGGATGGAAAGGGTCTGCTTGTCCCGTTCCGAGAGGCTGGCCACGTCGATGAGGTAGTCCCCGCAGAAGAGCAGGGCCTGTTTCGGAACCAGGAAGAAGACCTGCCCGGCCACGTGGCCGCCCATGCTTTCCAGGACCAGGAAATCCAGGTCGCCCACGCGGAAACCGCCCATGGTCGGAAATCCGCCGAATTCGGCGGGCGCGCCGACCAGGGGAGTGAAGTGCGTGATCCGCGCCGGAGCACGCAGGTCCGTCAGCTTCGTGATCAGCCTGGTGAAGGAGACGTTCAGGGCCTGAAGACGGGTGCCCGTGTTGTGGGCGCGGTTGCCGTGGCGGAAGACCTCCTCGGCGTCCGGGTGCATGAAGACCCGCGCGCCGAACTCTTCCTGCAGAGGCGCGGCCCAGCCCGCGTGGTCCGCGTCCGGGTGCGTGACGTAGACCCGCCGGATGCGTGCCGGGTCGAAACCGTGCGCCGCGAGCCAGTCGCGGGCGTCCGGGTAGTAGAGGCCGTAGCCCGTGTCCACGAGCACGTCCTCGTCGCGGGTGCGCAGCAGGTAGCCGTTGGCCCCTGTGGGGCAGGCCAGCATGTAGAGGACCACCTCGCGGCTGAGGCGCAGGGGTCCGGTCAGGCGCATGGAGAAGCGCGGGCCGGTCTTGCCGATGGAAGCGGCGGCCAGGTGCAGGATGTTGCTGAAGACTTCGGACACGGCCATGGCTTCGGGATTTTCGCCGGATTCCCTGCGGAAGTCGAGCAAGGCGCGGCCCATCTCGTCCGAGGATTCCATGAGCGCCTTGAGCCTGTCCAATTTGTCCGGCGGCAGGATCGTCCGCAGCCGGAAAAGAAACTGCTCGATGGCCGAAAGGCCGATGACCCTGTCCATGGGGCCGCCGTCCGCCCCCTGCCACTGCACGTGGAAGTGCAGGCCGCTGCGGTTCAGCTCCGCCAGCAGGAGGGAAATCTGTTCGGGAGAGCCGGCCGCCAGGGCGATTTCCACGAGGCCCGGAGCCGCGTCCCCGTCGTAGGCCATGTGGATCACGTTGGCGTCGTGGTTGCGCAGCACCTCGGCCAGGTCCGCGAGGCTGCCGGGGCGGTCCTCCAGCGTCGCCTTGATCCCGAGCAGCCCGGCTTGGTCCATGATGGTCCGCACTTCGGGCAGGTTCGGATCGCCTTCCGGCTCCTTGTCGTCCGTGGGCAGCCTGTCCATGCGCTGCAACTGGTCCGCGAGCGCGCCGCATTCCGTGGCCGAGGCGCAATCGACCTCGATGCGGACGAGCCGGGGATTCTCGGAACGGTTGTAGAAGAAGCGCAGAATGTTGGCGTTGTTCGCGGCCAGAAAGGCGGCCAGATCGGCCAGCTCGCCGGGGCGGTCCAGCAGCCGGGGCCGGGCGGCCAGCCGCCAGCGTCCCGCAGGGGTGCGCGCGAGGCGCAGTTCCTGGTCCGCGTCCTGGATGGTTTCGGTGGTTTTGGCGGTGCTCATGCGATATTCTCCCTGCCGACTCGTGTCGAAAGTCCATGTAGGAGCTGCGCGTCCGGAAGTCAAAAGTTGCGGCGCAGAGACGTCCCGCAGGGCCGGGGAATGAAAAAGGGCTCAGGATTTGCTCCTAAGCCCTTGTCATTTCGGTGGTAGCGGGGAGAGGATTTGAACCTCTGACCTTCGGGTTATGAGCCCGACGAGCTACCGTACTGCTCCACCCCGCGTCACGTGAGAGGAGTGTATAGGCCCCGGTCGTGCGGATGTCAACCAATGATCCGAAAAATAACCCGGCGAGATTTCCGGAAGCGCATGTCGAAAACGAGTGATCCGAATTTTGGAGAGCAATCGCGACGGATTCGCGGGCGAGTGCCGGATTGCGGAGGTGCCGCGGGAAGCGCGGACGCAAAAAAGCCCGCAACCATTTCGGTTGCGGGCTTTTGAGTTCTTGGTAGCGGGGGCAGGATTTGAACCTACGACCTTCGGGTTATGAGCCCGACGAGCTACCGTACTGCTCCACCCCGCGTCACGTGAGAGGTGCGTATAGGCCTCCAGGCGTGCGTATGTCAAGCTTATGCGGCAATGTTTTTTCGAAACTCGAAAAAAGGCTTGTTGCTTTCGGCGCAAATCGCGCCCTTGTTTTCCGCACGCAGGTGCGCAGAGCCGGGAATCCTGGCGGCTCCGCGTTTCCTGACGGCGCGGCATCAGCCCGGCGCACGGAGCGACCCGAATCGGTTCTATTTACTTCCGCCGTGTTTTTCCTTATCCCCTCGGACATGTCAGCAACAAAAGCCATCTCTCTCGTGGTGCCCATATATAATGAAGAGGGCAACCTTGAGCGCCTCTTCGCCGAAATCCGGGCGGCCCTGGCCCCGCAGGAACTGGATTGGGAAGTGGTCTTCGTGGACGACGGCAGCTCCGATGCGAGCCTGGAAATCATCCGCGAACTCGCCGAGCGCCACAGCGAATTGCGATATCTCGCCTTTGCGCAAAACCAGGGCCAGTCCGCGGCCTTTTGCGCCGGGTTCGACGCGGCCCGGCACGACGTGGTCGTGACGCTGGACGCGGACCTGCAGAACGACCCGGCGGACATTCCGGCCATGCTCGCCAAGTATGCCGAAGGCTACGACATGATCATCGGCTGGCGCGCCAAGCGCAAGGACACCTGGGCCAAGCGCTGGGCCTCGCGCGTCGGCAACGCCATCCGCCGCCGCATCACCCGCGACACCGTGCGCGACACGGGCTGCTCGCTCAAGGTCATGCGCCGCGACATGCTCCTGCGGCTTCCGCGCTTCAAGAACATGCATCGTTACCTGCCTCCGCTGATGCTGGCCCAGGGCGCGCGCATCGAAGAGGTCAAGGTCAACCACCGTCCCCGGCACCAGGGCCAGTCCAAATACGGCACCTGGGACCGCGCCGTGGCCGGGGCCTACGATCTTTTCGGGGTGCGCTGGCTGCTCAAGCGGACCGTGCGCTATCAGGTCAAGGACAGCAACATCTGACGATGCTCCTTTCCCCGACCGGGCTCACTCCTCCGCCCTTTTGGTGGCTGCTGGCCCTGGCCTGTCTGGGGCAGGGAGCCTGGGGAGCGCGTCTGGCCGCGGTCCGCTTGCGGACCGGACGAGCCGCCCGCTCGGCCGGCGGAGTGTGGTTCTGGAGTTTCGCCGCCGGAGCGATCTGCGGATTGGTCTACGGCTGGGTTCAATACGACGCCGTCTTTGTGCTCGGCCAGGGATGCGCCCTGGCGCTGGGACTGCTTTGGCGACGGTCAGCGAACAAGGAAGAGAACGGATGAGCGAGAACAGCGCGGAGCGCGGCGGGCTCAAGGCGGCCCTCAAGGGTGCGGCGATGCTTGCGGGGCTGGGCGTCCTGGTCTGGCTGGCGCGCAGCACGGGAATGGCCGACAGGCTTCGCGACGCGGACTGGTTCAGCGAACATGTCCTCGGCAACGGGCCGCTTTCCGTCATCATCTATTTGGGCGTCGGCGCGCTGTTCACGGCGGCGGGGTTGCCCCGGCAGCTGGTCTGCTTCCTGGCGGGAGTGGCGTTCGGCGGGGTCTACGGCACGCTGCTCGGCACCCTGGCCAGCGGACTCGGCTGCCTGCTCTGCGCGGGGTACGCCCGCGTGCTCGGCCGCCAATCCGTAACCCGGCTGCTCGGCAAGCGCCTGGCCAAGGCGGACGCCTTCCTGCGCTACAGTCCCTTCCGCACGGCGCTGACCATCCGGCTGATCCCCGTGGGCAGCAACCTGCTGACGAACCTTGCGGCAGGGGTCAGCAGCATCCCGCTCGGACCGTTCGTGCTGGGTTCCACCCTGGGCTATCTGCCCCAGAGTCTGGTCTTCGCGCTGTTCGGCTCGGGCATGAACGCCGAGTCCCGTCTGGGCCTGATTCTTTCCGTGGGCACGAGCGTGGTGCTGCTCGCGGCTTCGGCCTGGCTCGGAATCTCCATCTACCGCAAATACAAGGCCGCCGCAGGCGAGATGCCCGGCGGCGAATCCGTCTGACGGCTATTCGTCCCGGCTGCGGCAATTCGCCTGCAAGCCGGGAAAGCGCTTCTCTCCCCATTCCTTCCAGGCCAGGCCGACAAGAACGGCAATGACCATCCCGAACAGCCAGCCCGCGAGCACGTCCGTCGGATAGTGCTTGCCGAGGTAGACTCTCGAATATCCCACCAGCAGAGGCAAGGCCAGGAGCGCGCCGCGCAGCGACGGACGCATCCTCGGCCAGAGCCGGAGCGCGAGCAGCGCGAGGCACATGGTGTTGGCCGCGTGGCCGGAGGGGTAGGACGTTCCGGCGGTTTTGGTGGGCTGGAAGTCCGGCGGCCGCCGCACCCAGGCTCCGTCCTCGTAGCAATAGGTTCCCGGCTGGCTGTTCAAGGGGCGCACGCGCTGCACCTGGCTTTTGACAGCCGAGGTGCTCATGTCCGTGATGCCCATGCCCAGCAGGAGCACGGCGAAGAGCACGAGCTGGCGTTTGCCGCAGCGGCGCACCGCGAGCAGCAGCGCGGGGACGAAGAGCGCGAAGAGCGCCGTTTTTGAGGAAAGCGTGATCATCAGCCAGTTCAGGACGGCGAAGTGGCCTTGCTGGTTGATGAGCCGGAAGAGCTGGAGATCGAATCCCGGAGTGTCGAAGTACATGGCGGGACCATATCCCGCTGCCGCGCCAGGGGCAAGATCGTTCAGCTGCGGGAGCCGCTCCGGTCCAGGCCGGGCAGGGCGGCCTGCGAAGCGGGCGGCTCGAATCGGCCGAGCAGCGAGGGCGACAGCGGGTCGTGGGCGGCCCGGTTGGCGCGGGAGCGCGCAACGTCGCGGGTGGCATAGCAATAGGCGCAGCCGAAGGTGCAGGAGTCGTACATGCCGATGTCGCGCGACGGAGCGCAAAGGCAGTGGGCGCGCTGGTGCGGGTCCGCGCGCGTGGGCAGGCCGAGCCCGAACAGCTCGTTGAGCAGGATGGGGTCCACGCAGGCTCCAGGGGGCGCGCCGAGTTCGGTCCAGTCCTCGGACTGGGCGCAGGTTTGCAGGCGCATGCCGTTCCGGGCGGCGATCGCGGCCAGCCGGGGCAGAAGCTCAGGCGCACTGGCTTGCGGGCGCTCTTCGACGTTCAGCCCTTGCCCGCGCAGCCCCCGCAGGCGGGGCCGCAATTTTTTGTAGATCTCCAGGAAGCTGACGATGCAGCGGCGCGTTTTTCCGCGCAGGGCCTCGGCCAGCCGGGCAAACGTCCGCGCATGCCAGTCTTCGGAGGTCGGATCGGAGATCACGATGGGGTCGTAGCGCCAGACCACGCGCTCCGGTCCTATGCGTTCCGCGAGTTCGCAAAAGGCTTCGATGCGTTTGCGCAGGGGCGGCTGCCGGGGTTCCAGCACGCGGGGCGAGTCGAGCAGGGTGATCAGAAACAGGGAGCGGGCGAGGCCGAGGGATTCCAGCTCGCCCAGGCGGGCGGTCAGCGGAGCGGGCCAGCGCGACCAGAAGATCAGGGCGTCCACGTCTTCCGGCCGCAGGGAAACGCGGGCCACCTGGCGCGGATTGAAGGGATTGGGCACGGCGCACCAGCCCGCGCGCGCCCGGTTGAGCAGCCAGGGCGCATACAGCGCGGGCAGGTCCGTGCGGCGGCTGGCGGAGATGATCATGCCCTGGCCGTGGCGGCTCAGTCCTCGCAGACGGTGACCAGCGGTTCGAAGCATTCCGTCGTGGAGAGGTAGCTTTGCAGCTCCCCGGTTTCCAGGTCGAAATACCAGCCGTGCAGGGTCAGGGTCTTGGCGTCCACGCGCTTCTTGATCCAGGGAAAGGTCAGCAGGTTGCGCAGGGAGACGAGCACCGAGGCCTGTTCGCAGACGCGTTCGCGCTCCGAGGGCTCGGCGCCCGCATAGGTGGTCATGGCCAGTTGCCTCGCAGGTTCCAGGATGCTGACCCAGTCGTCGATGAATTCGTCGTTGGGGCCGCAGCCGTCGAGCAGGGCCTTGATGCCGCCGCATTGGCGGTGGCCCAGCACGATGATGTGGTCCACCTTGAGGTGGCGCACCGCGTATTCGATGGCCGAGCTGACGCCGTGGTAGCCGCCGCCGGGCTGGTAGGGCGGCGCGATGTTGGCGATGTTGCGGATGATGAACAGCTCGCCCAGGTTGGAGTCCGTAAGCAGGGCGGGGTCCACCCGCGAATCGCAACAGGCGATCATCAACACCTTGGGGCTCTGGCCCTGGCTGAGCTGCTCCAGGAGCGCCCCGCCGTTGCAGAGGCACTCCTTCTGAAAGCGCTTGAATCCGGTCAGGAACTTGGTGATGTCGTGCATGGCTTCTTTGGGTTGGCGCGGCCTGAAGTGGGCGCGTGCCGGTTGAATACCTTCTGTATTTCCGGAAGGCAAGACATGGCGGCTGGTCCCGCGCTTGCCTTTGCCGCGTTCGCCTGTCAATGTGTCCGCCTATGAAACAAGCCCGTATCGCGGTAATGATGCCGCGTTTTTCCCGTTACGGCGGCGCGGAAGGCTTCGGATACCGTCTGGCCGAGGCCTTGGGGCGTGCCGGACATGCCGTCGACTTCATCTGCGCGCGCGCCGAGGTGGAACCGCCCGCAGGGGTGCGTCCCGTGGTCGTGGGCCGGTTCGGGCCGTTCAAGTGGCTCAAGGTGGTCTGGTTCGCCCTGGCTGCCGAGCGTGCCCGCAAGCAGGGGCGCTACGACCTTGCCGTGGGCCTGGGCAAGACCTTGCGGCAGGACGTTTTTCGTCAGGGCGGCGGTCCGCTGCCCGTTTTCTGGGCGCTTTCAGGACGCGCCTGGCCCGCCGGGCCGCAGCGGGCCTTCAAGGCGCTGCGCCGCCGACTCAGTCTCGCCAATTGGGCGGGCTGGTGGATCGAGCGCGTCCAGGCCCGGACCACGCCCGTGCTCGTGGCCAATTCCGAGCTGACCCGGCAGTGGATGCTGGAGGCTCACCCCTTCCTGCGGGCAGAGCAGCTTCCGGTGATCTACAATCGTCCGGATTTGGATCGTTTTTCTCCTCCGGACGCGGAGAGGCGGCTGGCTTTGCGCCGGGAGGCCGGGGTCGGGCCGGATCAGGTGCTGCTGCTCACGGCCGGAACCAATTTCATGCTCAAGGGAGTGCGGACCCTGCTCGAGGCCCTGGCCCTGCTTCCGGAACGCTACGTTTTGCATGTGGCCGGAGGGCGCGGAGCCGGGCGCTGGGTCAAACTCGCGAGGAAGCTCGGCGTGGAGGGGCGCGTCCGCTTCCTGGGGCGCGTGGAGGACATGCCCTCCTTCTACGCCACGGGCGATCTCTTCGTGCTGCCCACGTTTTACGATGCCTGTTCCAACGCGATCATGGAAGCCCTGGCTTCGGGACTGCGCGTCATTTCCAGCGCCTGCAACGGCAGCGCGGCATTTTTGCCGCCGGAGAACGTGCTCGACGATCCGGCGGATTCCAAGGCCCTGGCCCATCTCGCCGCGCGGGTGGCGAACGGTCCCGCTCCCGGCGAATTCGTCTGGCCGGATCGGGCGCAAAGCGGCATGGACGCCTGGGTGGCGCTGGTCAACGATCTTCTGGAAAGGAAAGCGCATGACGAACGATGAGTTCAAGCGGCACCTGAACGAGATTCCCTTTCATGTGCTGCTGGGGCTGCGCGTGGAAGAAATCCGCGAGGGCTACGCCCGGCTGAGGCTGCCCTTTCGCCCGGAATTCATCGGCGACGCCCGGCGTCCGGCCCTGCACGGCGGGTTGCTCTCCACCCTGGTGGACACCTGCGGCGGGATCGCCGTCTGGGCTTCGGGCGAGCCCGGCGACCGGGTGGCCACCATCGACCTGCGCGTGGACTACCTGCGCCCGGCGCCGCCCGGCGATCTTCTGGCCGAGGCCTGCGTCCGGTTGATGGGCAACCGGGTGGGCAACGCCTCCGTGACGGTCTTCGCCGCGGACGATCCGGAAACGCCCCTGGTGGAAGGCCGGGGGGTCTACAACGTGCGCAGGGGCGAGCGGACCTGAGCCCGGCGGGCGATCACTTCTTGCGGGCGTCGGCCTTGAGCTGGACGGCGATCCAGTCCGCCGCCTCCATGAGGTCGCTGGAGGCGAAATCCGGACGGCAGGCGGCCAGGGATTCCGCGCCGTAGCCGGTGGAAACCAGCACGCTGCGCGCTCCGAGACGCGTTCCGAGGTCCACGTCGCAGGGCTTGTCGCCGATGACGAAGGTCTTTTCCGGCGGCAATCCCAAATCCTTGCAGGCCTGCCAGCCCATGCCGGGCGACGGTTTGCGGCACTCGCAGGCTTCGTCCGGCCCGTGCGGGCAGAAATACACCGCGTCCAGCTCCACGCCTTCCGCAGCCAGCAGCTCGGCCAGCCGGGCGTTGCAGCGCGCCACGTCTTCCGGGGTGAAAAAGCCCCTTCCCACGCCGGACTGGTTGCTGACCACGGCCAGCTTGCAGCCCAGGCTCTTGAGCCGGAGCAGCCCCTGGGCCGCGCCGGGCAGCAGCTCCACCTCGTCCGGGTCGGACAGATAATTTTTTTCCTTGATCAGGGTGCCGTCGCGGTCGAGCAGAATCAATGCGCTCATGGCCTGCACTCCAGCGCGCGCCGGAAGTAGGCGATGGTTTCCTTGAGCCCGTCTTCCAGCAGCACGCCCGGTTCCCAGCCGATCCTGGACTTGGCCAGGCCGATGTCGGGGCAGCGGCGGGTGGGATCGTTCTCCGGCAGGGGGCGCAGTTCGATGCGCGAGGTCGAGCCGGTAAGGCGGACAATGCGCTCGGCTATTTCCAGGATGCTCGATTCCACGGGATTGCCGAGGTTCATGGGGCCGGGGAAGTCTTCTTCCATGTCCATGAAGGCGCGCAGCCCCCGCACGAGATCGTCCACGTAGCAGAACGAGCGGGTCTGGGAGCCGTCGCCATAGACGGTGATAGGCTCGTTACGCAGGGCCTGGACGATGAAGTTGGAGACCACGCGTCCGTCGTTCACGGCCATGCGCGGACCGTAGGTGTTGAAGATGCGCGCCACGCGGATGCGCAGGCCGTGCTGGCGGCGATAGTCGAAAAAGAGCGTTTCCGCGCAGCGCTTGCCCTCGTCGTAGCAGGCGCGCGGGCCGATGGGGTTGACGTTGCCCCAGTAGTCTTCGGTCTGGGGATGCACGCCGGGGTCGCCGTAGACTTCCGAGGTGGAGGCCAGCAGGATCTTGGCCTTGATGCGCTTGGCCAGCCCGAGCATGTTGATGGAGCCGTGCACCGAGGTCTTGGTGGTCTGCACCGGATCGTGCTGGTAGTGGATCGGCGAGGCCGGGCAGGCCATGCTGTAGATTTCGTCGACCTCCACATAGAGCGGGAAGGTCACGTCGTGACGCAGCAGCTCGAAACGCGGATTGTCCATCAAATGCAGGATGTTTCCCTTGCCGCCCGTGTAATAGTTGTCCACGCAGAGAACTTCGTGGCCTTCGGCGAGCAGGGATTCGCAGAGGTGGGAGCCGAGAAAGCCGGCTCCGCCGGTGACGAGAACGCGTTTGCGGCAGTGCATGGATACTCCGTTGGGCAAATTGTCGCTTTCATTGTCTGGATACGACCTCTTGGTGCATTAATCAAGAATTGCGGCCCCCTCTTTACTGCCTCTTGAAAATGTGAAATATCTTCCGGTCAAACCGGAGGATTGCATGCGTTTGTCCATTGCCGAAACCCTGGTCGGCGGCCCGTATGAGTGCGAACTCGTCGTGGTTGTCGACGTGTTTCGAGCCTGGGCCAGCGCATACGCCGCCCTGGACGCGGGAGCGAAGGAAGTCCTCCTCGCCCGCGACGCGGAACAGGCGCTCGCACTTCGGGGTGACCATCCCGACTGGATTCTTGTCGGAGAACGCGACGGCCGCATGCCCGCCGGATTCGATTTTCCCAACTCTCCCACCATCATGCTGCAACAGAACCTGGCCGCGCGCACCGTGGTGCTGGCCACGGATGCGGGCACGCCCGCGGTTCACGCCGTAGAAAATGCGAAGCGGGTGCTCCTGGGCTCTTTTATCGGCGCCGCGGCTGTGGTAGACGTTCTGGAAAATAGCCCCGCGCCCGAAGTGCTGCTTCTGGCGCCCGGCGACCGGGGCGAAGTCCGCAGCCTGGAAGATACCATGTGCGCAATGTTCCTGAAGAATGCGGTGGAGGGGTATCCGAACAGCTACGAGGCGCTGCGCAAATATTTGCGCAACCTGCCTTCGGCCTCGGTGTTCTTCGACTCCGCCCGTGCGGACGCACCGGAACAGGATTTCGACTTCTGCACCGATCTTGACCGTTTCGACTTCGCCCTGGACGCCGTTCCGGACGGGCAGGGAGTGTTCCGGGTTGAGCGCCGCTGCGATGCGGCCAACGCACCACAAGGAGGCGCGGCTTGAACCTGCTGGAAATTCTCATCGTTGACGACACGCCCATGAACCTCGTCCTCCTGGAGCAGCTCCTCAAGCAGGACGACTGCAAGGTGCGCATGGCCGAGAACGGGCACGAAGCCGTGGAACTGGTCAAGAATCACGATTTCGCCTTGATCCTGCTGGACATCCAGATGCCAGGCATGGACGGCTACGACACCTGCCGGGCCATCAAGGCCCTGGACCGCGGGCGGCACGTGCCGGTCATCTTCGTGACGTCCATCTTCCAGGACGAGGCTTCGGTCAAGCTCGGCTATGAGGCCGGTGCCGTGGATTATCTTTTCCGCCCCGTTGATCCCTACATGCTGCGCAGCAAGGTCAAGGTCTTCCTGGACCTGCATCGCCAGAAGCTGCGCCTTGAGCACGAAATCCACCGACGCAAGCAGGCGGCCGAGGCCCTGGGGCAGGCCGAGGAAAAATACCGCACGTTTTTCGTCAAGGCCGTGGAAGGAATCTTTCAGATGCGCTTCGACGGCACCGTGACCGACGCCAATCCCGCCCTGGCCCGCCTGCTGGGGTACTCGTCGCCCGGCGAGCTGTTGAATATTCCGGAATTGTTCAAGAATATAGCCGTCGATCAGGAGCAGCGCGAGCGCTACCTGTCCATCCTTCAGGAAGAGGGCTACATTTCCAATTGGGAATTCCAGGTTCGGCGGCAGGACGGGGAAATCGTCTGGCTCTCCGAAAGTTCAAGACTGGTTCGCGGCTCCGGGCCCATCCTCGTGGAGGGGGTCATCGAGGACATCACCCAGCGTAAGCTCTGCGAAATCAACCTGCACCGGAAGGCGCACTTCGACGACCTCACGGACGTTCCCAACCGGACCCTCTTTTTCGACCGCCTGGAGCATTTCTTGGAAAGCGCGCGGCGCTACGGCCACAAGGTCGCCGTGATCTTCATCGATCTCAACGATTTCAAGAAGGTCAACGACGGCTACGGGCATCAGGCCGGAGACGAGGTCTTGCGCGGCGTCGCCGACCGCTTCAAGCGGCGCGTTCGTTCTTCCGACACGCTTGCCCGCCTGGGAGGGGATGAATTCGGTGTGCTCCTTTCCGCGGTGGACGACATGGCCAGCGCCGAAAAGGTGGCGCGCGACCTGCTGGCGGCGCTGGAAAAGCCGTTCGAGATCAAGGGCGACCGGCATGTTGTGGGGGCTACGCTCGGCATCAGCCTTTTTCCGGACGATGCCGTGGAACCGGAAGAATTGCTCAGCAAGGCGGATTCCGCCATGTATTCCGCCAAACGGGCTGGGAAAAGCCTGTGCTCCGTCGATTGCGACGGAGAATCATGACCTTTTTGGTGTGGATTTTCGTGTCCGCGCCGCGATGTAGGCCAGGCCTGGAATATCGCTGCACTACATGAAATATTTCACGAAGTTCTTGACGTGACTTGGGTTATGAGGCAAAAAAAAGCACCATTCCGTGTAGGTGGCGTGTGTCCGGGCGGTTCCGGGCCGCCGCGCAAACCAAGGGGTTAGAGGTTCACGTATGGTCTTCAGTTGGTTGCATCTCGCCATAGTGCTGTTTCTGCTCGGCGGGCTTCTGTTTGCGGTCGGCCCGCTTATCCTGGCCGTTCTGCTCGGGCCCAAGGCCAAGGGAGGCGATCTGGGGATGTCTTTCGAATGCGGCATGAAGCCCTACGGAAGCTCCTGGGTCAAATGGGGAATTTCCTACTACTGCTACGCCTTGATCTTTTTGGCGTTCGACGTGGACGTGCTCTACCTGTTCCCGGTGGCGACGGTCTACGGTTCCACCGAAGGCTGGCTGCCGTTCGTCAAGGTGTTCATCTTCCTCTTCGTTCTGGCCGTTTCCATCGTGTACTTCTGGGCTAAAGGGGTGTTTACATGGCCGCGTCGCATCAACCAGTAGAAGAAACGGGCACCCTGAGGAAAACCCTGGGGACCGTCGAACCTGCGCTGGTACAGATTCAGCTCGTCGACAAGATCCTCAATGTCTGCCGCGCCATGTCCGTGTGGCCCATGACATTCGGCCTGGCCTGCTGCGCCATCGAAATGATGAGCACGGGCATGGCCCGCTTCGACCTCGCCCGCTTCGGTGCGGAGGTCTTTCGTCCTTCGCCCCGGCAATCCGACCTGATGATCGTCGCGGGAACGGTGACAAAGAAGATGGCTCCCTCCATCGTTCGGCTCTACGAGCAGATGCCGGCTCCCAAATACGTCATCGCCATGGGCAACTGCGCCATTTCCGGCGGCCCCTTCAAGTTCAAGGATGCCTACAACCTCGTAGAAGGCGTGGACACGCTGATTCCGGTGGACGTCTACGTTCCCGGTTGCCCGCCGCGCCCCGAGGGACTGCTCGAAGGGCTCTTCGAGCTTCAGAAGAAGATGACCGGCGGCAAGCGCTGGTGGCCTGTTCCCGCTTTGAAGGAGGAGGGCTAACATGAATCTGTTCGACGGCCTCCCTCTGGAGTGCAAAGTCAAGGCCGATTTCGCCGCCACGGGGCAAGAGTGGGTCGTGTTCCTCAAGCCTGCCGTGTTGCGCAAGGCCGTGCAGCGGCTGCGCGAGGACGCCTGGCACATCGAGGACGTGCTCGCCCTGGACACCACGGACGGCATTCTCCTTCTCTACCATTTCGACAAGATGTCCCGTCCCGGTCGGATCACCCTGAAGGTGCTCGTTTCGCGGGAAAATCCCAGCGTTCCGACCATCTCCGACATCTTCCAGGGCGCGGACTGGCATGAGCGGGAGACCTACGATTTTCACGGCGTGAACTTCGAGGGCCACGAGAACCTCATCCCGCTTCTGCTGCCCGCGGAAGACGATCAACGCATTGATCCGCCGCTGCTCAAGGACGACAAGAGGCGTCTCGCCTTGAAGTCGGTCATGTCCCTGGGCGAGCCCGAGGTCTGCACCGATGCGATCAAGGCCCTGTTTGCGGACGAGCCCGCGGAAGAAGCCCCCACTGCGGGCTAGGCAACGGAAGGATTGAGCCATGACACGTTACCCTGATATGGAACAGGTCGGCGGCGACTTCTACACCAGGAATTTCGCCAAGAAAGCCCGGCCCGACTCCCTGATTTTGAACCTCGGACCGCAGCACCCGTCCACCCACGGCGTGCTTCGGGTCGTTCTCGAACTCGACGGCGAATACATCCTGCGCGCGGAGCCCGTATTCGGTTACCTGCACCGCATGCACGAAAAAATGGGCGAGACAAAGGCCTGGGGCCAGTTCATGCCCAACCTGGGGCGCGTGGACTACGGCCATCCGCTCTCGTGGAACTGGGCCTACTGCGGCGCCGTGGAAAAACTCGCCGGCATCGAAGTTCCGGAGCGCGCCGAATACATCCGCGTGATCACCCATGAAATGAACCGCCTCACCTCGCATCTGCTTTGGTGGGGCGCCTACATTCTGGACCTCGGCGCGTTCACTCCGATCATGTACGCGTTCGATGACCGCGAAATGCTGCTTGACCTGCTTCAGCGGCCCACCGCTTCGCGCCTGACCTATTCCTACTTCCGCTTCGGCGGCGTCTCCGCGGACCTGGACGAGAAATTCATCGAAGGCACCAAGGCCTTCATCGCCCGCTTCCGCCAGCGTCTGCCCATGTACAAGGATCTGGTCACGGACAACATCATCCTCAGAAAGCGCGTCGAGGACATCGGCATCATCGACCAGGACATGGTCGCCCGCTACGGAGCCACTGGCCCTGTCGCACGCGGCGCGGGCCTTGCCTACGACCTGCGGGTTTCCGAACCCTTCGGCATTTACGACCGCTTCGACTTCAAGGTGCCGACCCAGACCACTGCCTGCTCCATGGGCCGGTATCTGGTGCGCATGGAAGAAATGGAGCAGAGCTGCAACATCATCGAACAGGCTCTGGAGCAGCTGTCCGGCGTCGAGGGACCGTTCCTCGTCAAGGGAGCGCCCAAGCCGACCGCCAAGATGCCCGCCGGCGAAGCCTACTTCGCCGTGGAAGGCGCGCGCGGCAAGGTCGGATTCTACGTGGCCAGCGACGGCAGCAAAACCCCGTACCGCGTCAAGCTGCGCGCGCCGGGGTTCTCGAATCTGAGCTGCTTCGCCGAAGCGTCCCAGGGCATGTTGCTTGCGGACGCCGTGGCGGTTCTCGGCAGCCTGGACCTGATCATTCCGGAAATCGACAGGTAGGGAGCGCGAATGAGTATTCATCCCCAACTCTTGCATTTGATCATCGCACTGGTCATCACGCTGGCCTGGGTCGGCATCAACGCACTGGTGCTGGTCTACCTGGAGCGGAAAGTCGCCGGCTTCATCCAGCGTCGTCCCGGTCCGTTCGAGGCCGGTCCCCACGGCATCATCCAGGCGCTCTTCGACGGCGTCAAGCTGATGTGCAAACAGTTGCTGATGCCCAGCGGAGCGGACCCGATCCTGTATTGGATGGCACCGATCCTGTCCATGCTGCCGGTGATGCTGCTTTTCCTGGTGCTTCCGTACGGCCCGACCCTTACGGGCATGCAGGTCGACCTGGGAGTGCTCTTGATCCTGGCCTTTGCGGGCTTCAACGTGCTTGCCCTGCTTCTCGCGGGCTGGGCCTCCAACAACAAATACGGCCTGCTGGGCGCCGGCCGCGCCGTGGCGCAGTCCGTGGCCTATGAAATCCCGCTGCTGCTTTCGGTCCTGGCCATCGCCTTCATGACCGGCTCGCTCGACTTCGTGGCGATCACCGATGGGCAGGGGCCCTGGCCCTGGCAGTGGAACCTGGTCTATCAGCCCCTGGCTTTCATCATCTTCATCATCAGCGCCGTGGGCGAGACCAACCGCGCCCCGTTCGACCTGCCCGAAGCGGAGTCGGAACTGACCGCGGGCTTCCATACCGAGTATTCGGGCATGGGCTTCGGCCTCTTTTTCCTGGCGGAATACGGCTACATGGTCGTGGTCTCCAGCGTTGCCGCGGTCCTCTTCCTCGGCGGCTTCCAGGGGCCTTTCGGCTCGGACGGCTGGTGGTGGTTCATCCCGAAGGTCTACGCTATCGTCCTGTTCATCATGTGGATCCGGTGGACCTACCCCCGCGTCACCTTTGTCCAGCTGCTGAATATCAACTGGAAGTGGCTCCTGCCACTGGCCACCCTGAACCTTTTGGGAACCGCTTTCTTCATGAAGGTGTTCTAGGGGAGTGCGGTAGAGATTATGAGCGCAGTGAAAGATATCTTCCAAAGCGTCAAAGACCTCTGGAGCCTCTTCGTGGGCCTCAAGGTCACGGGAAAGTACTTCCTCCAGCCCACGGTGACGGTGCACTACCCGCGCCAGACCGTGGACCCGGAAGTGGAACAGACCTTCGGCGGCCATGTGGAACTCGTGCCCAAGCCGAAGAATCCGGCGAAGCCCAAGTGCATCGGCTGCATGATGTGCGTGACCAACTGTCCGAGCGGCTGTCTGACGGTGGTCAAGGCCAAGGCTCCCAAGCCCACTCCCGAAGAGGAGCAGGCCATGAAGGAAGCCGAAGCACGCGGCGAAGAGGTCAAGAAGCCCAAGGCTCCCAAGGAACCGGCCAAGTTTCTCTACGACTACAGCCTGTGCAGCCTTTGCGGCACCTGTATCGAGAATTGCCCGGTTGGATCGCTTCAGTATTCCCACAATATCTATTTTGTCGGCACCAGCAGGAAGGATTTCAAGCTCGACCTGCTGAAAAGACTTGAGCGACAGGCGGAAAACGCCGCCAAGGCGTCCGGGACGGCCCCCAAGGCCGAGACGGCCGAAGCGGCAAGCAAAGAGGCGTAAGGCACTATGGAACTGATGGCTAAAATCGCATTCTGGATCTACGCGCTCATCATCCTGGGCGGCGGGATCGTGGCGGTGGGCAGCAGCAGCCTGGTGCGCGCCCTGATCGGTCTGATCAGCACGCTCATAGGCGTGGCGGGCATGTACATGCTCCTGGGAACTCCGTTCATGGCGTTCATGCAGCTGCTCATCTATGTGGGCGCGGTGGCCGTGCTGATCTTTTTCGCGGTCATGCTCACCGACGCGCACGGGCGCGGCGACGAGAGCGAGGGATCGCCCATCCGGCAACACCTCTACGCCCTCGGCGCGATCATGTCCGTGGGCGGCGTGCTCTCCTGGCTGATCATGAACAAGCCGCCGGCAAGTCTGACGACCCCGGCCGACGTGACCATCCAGCAGCTCGGGCACGGTCTGCTTGAATCCTACTTCCTGGCCTTCGAGCTGATCTCCGTGGTTCTGCTCGTGGCCATGTCCGGAGCCGTGCTGCTCGCCTTGGAGAAGAGGGGGAAGAAATGAGTCCGCTGACACTCTATCAACTGGTTGCGCTCCTGCTCCTCTGCCTGGGCCTGTTCGGCATCGTCCAGCGCAGAAGTCTGGTCGGCATGCTGATCTCCGTGGAGCTGATGCTCAACGGGGCGGGACTGTCCATCGTGGCCGCCTCCCAGCTTACCGAGGCGGACGCCGTTCTGGGCCAGCTGGGCACGCTTCTGGTCATGGGCCTCGCTGCGGCGGAGGCCACGCTGGTGCTGTCCATCATCGTGGTGGTAGCCAAGAGATTCGGGACCACCAAAACCCGTGAAGTTTCCACGCTGAAGGATTAGCTATGACTGAGAGCGCACGCCTGCTTCTGCCCCTGGCGGTGACACTGCTCGCGCCGTACTTCATCTGGCTTTTCAGGAAGGACATCTACAAGCGCGAGGCGGTCTCCCTGATCGCCGGCGCCGTGACCTTCCTGGCGAACCTTTCGTTCGTGCCGGCGATCTTGAACGGCCAGATCCTGTACTACAAGCTGTTCACCATCATGCCGGGCATCTCGGTGAGCTTCTGCCTGGACGGCCTGGGCATCATCTTCGCCCTGATCGCCTCCTTCCTCTGGATGTTCGCCACAAGCTACAACATCGGTTACATGCGCGGTCTGAACGAACACGCCCAGACCCGCTACTACTTCTGCTTCGCCATTGCCATCTTCGGCGCTCTTGGCGTCAGCTTCTCGGCCAACGTCTTCACGCTCTACCTCTTCTACGAGGTCATCACGGTCTTCACGTATCCTCTGGTCGCGCACCACGAGGACGAAGAGGCCTTCACGGGAGCGAGGAAGTACCTGGTCTATTTGATGGGTACGTCGAAGCTGTTCCTGCTGCCGGCAATGGTTCTGACCTACGTGCTTTGCGGCACGCTGGACTTCCAGCTCGGCAACATCGTCACGGGCATGTTCCCGGCCCAGGTGGTGGCGGATCATCCCTACCTCGTGACCGTGACCTACGCCCTGTACATCGCGGGTCTGGCCAAGGCCGCGCTGATGCCGTTCCACAACTGGCTGCCTTCGGCCATGGTCGCGCCCACGCCCGTTTCGGCGTTGCTCCACGCGGTGGCGGTTGTGAAGGCCGGTGTGTTCTCGGTCTGCCGCATCGTCCTTTCGGGGTTCGGTCTGGAGACCATGAACTCGCTCTTCCTGGGCATCCCGACGGCCTACCTCGCGGCCTTCACCATCGTGGTGGCATCGCTCATCGCACTGACGAAAGACGACCTCAAGGCGCGACTGGCCTATTCCACGGTCTCGCAGCTCAGCTACGTCGTGGTCGGCGTCTGCATGCTCACCCCCATGGCGGTGCAGGGCGGCATCATGCACATCCCGCACCATGCCTTCTCCAAGATTACCTTGTTCTTCTGCGCGGGCGCCATCTATGTGGCCACGCACAACAAGAAGATCAGCCAAATGAACGGATACGGCTGGCGCATGCCCTGGACCTTCGCGGCCTTCGGTATCGCCTCGCTGTCCATGATCGGCATGCCGCCCGTCTGCGGGTTCGTCTCCAAGTGGTACCTGGTCAACGGCGCGCTCACCGCGCACCAGACCGTGCTGCTGGTGGCTCTCCTGCTTTCCACGGCGCTGAACGCCGGATACTTCGTACCCATTCTGATCCGGGCCTTCTTCTTCAAGCCGCTGCCCGGTGCAAATTTGGAGCAGTATTCCGAACCGTCCAAGACCATGGTCATTCCGCTCTTCACCACGGCGTTGATCTCGGTCTTCCTGGGCTTGTTCCCGGAGACGTTCCTGAACTTCATTAAGGTGCTCGGCAACGGCATCTTCTAGGGGGCTGTAATGGCGGAACTCACACCGCTCGGCGCTTTCTTCGAGAAGCTGAGGGAGAAGGGGAGTACCTTCCGGACGATCATGTACGTGATCCTCGCGGTCCTCGTCGGCCTCAACTTCATCTGGAACACGCATGAGCCGCATTTCGTGATCGACAAGTATACGGGGTTCTGGGCTGGCTTCGGGCTCGTGTTCGGTCTGGCCATGGTTATCGTCATGAAGAAAATCGTTCAGCCCTTCATCGCTCGGAACGAGGAATTCTATGATTCAGGCGACTAGTTTCATCCATCCATCGTTAGGGTTTCTGGCCCTGGCCCTGGCGTTGCCCTTTTTCAAGGGAGATTCGAAATACTGGCGCTGGCTGCTGCTTCTGCCGCCGCTCATCGCCGTCTATTCGGTCTTCGCCATGCAGCCGGGAGTCTACGGCACGTTGAACTGGATGGGTGAGACGCTCGTCCTCGGCAGGGTGGACAAACTGTCCATCATCTTCGCCCAGGTCTTTTCCATCGTCTCGCTGATCGGGTTCACCTACGCATTGCACGTCAAAGACAAGATGCAGCACGCCTGCGCCGCGCTCTATGTGGCGGGCGGCCTCGGCTGCGTCTTTTCGGGCGACTACCTGACGCTCTTCGTGTTCTGGGAGCTGATGAGCATCGGCTCGACCTTCCTGATCTGGCTGGCCCGCAACGAAGCCTCCACCCGCGCAGGCTTCCGGTACTTCCTGTACCATACGGTCGGCGGCCTGTTCCTGCTGGCCGGGCTGCTCTTCCAGTATCAGGCCACGGGTTCCTTCGCCTTCGAGTACATCAACCCGGCCAATGCGCATTTCTACCACTGGCTGATTCTCGCGGGCTTCTGCGTGAACTCGGCGGTGGTTCCCCTGCACGCTTGGCTGCCGGACGCCTATCCCCGCGGCACGGTGACCGGCTCGGTGTTCATGAGTGCCTTCACCACCAAGACCGCGGTCTACGTGCTTTGCCGAGGCTTCGCGGGCTGGGAGATCCTGGCTGTGGCGGGTACCTGCATGGCGGTGTACGGCGTGCTTTACGCCTGCATGGAAAATAACGCCCGCAGGATTCTGTCCTACCACATCGTATCCCAGGTCGGGTACATGGTGGCGGGCATCGGCATCGGCACGGCCATGACGCTGAACGGCGCCTGCGCCCACGCCTATGCGCACATCCTGTACAAGGGCCTGCTCTTCATGGGCGTCGGCTGCCTGCTTTACGCGACCGGAACCCAGAAGCTCGACGAGCTCGGCGGCCTGGTCGGCAAGCTGCCCTGGGTCATGCTGCTTTATATGATCGCGGCTCTGTCCATCTCCGGCTGGCCGCTGTTCAACGGATTCATTTCCAAGACCATGACCATCACCGGCGCGGCCGAGGCGCATCGCCCCTGGCTGGCTGCGGGCATGGAGATCGCTGCGGTGGGCACGTTCATCTCGGTGGGCATCAAGCTTCCGTATTTCGCCTTCTGGGGCGGGAAGAAGCTCAGCGACCGCACGCTCAAGCCCATCCCCTGGAACATGTATCTGGCCATGAGCATGGGCGGCGCTCTGTGTATCGCCCAGGGCGTCTATCCGCAGATGCTGTACGCCTACCTGCCCTTCGCGGTGGAGGAAATGTACGTGCCCTGGACCACCTGGCATGTGCTTCAGTCCCTGCTGATTCTCGGCTTTTCGGGTCTGGCGTTCTACTTCTGCAGGAAGATCATCACTCCGCACAAGCAGCTCAATCTCGATTTCGATTATTTCTATCGTCTCATCGGGAAGTTGGTATTGTGGCTGGTCTGCCGTCCCCTGGCCTGGATCGACGACCGCTGGACCGAGGTCTATCGTGTCGGCGGTCTTGCCGGGCTGTTGGGACTCGCTTCAGGCTCCGCCTGGTTCGACCGCAAGGGCATCGACACCGTCGTGGACGGGTCGGCCTATTCGGTCATGAACGTCGGCAAGCTTGGCGCCAGGGTGCAGACAGGCCGCTTGCAGGATTACCTTGGGCTGGCCGCCATTCTGGCGCTGTGTGTGTTCGCTCTGGTCTGGTACCTCGCCTAGACCGGAAAAACTAACGGAGACGCGCTTTGGACTTCGGCTATCCGGTTCTGACCACATTGATAGTGTTCCCGCTCTTGGCGGCGGCGGGTCTGTTCATCATTCGCGGCGACGCAGCCGTGAGGATGTACACCATGATCGCTTCCATAGTGGAGCTGATCCTGGCCATCCCGCTCTACTGGTTCAACTTCTCATCCGAGTTCCAGTTCGTCGAGCGGATTCCCTGGGTGGGCGAGTGGGGTCTGGAATACCACATCGGCATCGACGGCATCAGCTACCTCATGGTGCTGCTGACCATCGCCGTGCTGCCGCTCTGCGTGATGTGTTCCTGGACCTACATCGGTAAACGAATCAAAGAGTTCCACTTCTGCCTCCTGTTCATGACCAGCGCCTGCATCGGCGTGTTCAGCGCGCTCGATCTGGTCCTGTTCTACGTCTTCTGGGAGGCGATGCTGGTACCCATGTACCTGCTGATCGCGGTCTGGGGCGGCGACGAGCGCCGCTATGCCTCGATCAAGTTCTTCCTCTACACCCTGACGGGCTCGGTCATGCTGCTGGTGGCCATCGTGGCCTTCCGGGTGGCGGGCGGCACCTTCTCGATTCCGGAGCTGATGACCATGAACTTCAGCTTCCGGTTCCAGTTCTGGTGCTTCCTGGCCATGGCGCTCGCCTTCGCCATCAAGGTGCCCATGTTCCCGTTCCACACATGGCTTCCCGCGGCCCACGTGCAGGCCCCCTCGGCCGGTTCCGTGATCCTGGCGGCCGTGTTGCTGAAAATGGGAACGTACGGCTTCCTGCGCTTCTGTCTGCCCCTGACCCCGGCGGCCAGCGAATACTTCGCGCCGCTGATGATCGGCATCTCCATCGCTTCGATTCTCTACGGCGGTGCGGTCGCTCTCGGACAGACGGACATCAAGAAACTGGTGGCGTACTCCTCGGTGGGGCACATGGGCTTCGTGACCCTCGGCATCTTCCTCTTCAACCTGAGGGGGGTCGAAGGCGCGCTGTTCCAGATGCTCAACCACGGCATCGTCACCGGCGCGATGTTTATGATGATCGGCGCCGTCTACGAACGGAGCCACAGCCGTGAGATCAAGGACAACATGGGGCTTGGCAAGTATCTACCCGCCTTCATGTTCTTCTGGGGGCTTTTCGCCCTGGCCTCTCTCGGATTCCCCGGCACCAACGGCTTCGTGGGCGAACTGCTCGTATTTGTGGGCACGTTCACCGCGAACCCCTGGCTCGGCGCGTGCATCGTGCCCGGCGCGCTTCTCGGCGCGGCGTACATGTTCCGCGTCTCGCTGAAGATGGCCTGGGGCCGTCCGAGCAGCGCCAAGACCTGGAAGGATCTCAGCTCCCGCGAGTGGGTCTTCCTGACCATCCCGGCCGTGTTCGTGCTTTACATAGGCCTGCAACCCGGCATCTTCTTCAAGCTCATCGATCCTTCCATCGAGAAGCTGCTCGACGACTTCCAGAAGAGATCCCAGATCGTGCAGGTGGAAGAAGAACAACCGTTGCAACTGGCCGCCCGCGATCTCTTCGGGACCGCGGAACCGGTGAAGAACTAGGGAGTTGCGAACGTGAATTTCAACCTGATCGCTATCGTCCCGGAATTGTACCTGCTGTTGCTCATCACGGCGCTGTTCATCTTCAGCCTGGGCAGCAGGGACTGGGAACCGCCCGTTGAGAAATGGCTGCCCTTTTTCGCCGGCCTCGGCGTGCTGGTGACCATCATCTCGTTCTGGTCGCCGCAGGGACTGATGTTCTATGGGGTCTACAATGTGGATTCCATGTCCCAGTTCTTCAAGGGAGCCATCGCCTTCGGCTTCTTCGTGGCGGTGGTCAACGCCACCCGCCAGCCGACGTTGGAGGAAGGCCAGCGCGCGGACTACTTCCTGTTCCTGGCCCTGTCCGCCTTCGGCCTGATGATCATCTCCTCGGCCGTGGAACTCATCACCATCTATCTCGCCCTGGAACTCTCCTCCTACAGCCTCTATGCGATCATTCCGCTGCGGGCCACGGACAAGAGAGCCGCCGAGGCGGGCATCAAGTACATCCTCTTCGGCGCGGTGGCCACGGCCATCGCCCTGTTCGGCTTCTCCTACGTGCTCGCCGGAGCGCACAGCAGCTACATCTCCGAAATGGCCAAGATGGACTGGAGCTTCGCGGCCAATCCCATGGCCGTGGCGGGGCTGTCCATGTTCCTGGCAGGCATGTTCTACAAGCTGGCCCTGTTCCCGTTCCACTTCTGGTGTCCGGACGTGTACCAAGGCTCCAGCAACGAGACCGCCGCGTATGTGGCCACGCTGCCCAAGCTCGGCGCGGTGGTGGTGCTCATCCGTCTTGCCGTGCTGCTCAAGCCCGGCATGGAGATCACGACCCTTCTCGCGGTGCTCGGTGCCATCTCCATGACCTTCGGCAACCTCTCGGCCCTGGCCCAGACGGACATCAAGCGCTTGCTCGGCTTCTCTTCCGTGGCTCATGCGGGCTACGTCATGGTCGGTCTTGTCGCGGGCACGGCTCAGGGCCTTTCCGCCGCCGCGTTCTACGCCCTGGCCTACATCCTGATGAACCTGCTTTGCTTCTGGGTCGTCAGCCGAGTGGCCGTGGATGGCCGCAACCTGCGGCTCGACGATCTGAACGGCCTCTATAAGCGTTCTCCGGCCCTGGCTCTCTCGCTGGCCGTGGGCGCCTTCGCCCTGGTGGGCCTGCCGCCGACCATGGGCTTCATGGGCAAGTTCTTCCTGATCACGGCCGCCTGGGACAACGGCTACAACTGGCTGGTCATCGTCCTGGCCGCGAACAGCGCCATCGCCATCTACTACTACCTGAGCCTCGTGCGCCACGCCTACACTCATGAAGCCGACGACGACATGCCCCTGCCCGACACCAGCGCGTTCAGCGTTGCCGGAGCGGGCCTGCTCGCCGCCGTGGTCTTCATCTTCGGCCTGGTGCCCGGCCCGGTCTTCAACATCGCCATCCAGGCGGGCAAGGCCCTCGTGCCGTAGCCTGTCGGCGAACAGCATTCCAGGGGGAACTTCCGCGGAAGTTCCCCTTTTTTTTCTGCCGTGTTATTTCGTACTTGGACGGCACGGGCCGCCAAGGAGGTACTCATGCATGAAGTCAGTCTCGGCAACACGTTGCGGGATTATCTGACCGGAGAGGAAATCGAGGAAACCACCTACGAGGAATTCCGGCAGGCTTTGGCCCGTCTTCTCGTGGAGGAGCTCGGCTACCCGCGCGAACGGCTGCGGGCCAAGGTGCCTTTCAGCTACGAAGTGGACGGGGAGAGGTTCAACCGCAATCTCGACCTCGTGGCCTACGATGACGCGGGCAGACCGCTCCTCGTGGTAGTCTTCTGCTCGGGCTGCGTCGGCAGCTTTGTCCGGGAAACCGCCGTGGCCGCAAGGCTCATCGACAACGGACCCGCTCCTCTGGCATTGGCCACGGACAGCCGGGACGCCGCACTCATTGATCCGGCGAGCGGAGAAGTATTGGAAGAGGGGATGCGGGCCGTGCCCCGCTGGGAAGAGTTGCAGCGCGCAGCGGAAAAGGCGGACAGGACGCCGCTCAGCCCGGACCAGCGGTCCAAGTTGGAACGTATTTTTCATGCATACAACGGCTTTCTTCTGGACAGCTGTTGCAGCAGCGAATGCTGCGGCCCGTTCCAAAAAAGCTGAAGATACGCTCAATGCGTCGCGAGATCCCATTTGCTTTGAGGTTGTCGATGTCGGAACAGTTGACTTCGCAGTTCAAGGATGCGGCCCGGAATATGGGCGCTCATTTGGTGGGGATTGCCGATACTGCGCGGCTGCACGGATTGCCGACCCGGCCCGAAGGGCTGTGGGGGGCGTATCCCCGCGCCGTGAGCCTGGCACTGCACCTTTCCGACGCGGTGCTGGACATGATCGAGGACGTGCCCACGCCGCTCTACCATGAGCATTATCAGGTCGTGAACGCCATGCTCGACGGTCTTGCCGCCCGTTCGGCCTTCTGGCTTCAGGAGAGGGGCTGGTCGGCGCTGCCCATCCCGGCATCCAAAACAGTGGATGCCTCGGAGTTGCGGGGAGCCGTCTCGCATAAAGCCGTGGCCGTGGCCGCGGGGGTGGGCTGGCAGGGCAAAAGCCTGCTGACGGTCAGCCCGGAGTACGGCCCGCGAATCCGGTTGGTCAGCATCCTGACGAATGCGCCTTTTGTCGCGGATGAGCCTTTGAGGAACCGTTGCGCGGGGTGCAGCGCCTGTGCCGACGCTTGCCCTGTCGGAGCCATCCGCAACGTGAACACCGAGAGCCATTACCAACGCCGCGAAGAAGCCTTGTTCTTCGAACGCTGCAAGCAGCGCGTCATGGTCGAAAACAAAAAGCTCGAACATATCGAGCACCCCATCTGCGGGGTATGCATCCGGGCCTGCCCGTGGGGCCGACCGAAAAAGGCCTCGGCACAAGCTGGATGAGTCCAGCGGGATGATGCTCGACGCCACGCACTTCCAAGGCCTTGGGAGCCTTGCGGGTTTGCTGTCGAACTTGTGGGAGAGAGTCCGGTCCGCGAAGCTGGCGCTTGTCGGTCGCAGCCCGACAGATGGATCGGAGCTGGTTAAAATTCTGTATTACTCTCTTCAAGCATTCTTCTGGAATTTTTCAAAGACAGATTCTGTTTCGGCTTGCTTGTAAAGCAGCTCAACTCCGTCCCAGTCAATGTCTGTTTTATAGATCTCAAAGCCAAACTTGGAATGTATTTTGTTTGCCATGGCTTCTTCAGGTAAGGCGCTTGTGCAGAGTCTTATGTATTTTCTTCCTGTTTTTCTTGCTTCGTAAGCGACTTTTGTAAACAGGTTGTTGGCAGCCCTTGCCGAAAGCAGGCCAAGGCGCAGATCAACAGTGGCCCAACCCGCCCACACGGAATCAGGCTCATGGGAATAGAAATAGTATCCAGAAAAACCAATTAATTTGTCGTCGCTCAATGCTACCCAGTAGCGTGGGTTCACTATGTTCTCTTTCAAGAGTTCTTCACTGTTGGTGCCAAGCATGCAGCTTTCCTTCAGCACATTTAGAATCAATTCAGGATTGTCTGATGGAAGATATCTTCTGGCCAACTCCATGGAGTCCGTAAGGTCGGCTTCCGTGATTGGTAGAATCCGTATTTTGCTTAATGACTTTCTCGCAATATTTGTCTCATCAAACTCTTTGTCGATCCGCGAGATGATCTGCACTTCGCTGTCAGGTATGTCGTTTTCAAGTTTTTCTTTGAGTCTTCCAGTCAGTTCAAACATCTCTCCCGCTGTCTTGGCAGGTGTGAAGCCAAGCGTAATGTCGATAATTATCTTCTTGCCTGATTTCCTGGATTTTACACTGTGAAAAGAATCGTACCAGTCATGGTGTTCCGCTAATCTCCTGAGAATTTTCATCTGCAGGTCTTCATCAAGGGTTTTGTCCAGGAGGTCGTTCAGGCTTTCCTTGATCAGACCTACAAAAGCATATCCAGCAGCAAAGACCAACAATATGGCGCAGACAGGGTCTATAATAAAACCCCAAGAAAAATCTCGGAACAATATTGCTGCAAGCAATGATATAAATACAAACATATTAACAATTGCATTCGCGCGGTGCAGTCTCCATTGAGATTTCATTATCGGCGAATTTGAGACTGCGGCTATTTTTTGCACTCTTAGCCATAAGATGATGTTGATGATCAAGGCGATAAAATTGATTGCAAAGCCGATCAGCGAAAAATCAATATTCAAGCTCTGCGGATAATAAATGCGGTGTATTGATAGTGCCGCTGTTGAGATCAAGCCCATGATCACCAATGCGGAGATGACGAGAGAGCCCATGCTTTCCAGTTTCCCGGATCCATAGTCGTAAGATGTGATCTTTCCTTTGATCAATTTGTTGACAATGGTGACAGAGATGATTCCGGAAATGATATTGTATGAATAATCATAAATATCAGTAAAAAGTATCATCGAGTTTGAAAGTATGGCTATCGCTACGACAGGAAGACAGGAAAATACGTCAATAAGCAGCGACAGCTTCAACACCTTGAACTGTAACGGTAGGTTTTCTTTCGCGTGCTCAGTATATGAATTCGTTTGCATATGACGAATATTCCTGATTTTGAGAATTGTTAAGCCTCATGAAATTGACAATGCGAGAAAACGGCGAAGAATCTAGCTTGATCCGAAATGCGCCAAACATTCCGTGCATGGAGGCTGTTTTGCTTCAGCACTGACCCAGTATCGGGTCTCAGTGGTGTTCCGCTCACGTGTACTAGGCCAATGCAAAGATACTTCTGAATCAAACGGAGATAGGAAAGGTCAACTGCGCAAATCGAGATTCGTCGTGCACCGGATTCTGGGAAGGTGGACGGACGGTCAAAGGGGGCTGCCTGGAGCACAGGCGAGCAGCGCCACATACTACGAATGAAAATCCAAGTACAGCAGCATGGAGGGGCGCGGCATTGCGCGGAGGTAAGATCTTGATGCGGAGAAACGCATTTTCAAGCGAATGTTTGTGGGTTTGAGTCTTGGAAATATGGCTCTGAAGGGCATGTTGGAAATATTCCGATGTCGATTCAGTTAAATCAGCTTGTTGCATACATGATCATGGAATTTGAAATCAGCGTTCGCAGGGCGTTGTTCCCGGCACGCATTGTCACATGTCATCGTTTTGAGGTATCGTCGTTTTCAATTTCCCTAGGAGGATACCATGACCAAGCAGGAATTGGCCAAAGCCCTGGCCGCGAGGGCCGGGCTGGATTCGGTCGCCCAGGGCGACAAGGTGATCGACGTCGTATTGGAATCCATCAAGGATGAGTTGGCAGCGGGCGGCACCGTTCCCCTCAGGGGATTCGGCACGTTTTCAACCTCGGAAAGAAAAGCCCGCACCGGACGCAACCCCCAGACCGGGGAACCCTTGCTGATTGAGGCTCGCCGGGTGGCCAAGTTTTCACCGGGCAGCGAATTGAAGAAAGCCGCCTCCTGCCATTTCGGTCCGGACTGGCTCAAGTTCAAGGATATCTGCCTTCTGGCGGGCGACTTGAGGGGCAAGATCGAATCCAAGATCAAGAATGCCGACCAGCTCGGCAAGGACGCCAAGCAATACCTCTACAAGGCCCAAGCCATGTACGAGAACGTCAGCGAGCAGATCAAGAAGGCTTCCGACTCCAGCGGCAAGGCTTGGGTGGACGTCAAGGATGGTCTTGGCAAGGCCTTTGGCGAGCTGAAGGACGCCTGGGAAAAGGCCATGAAGCATTTTTAGGGCTTGTTCGGCTTGAGCGACCGCTTTCGGGAAGCGGTCCTGTTTTCTCGGATCGACACACGCCCAGGTCGTATCGCTTGCGGCGCGCCGGCCTGGAGCGAAGAGCGCGCCCTTTCGTAACGAGCGCGGTGTCTTCCACGCGGGCCATGTTTTCGCCCGCGTGGACTTTCGTTTGGCTCCGGGTTCCCGCGCTCGCTGGCGCCGCCTCCCGCAGTGATGCGCTTGAGCCGGATGAGCCCCAAATAAGCCGGGCCAAGGCCGCAGGACACTGACGACCGCAGGGCGTCTGGAACAATCCGTGGCTTCGAGGGATGTCCCGCGGTCACGCGGTCCGGAATCACCGCGTGGGGCATTGGTCCGGATAAACGACCCCGCGCGAAGTCCGCAGGAGGTCTGGTCTAGTCCTCTTCGGATTCGAAACAATCCTTGGGACAACAGGCCATGGCTTCCCGGATTTCTTCTTCCGTCACGTCCAGGCGCTTCAGATATGGGCGGTCGTTGGCATCGTTCCAGCCGACGACTTCCGGACACATCTCAACGCAGCCCATGCAGCCGTGGCAATGTTCCAGATTCAGGGTCACGTGGCGCTTGCTTTCGGATTCGGACATGTTTGTATCTCCTGCTTCCCTTGAAAATAAGTCCGTCATCTATGCGGCGCAAGCGATGTTTCGGAAAAAGCCGATATCTTTCGCAATGATTGTCTGCAATGCCGGGATGTGGCAAAACAGGGCATGGAATGGGAAGAGCAGATTCGGCGTTGCCTGGTGCGTGAAGGTTGGCTCCCGCATGAGGGCGGAGATGTTGTCCTGCGTTTCCTGGCGCAGGGCGAATACAATGAGAACTGGCTGCTGCTTGCACGGGACCGGAAACGGGTTCTGCGCATCAACCACGGAAGCCAGCTCGGCCTTGCGAATCAGATCGAATATGAATTCAGGGTGCTGAATCTGCTTTCTGGATCGGATGTCACCCCGCGGCCTTTGGCCCTGGCCTCGGCGGTGTGCGGACTTGGGGGCGGCGCGTTGCTCATGGAATACCTGCCGGGCGGGCCGTTTGCATATGAACGCGACGCGGACAAGGCGGCCCGGATCTTCGCGCGAGTGCACTCCGTTGAGATTCCGAAGGATGTCCTTTCGAAGTCTCCGGAATGCGGCGGGCTGGTGTGCCAGCCGGATCCCGTGCGCGACATCGCGGAAGAGAGTCTCGGCCTGATTCGACGTCATTTGCCGAACCACGCCAAGCCGGATGTCGGCAAGCGACTTCTTGCGTACCATGCCGAGATCATGGAACTGCATGCCGCGACCCAAGGCGAATTCATCGGCGAGCCCCAGGTGATCGTGAACACCGAAGTCAATTCGGGCAATTTTCTCGTCGAAGGAGAGCGGGCTTGGCTTGTGGACTGGGAAAAAGCCGTGCTTTCGAGCAGGCATCAGGACTTGGGCCATTTTCTCGCTCCCACGACGACCCTCTGGAAGACGAATTACCGCTTCACGCCTGAAGCCCGGGCGGCCTTCCTGGCGGAATACGCGAGCCAGTGGAAGCGGGAAACCGGGGAAGTCCTTGACCCGGAAGCCTTGGATCATCGTACGGCCATTTTGGAAAAGACCATCCTTCTGCGCGGGTTGTCCTGGTGCTTCATGGCCTATCACGAATATGCCGAGGCGGAGCGGGCATTGCGCAACGAAGACACGTTCGCCACCATCAAACGATACCTGGAAGGCGTGGAATGTTTTTTGGCGTAGCCGATCTGAGCCTTATGTACGGCGACCAGCCCGTGCTTCGCAATGTGAGCTTCCAGGTGGAGCGCGGCGAGGTCGTGTCCATCATCGGGCCATCGGGCGTGGGCAAAACCACCCTGCTGAAGATCATCGCCGGGCTGGAACGTCAGGACGCGGGTCGATTGGAGTTCCTGGAGCCACCGAGCAAGGAACGGCCCGTATTGCTCGTGTTTCAGGATTACCTGCTGTTTCCGAATCTCAACGTTTTCGAGAATGCCGCGTTCGGCCTGCGCGTGCGCAAGTTTCCGCGCGAGGTGGTGCGGGCCAAGGTCCGGGACGTGCTGGAGTATTTTCAGCTTTGGGAGAAACGTAATGATTTCCCCAATCAGCTCTCCGCCGGGCAGAAGCAGCGCGTGGCCATCGCCAGGGCCATGGTGGTGAACCCCATGCTGCTTCTGCTTGATGAGCCTTTCGCCAACCTGGACCGCAATCTCAAGCTCTCCACGGCGGAATTCATCCGCAACACGCAGAAAGCCTTCGGTGTGACAACCATCAGCGTAACCCACGATCTGGAAGAAGCCTTCGTCATGTCCGACCGCATCGGGCTGCTGCTGGAGGGACGGCTCGTGCAGTACGACACGCCCGGCGAGGTCTATGCGCGGCCCGTCAGCCGGGAAGCGGCGGCATTCCTGGGGCCGGTCAACGAGCTGACGCCTGATGCGCGCCGGGCGATCGGCATCTCTGTGCGCGGAGGGGGAGAAGGCGGCGTGTTCGTGCGTCCGGAGTCCGTGCTCCTGCGTGCGGACGAAACCGGTCCGGCTCTGGTGCTGAAGGCCGCGTTCGCGGGGAATCATATGAAATACACGGTGGCCGTCGCCGGGGTCGAAATCATGGCGTACGGACCGGGCAGCGGCTCCGGAAGCTTGCAGCCCGGTGATCGCGTCAGTCTGGAAATTACGGATTGCATCGACCCGGAAAAAAAGGAGCAGCAATGAAACGTCTCGTCGTTTTGATCTCGTTGGCCATGCTTTTGTTTTCGTGTTCCGGCAACGGTCCGGAATCGAAGGACAAGGATTGGACGCAGGCGCTGTGGCCCGAAATCGAGGAGGCAGGCCGGGGCACGACCGTGCGTTGGTACATGTACGGCGGATTTCCCAACGTGAACAAATGGGTGGATACGTACGTGGCCGACGAGATGAAACGCCGCTACGACATCACCCTGGAGCGCGTGCCCATGGATGCGGGCGTCTTCGTGAACAAGCTGCTCACGGAAAAGCAGGCAGGAACAGCTTCCGGCCCCATCGACCTGCTCTGGGTCAACGGCGAGAATTTCAAGAAGCTCAAGACCGCGAATGCACTGTTCGGACCGTATGCGGAGCAGTTGCCGAATTTCGTGAGCCACGCGGACAAGGAACAGGCTTCCATGGATTTCGGTTTCCCCGTGGAAGGCTATGAAACTCCTTTGGGGCAGGCTCAGTTCGTGTTCGAATTCGACACGGCGCGGAGCGACCCGCCGGAAACGTTCGTGGATCTGCCTGCCTGGGTTCGCGAGCATCCGGGCCGTTTCACCTACCCGCAGCCGCCGGACTTCACGGGATCGGCGTTCCTGCGGCAGGCGTTCTACGCGCTCACGGGCGGCTACGAGCAATACATGCTCGGTTTCAATCAGACCCTTTTCGACCACAATGCGCCGCTGCTCTGGGCCTATCTCAACGACATCAAGCCCTATCTCTGGGAAAAGGGCCAAGCATATCCCAAGGACGGCGCGGCCCTGGACACCTTGTTCCAGCGCGGCGAAGTGGACCTGGGCATGTCCTACCACCCCCTGCATGCCCAGAACAAGATTCTCGAAGGAACCTATCCCAAGTCCGTGCGGACCTTCATCATGGCCGAAGGCGCGCTCTACAATCTGCATTTCACGGCCATTCCCTTCAACGCCGCGAACAAGCCCGGCGCCATGCTCCTGGCGAACTTCCTGATGTCGCCCGAGGCGCAGCTTTCCAAGCTGGAGCCGTCGAACTGGGGGGACTTCCCCGCCATCGACCTGGGCACGCTTTCCCCGGAGATGCGTGCGAAGTTCGAAGCCGTGAACCTGGGCGCGGCCACGCTGCCCACGGACGTGCTCACCAGTGCGGTCGTCCCGGAAATTCCTTCGGAATATCTGGAGGCATTGGAGGCGGGCTGGGAGGAGCATGTCCTGCATTGAGCCGGAATGCCGGGCGGGGTGGGGGCGCACGCTGCTGAAGCTGTCGCCCCTTGCCCTGCCGTTCGGCCTGCTTTTTCTCGGCGGATTCGGCGTGGCCGTGATGCAGTCCCTGGGATACGGCCTGCCGTTTCCCCACGACGGCGGAGCGCTCGACGCCTACGCCCGGCTTCTCGAACCGCACTTTTTGCGTTCCTTCGGGCTGTCGCTCTGGGTCGGCCTGCTTTCCGGGCTGCTCCCTGTCTGCATCGGCTCGGCCCTCGCCTATGTGTTCTGGAAGCTGCCGCGCGGCCTGCAACGTGCGGGCGTCGTCTACAAGGTGCCCCTGATCCTGCCCCATGTCGCCGTGGGCTTCATCGTGCTGGTCATGTTCAGCCGCAGCGGTTGGCTCTCTTCGGCGCTGCACGCCGTGGGCCTTCTCGCTGTTCCGGACGACTTCCCGGTGCCGCTCTATACGGGGGGCGTGGGCATGATCCTGGCGTATGTCTACAAAGGCACGCCGTTCGTGATGCTCCTTTCCCTGGCCGCGCTCCGGCGCATGGACCCGCGACTGGTGGAAACGGCGCGCATGTTCGGGGCCGGGGAGTGGCAGGTCTTCCGCCGGGTGATCCTGCCGCACCTCCAGCCCGTGATGCACACCGCGTTCATCATCCTGACCCTCTACGCCTTCGGCGCGTTCGACATCCCCTTTCTGCTCGGGCAGAGCGACCCGGGCATGCTTTCCATCGAGGTCTACAATCTCTACTTCAAGCGCGATCTCGCAAACCGACCCACGGCCATGGCCATACTGGTCTGCATGTTCCTGTTTTCCGTGGCATTCATAGCCGTCTACGTGCGCGTGGCCGCGCGCCTCCAGGCCGGGGAGCGCAAGCTGTGAGGAGGGAATCCGCGCGTGCCGTGCTGTACTTCGCGGGGCTGACGCTGGTCGCGCTCTTCCCTTTGCTGGTGCTGGCAGGATACGTCCTCGCTCCCGGCTGGAGCTATCCGAGCCTTTTCCCACGGGAAACGGACCCCCGCGCCATGCAATACGTCGTTTCCCAGGCCTGGCCGATTGCGCGGCATCTCGGTTCCTCCATGGTCTATTCGCTGCTTACGGTGCTGCTGAGCTTCGCGCTCTGCCTTGCCCCGGCCCACCATCTCGCCCGCCGCCGCTTCGCCTGCAAGCCTCTGGTGGAAGGGCTGCTCCTGGCTCCGGCCCTGGCTCCGGCCATGACCTTTTCCATGGGAGTGCATTTCGCCTTTCTCAAGATCGGACTGGCCGACACCCTGCCCGGCGTGGTTTTGGCCCTGACGACCTTCAGCTACCCGTACATGCTTCGGGCGCTCGTCGCGGGATACCAGAGCTTCGGGGAGGAATACGATCTCTGCGCGCGCAATCTCGGAGCCGGGGTCTGGACGCGTTTTTGGCGGGTGGATTTCCCGCTGCTAGTGCCCGGCGCCGTGGCCGGAGGAACCGTGGTCTTCCTGGTGGCCTTTTCCGAGTATTTTCTCGTTTTTCTCATCGGCGGCGGCCGGGTGCCCTCGTTCACGGGCTATCTCTTCCCGCTGCTGACCTCCTCGGACCGCAGCGTGGCCTCGGTCCTGACCCTGCTGTTCCTGCTGGTCCCACTGGGCCTTTTTGTCCTGGTGGAGCTGGCCGTGACGGCCCGCTACCGGGCGCGCGGGCTGGCCTGAGGCGGAAGAGGGCGGCAGTCCCGGATGCGCGTGCAAAGGCGCGGTGCCCAGGCCCGGCCGGCGCGGCGGCGCAGGTGCCTGGACGGAACATCGGGCTCAAGGCGCGGAAAAAGTAAAAGCCCCGGAACACGGTTGTTCCGGGGCTTTTGCGAATCCGGCGCAGGAGACGGCTAGACGTTGAAGCGGAACTCCACGATGTCGCCGTCCTTGACCACGTATTCCTTGCCTTCGAGGCGGGCCAGTCCCTTGTCCTTGCAGGCCTTGAAGGTGCCGTGCTCCAGGAAATCGGCGTATGCGATGACCTCGGCCCGGATGAAGCCCTTCTCGAAGTCGGAGTGGATCACGCCAGCGGCCTCCGGAGCCTTGGCTCCCTTGCGGACGGGCCAGGAGCGGACTTCCTTTTCCCCGGCCGTGAGGAACGAGATCAGTCCGAGCAGCTCGTAGGTCTTGGCGATGATCTTGTCCAGGGCGGTTTCCGTGATTCCCAGGTCGTCCAGGAACATCTGCCGCTCTTCGGGGTCTTCGATCTCCGCCAATTCGCGCTCCAGCTTGGCGGCCACGGCGAGATGCTTCTGGCCGGGCTGGTCCTCGGGCAGGGAGAGATCGGTGTAGTTGGACTCGCTGCCGTTCCAGACGTACAGGATCGGTTTGCCGGAAAGAAAGGCGAAGCCGCGCAGCTCCGGAACGTCGAATTCCTCGATGCCGCGCAAGGGCGTTTCGTTTTCCAGGGTTTCCAGGGCCTTCTTGAGCAGGGCTTCCTGTTTGGGGTCGTAGCCGGGCGCGTTCTTCTTCTTGTCCAGAACCATGCGCTCCAGCTTCTTCTCGATGACGGCCATGTCCGAAACGATCATGTCCGCCTCGATGGCCTGCCACTGGGCCTTGGGATCGTTCAGGCCGGAAAAGGCGTCGAGCACCGCCAGCAGGCAGTCGTAGGAGCGGATTTCGCTGAGCACGCGCTCGCCCAGGCCGGTTCCCTTGCCCCCGCCGCCGGGAATGTCCAGGTACTCGATCTCGCTGTATGTCACCTTGCGGGCGTTGAAAAGCTCGATGAGCGGGTCGAGCCGGGGCTCCGGCACCTTGACCATGGCCCGGTTGCCGGAAAGGGCGGCCTTGCCCGCCAGGGCGGCGAAGAGGTCGGTCTTGCCTGCGCCCGCGAAACCGAATATTGCGGTCTTCATGTCTGAAATCCTCGTACTGATGCGTTGTGCGAAAGCAGGGCGGTTCTACATGATTCCCGTGCGGAAGCAAAGCCCCGCTGCCGGGCGGGAAAACCGGGAGGCGGCGTGATGCGCCACGTCTATCTCATCGGCGGCAGAGCCAGCGGGAAGACCACTCTGGGGCGTCTGTTGGCCGCCCGGCTGGGCTGCGGATTCACGGACACGGACGAGCTCGTGGTCGAGTCGGTGGGCATGCCCATCGCCGAGTATGTCGCGGCCGAGGGCTGGGACGCCTTTCGCGACCGCGAAACCGAGGCGCTGGAGCGCGCCGGGGCAATGCCGCCCCTGGTGGTCGCCTGCGGCGGGGGCATTGTCCTGCGTCCGCGAAATCGCGGGATGCTTCGCTCCGGCCTGTGCGTCTATCTGCACGCCCCCGCCGAAGTGCTGGCCGCGCGTCTTGCCGCCGATCCCAAAGAGGCGCAGCGCCCATCCCTGACGGGAAAAGGGCTCCTGGAAGAGGTGTCCGAGGTGCTGGCCGCGCGCGAAAAGCTCTACCGCGAGTGCGCGTCTGCCGTTCTGAACGCGGACTCGGATCCGGACACCCTGCTGGACCTCGCCCTGGCCGCGGCTCGTTCCGGAAGCTGACCCCTTCGGGTTGAGCTTTCACGGAACGGAGAGTACAAGCCGTTATGCGCTCCAAATTGCTCACGCCCTTTTGGCTGCCCGTATGGTTTTTCATCGTGGCCATTCTGGTGGGCGGTTTTCTCCTGCACCTGGATACGGCCCGAATGCCCGGCGTTGCCCCCTTGAGCCGTCTCGACGCGCTCTTCACGGCCACCTCGGCGGTCTGCGTCACGGGGCTCGTGGTGGTGGATACGGGCTCGTACTTCACGACCTTCGGCCAGGGCGTGATTCTCGTGCTCATCCAGCTCGGCGGACTGGGCGTGATGACCTATTCCAGCCTGGTCTTCTTTCTGCTGGGCCGCCGCGTCTCCCTCACGGACCGTCTGGCCGTGAGCAAGACCCTGCTGCACGATCCCTCCTTCAAGCTTTCGCAGTTCCTGGTGCGCGTGGTCATCGGCACGCTGTTCGTGGAATCCGTGGGGGCGCTGACGCTTTATGCTCTCGATCCCGTGGGCTTCGGCCCCTGGTCCGCGCTGTTCCATTCCGTTTCCGCCTTCTGCAACGCGGGGTTCGGACTGTACCAGGACAGCTTGATGCAGTGGCGCACCAACTGGGGCGTGAACTTGGCCTTCATCATTTTGATCACCCTGGGCGGCCTCGGATTCTACGTCCTGCACGACTGCTCGATCTACATCCGCAAGCGCATCGCGCTGCGCGGCCGGATCACGGCCAAGCCGCGTCTTTCCTGGCACACGGGCATCGTGCTTTCCACCAGTCTTTTCCTGGTGGCGGCGGGCACCGTGGCCATCTTCGCAGCTGAGGAAATGGGCGGCTATCAGGTCGGCTCCTGGAGCGAGGCTCTGCTTTCTGCGCTTTTCCAGTCCGTTTCCTGCCGCACCGCCGGGTTCAATACCGTGGACATCGGGGGCATGACCAACGTCTCCCTGCTGTTCATGATCGGCTTGATGTTCGTGGGCGGCTCGCCCGGTTCCTGCGCGGGAGGCGTGAAGACGACCACGGCCCGCGTGATGTGGGGGTTCATCGTCACGCAGTTCCGGGGCGGCGAGCAGGTCCGCGTGGGACGCTTCGCCCTGGACCGCCAGGCCATGAGCCGGGCCTTCACCCTGGTTGTCCTGGCCGGAGTGCTGGTCTGCGCGGCGACCCTGGCCCTGAACATCACGGAGGGCGGAGACGCCCCCCACGACCAGGCCCGCGGCATATTTCTGGAAACCATGTTCGAGGCCATGTCCGCATTCGGCACCGTTGGCCTGACGACGGGCATGACCGGCACGCTCTCGCCGGTGGGGCGGACCGTGGGCATTCTCCTGATGATGGTCGGCCGTCTCGGCCCGATCTGGCTGCTGTCGGCCCTGGCGAGCTGGCAGGAGCTGCCCCGCTATCAAATTCCTGAGAAAGACCTGCCCCTGGGGTAGGGGGGAGACGCCATGAGCAAGCGAATCGAAGTCGGCATCGTGGGGCTCGGCAAGTTCGGGTTCTCGCTGGGCGAGGCCCTGGCGGAGCTGGGGCACGACGTGGTCGGCGTGGACATGGACGGCGGCCGGGTGCGCCATGCCCAGGAAAAGCTGACCCAGGTCTTCCAGGCCGACGGAACGGACAAGAAGGCCCTGGAACAACTGGGCTTCAAGGATTTCGACTACGTGGTCGTGTCCATCGGCCGTTCCATGGAGGCCAGCATCCTGGTGGCCCTGAACCTTCAGGATCTCGGCGTGGACAACATCTGGGTCAAGGCCGTGAGCCCCGAGCACGAGAAGGTGCTCAAGCGTCTCGGCGTGGACTTCGTCGTCTTTCCGGAGCAGTTCGTGGCCCGCCAATTGGCCCACAGACTGGCCGTGCCCGGCCTGCTCGACTACCTCGCCCTGGGCGAGGGCGTGCTCGTGCGCGAGGTCGTGGTGGAGAAGTGGAGCGGCAAGACGCTGCGCGAGCTTCAGCTGCCGGCCAGCCGCCGCGCCCAGGTCGTGGCCTGGAAGCGTGTCGGGGAACGGCGGTTCAGCTTCGTGCCCAGCGCCGACGAACCCTTGAACAAGGGCGACGTACTCGTGGTTCTCGGCGATGCCGAGGACGTCATCAAGGTGACGGGGTAAGCGATGAGCGGCAATACTTTCGGCGAGATCTTCCGGCTGACCACCTACGGCGAATCCCACGGTCCCGGCCTGGGCGGGGTCATCGACGGCTGCCCGGCGGGCATCCCCCTGGACGAGGCCGCGATCCAGGCCGAACTGGACCGGCGCAAGCCCGGCCAAGGCCCGGCCTCCACGGCGCGCAAGGAGTCCGACTCCGTGCGGCTGCTTTCGGGCGTGTTCGAGGGCGTGACCACGGGAACGCCCATCGGCTTCCACATCGCCAACGAGGACCAGCGTTCGCGGGACTATTCCAAGATCAAGGACGTGTTCCGGCCTGGGCATGCGGATTTCGGATTCCAGGCCAAGTTCGGCCTGCGCGACTATCGCGGCGGCGGCCGCTCTTCCGGCCGGGAAACCGTGTCGCGCGTTGCGGGCGGCGCCGTTGCCCAGCAGCTCCTCCTGGCCGAGGGCATCGCCGTGCATGCCTACACCGTGGAACTCGGAGGCATTCCGGCCCGGCTCGACGATCCCCGCGACTGGATCGAAGCCCAGGAGCGTCCGTTCTTCGCCGCCGGCCCCCGCGACGCCGAGCGTTGGGAGGAGCGGGTGCTGGAGGTCAAGAAGCGGGGCGACACCCTGGGCGGCGTGGTCGAGGTGCGGGCCGTGGGATTGCCGCCGGGCCTGGGCGAACCCGTGTTCGGCAAGCTCGACGCGCGGCTGGCCGGGGCGCTCATGAGCGTGGGCGCGGTCAAGGGCGTGGAGATCGGCGCGGGCTTCGCCGCGGCGCGCATGCTCGGTTCCGAGAACAACGACCCCATGACCCCGGACGGATTTCTTTCCAACAACGCGGGCGGCGTGCTCGGCGGTATTTCTTCCGGCCAGGACGTGGTCGTCCGGGCGGCGGTCAAACCCATTCCCTCCATCGCGCTGCAGCAGCGGACCGTGACCACCGACGGAAGCGAGACCACGATTCAGATCGGCGGGCGGCACGACATCGCGGCCATTCCCCGCATCGTCCCCGTGCTCAAGGCCATGGCCGCCCTGGTCCTGGCCGACCTGCTGCTGCTGGATCGGCGGCTCGGGCGCGAGCGGTAAGGCCCGGTCATGGCCGGGCGTGCTGAAATGGTGCTGGTGGCTGGGGCGAGCGGCTATCTCGGCGGGCACGTCGTCCGGGAGCTGCACCGGCAGGGCTACCGCGTTCGGGTGCTCGTCCGCACCCCGGAGCAGGCCGATCTGCTGCGGGAGGTTTCGGACGAGCGGGTCGTGGCCGAGGTCACCCGGCCTGAAACCCTGCAAGGGGTCTGCGACGGCGTGGACTGGATCTTCAGCAGCGTGGGCATCACCCGGCAGAAGGACGGCCTGACCTACATGGACGTGGATTACCGGGGCAACCGCAACCTGCTGGACGAGGCGTTGCGGGCCGGAGCAAAGCGTTTCCTCTATGTTTCGGTGCTGCACGGCGACCGCCTGCGGCATCTGGCCATCACAGCCGCCAAGGAGCGCTTCGTGGAGGAGCTGCGCGCCGCCCCGATTCAGGGCTGCGTGGTCCGACCGACGGGGTTTTTCTCGGACATGGACGACCTGCTGCGGCTGGCCGGGTGCGGGCGGGTCTGGCTCTTCGGCGACGGGAGCTTCCGGGCCAACCCGGTGCATGGTTCGGATCTGGCCGAGGCCTGCGTGCGCCAGCTGCGGGACGCCGAACCCGAACGGACCGTGGGCGGGCCGGAGGTTCTGCGCCACGACGAGATGGCCGGGGCCGCGTTCGCCGCACTGGGCAAGCCCGTGCGCATTTCCTTCCTGCCCCTTTGGCTCGTTCCTCCGCTGCTCTGGCTGCTGCGCCGCCTGACGCCGCTCTCCGTGTACGGACCTCTGGAGTTCTTCCTCACGGTCTTCAGCCGGGACATGGTCGCGCCGACCTTCGGCAGCTGGACGCTGGCCGCGCATTATCGCGAACGCGCCGCAACGCTCGGGCGCGAAGCCTCCTGATCTTGCTCCTGCCTGCTGTCCGGAAACGGAAAAGAGAAAGGGCCGGCATCATGCCGGCCCTTTTCGTTTTCGGAATTCGGTGCGGAGCAGCGTCAGGCGTTGTCGGACGCGAGCTTTCCGCCGTGGGCGTACTTGACCATGAAGAGGATGAAGGACGCCGCGGCAAAGACCACGCCGATGACCGTGGAAGTGGTGAAGTCCAGGTTGAAGCCGATCTGGGCGCTGGCGATGAAGGCCACGCAGACCGCGGTCATGAAGGTCGCGGGAACCGTGGCGATCCAGTGCAGCTTGCCGCGCTGGGCCAGATACACCGCGGAGGTCCACAGGACCAGGGCGGCCAGGCTCTGGTTGGCGAAGCCGAAGTAGCGCCAGATGGTCGAGAAGTTCTGGGTGGAGATGATGTAGCCCAGGACGAACAGGGGCACGGCGATCAAAAGACGCTTGGAAGCCTTGCTCTGTTCCATCTTGAAGGTCTCGGCCACGATCAGCCGGGTGGAGCGGAACGCGGTGTCGCCGCTGGTGATGGGCAGGACGATGACCGCGATGATGGCCAGGGTGCCGCCGACCGCGCCGAGCAGCGAGTTGGACACCTCCGCGACCACGGCTGCCGGGGATCCGGCGCTGATCACGGCCTGGAGGGCCTGGGGGTTGTCGTAGAAGGACAGGCCCAGGGTGCACCAGATCAGGCCGATGATGCCCTCGATGATCATGGAGCCGTAGAACACGGAGCGGCCTTCCCGTTCGTTCTTGACGCAGCGGGCCATGAGCGGCGACTGGGTGGAATGGAAGCCGGAAAGGGCAGAGCAGGAGATGGTGATGAACAGCAGGGGCCAGATGGGCTTGTCCGCCGGGTGGAAGTTGGTGGCGAAGTCCAGGGTCGGCAGGATGGCGTGGGGGCTGACGAACAGCGCCACGGCCAGGGCCGTGGTCATGCTCAGCAGCAGCAGGCCGAGCAGCGGGTAGATGCGGCCGATGATCTTGTCGATGGGCAGGATCGTGGCCAGGAAGTAGTAGGCGAAGATGACCGCCACCAGGATCGGGGTGTCGATGCCGGTGATGCCGTTGAGCAGCTTGGCCGGGCTGAGCACGAAGACCACGCCCACGAGCATCAGCAGCACGAAGGAGAAGATCCGCATGACCTGGCGGGCGGACATGCCCATGTATTCGCCGACCACCTCGGGGATGCTCGCGCCCTTGTTGCGCACGGAGAGCATGCCGGAGAAGTAGTCGTGGACCGCGCCTGCGAAGATGCAGCCGATGACGATCCAGATCAGGGCGACGGGGCCGTAGAGCGCGCCCAGGATGGGACCGAAGATGGGGCCGATGCCGGCGATGTCCAGCACCTGGATGAAGATCAGCTTCCATTTCGGCATGGGCGTGTAGTCGATGCCGTCTTCCAGGGCATACGCCGGGGTGGTCCGGTTCGGCTCGATGCCGAAGACCTTTTCGACGAAGACGCCGTAGGTGAAGTAGCCCGCGATGAGCAGGCCGACGCAAAAGAGAAAGAAGAGCATGTCTAACCTCCGAAAGATTGATGGAGAACCCATGGTTCTTTTCGGGAGGTCTAGATCCTGGTCTTGACCGCTGCAATGCGGTCCGCTTCAGATGACCGTTTCCTTGCCTGAAATGCCTTCGACGTCCGACGAATCGTTCCGGCCCCGGAAGGCCGAAGCGCTTCAGGCCGTCGGTGCGGAGCGGTCCTGCGCTGGGTCCATGGCGGCGCGCATGGGGCGGGGAGGGATGGCGAAGCTCACGAGCGTGCCCTGGCCCGGCGTGCTGCTGATGCTCAGAGAGTATTCCGGTCCGTAGATCTGCTCCAGGCGCTGCGCGCAGTTGCGAACGCCGATGCCCTCGCGGCAGGATTCCAGCTCGGACTTCTTGAGCAGCGAGCGGACCTTGGCCTCGTCCATGCCGCCGCCGTTGTCCTCCACGGCCACGTGCAGCAGGCCGTCCCGTTTCTCCGCCCGGATGATCACCAGGGCGCCGCGAACCTTGTTGGTGAAGCCGTGACGGATGCAGTTCTCCACCAGAGGCTGGATGATCAGCGGCGGGATGGGCCAGCTGGTCAGCGTCTCGTCGATGCACCATTCCACGTTGATGCGCTCGCCGAAACGGGCCTTCTCGATGGTCAGGTAGGAGCGGACCTGGGCCAATTCGTCCGAAAGGGGAATGAATCCCCGGCTAGAGTCCAGGTTTTTGCGCATGTATAAGGAAAGATCGGTCATCAGCTCCTGGGCCTTTTCCGCGTTGGTGCGGCAGAAGGCGCTGATGGTGTTCAGGGAGTTGAAGAGGAAGTGCGGGTTGATCTGGGCCTGGAGCCTGCGGATTTCGGCATGGGCGAGCATGTGTTCCTTGATGCGCAGATCCTCCAGCTCCAGCTGGGTGGAAAATAGGTTGCCCAGGCCCTTGCCCAGCTCGTAGAGCGTGTTGTTCAGGGGGGTCGTCTCGCTGCCGTAGAATTTGAGCGTGCCCACGATCAGCCCGGCCTTGGTCAGGGGCACGATGATGGCGCTGGTGTGCGGGCAGTCGGCCACGTCGCAGCCGATGCCGCCTCGGTCCGTGATGAAGCGGGGTCCGCCGGTGCGCAGCACCTCGCGCGTGGCTTCGGTCTTGATGGGCGAGGCGGGCAGGTGGTGGTCGTCCCCCTCGCCCACGTGGGCGAGCACGTTGCGCGTGTCCGTGATGGCCACGGCCGCGAGGCGCACGTGGGTATGCAGGATCAGGGCGGTCTGCCGGGCCGATTCGAGATTGAGGCCGGAACGCAGGTGGCTCACGGTCATGTTCGCGATGTCCAGAATCTGTTGCGCGTGCAGGGATTCCCGTTTTTCCCGGTCCTGGAAGAAGACGTTGATCAGTTCCACGAAAAGGGCCGCGCCCAGGGCGTTGATGATGATCATGGGCGGAGCGATGACCTCCACGAGCCGCAGCGCCTCGCTGAAGGGGCGGGACAGTGCCAGGACGAGAAGCATGTGGCAGGATTCGCCCACGATGGCCAGGGGCGCGGCGATCTGCCAGGTCATGGCCCGCTGGCCGATGCGGTAGGAGATGTAGCCCGCTGTCGCGCCTTCGAGGAAGGTCGCCAGACCGCAGGGAACGGCGCTGAAGCCGTGCAGGTCGAAAAGCACCCGGTGCAGGCCCGCGATGAGTCCCGCGCCGATGCCCACGACCGGCCCGCCGAAAAGGCCGCCCGTGATTACGGCCATGGCCCTCAGGTTGGCCACGGACTGGAACACGGAGTTGCCCGTGTAGGTGCCGACGATGCCGAAGGCCCCGAAAAAGAGGATGAGGATCAGGGTCTTGTTCTTGTTCTGCCGCCGGGCGAAGCCGAATTTGCGTACCGGCGCGAAGGTGAGCAGGAGAAACACGGCCCCGGCCAGCAGGCCGAAGCGTTCCGCAAGGATGATGACGATTTCGAGGGCTTTCACGGTGCTTGCCTTGTTGGGGGGGCGAGGGCGGTCAGATGCCGAGGAGGGTTTTGAAATCCTTGACCCGGCTCTTGCTGAGCACGATTTCCACGGCTTCGCGATGCCGCATGGTGATCACGTACTTGCCGTTGAGCCAGGGGGAATAGCCGCGCACGTAGTCGAGGTTGATCAGCTCTGAGCGGTTTGCCCGAAAGAAGCCTGCTCCGGCTAGGCGTTCCTCGATCTTCTCAAGGGTGGCCTCGCTGGGGCAGCTGTAGGCGTTGTCCGGAGTGTGCGCGACAACGCGGCGGTCCTGGCAGCTGAAATAGAGAACTTCGTCCGGGGTCAGCAGGATGTTCCTGCCCGCGTCTTCGGCCTGGATGCGGACCATGCCCGGCCCCAGGCCCATTTTGGCAAGCAGCGCCTCCAGGCTCCTGTCCGGGGCGTCCTGGCGGGGGCGTTCGAGCAGCGCGCGGACCCTTTCCAGGGTTTTCTCCAGGCGCTGCACGGAAATGGGCTTGAGCACGTAATCCACGGTGTTTTCCTCGAAAGCGCGAATGGCGTGCTCGTCAAAGGCCGTGGCAAAGACCACCAGCGGCGGTTTCGCCATGCTCATGACTTCCTTGAGCACCTGGAAGCCGTTCTTGCCGGGCATCTCGATGTCCAGGAATACGAGGTCGGGTTGTTCGCGCAGGATGATTTCGGGCGCGTCCGGTCCGGAATCCACGGCTGCGGCAAGCTCGACGTCCTCGAACCTGGAAAGCAGATATTCCAGCTGGCCCAGAGCGGGCGGTTCGTCGTCCACGATGACGGTGCGGATGTGTTTTGCGTCCGGCATAGTTGCTGTCCCGGAAAGGGTGATCGATGGGGAAGGGAAAGTATGTAGAGCTGGCCGGGTTGTCAATTGTACCTTTGTTCGAGAGTCTTGCTGCGATAATTGATAATAGGTAGTATAATCTCGGCATTGAAGGAGGAGCGACATGCCGGACGAGATGTTGTTGAAGGAATTCGGAGTGCTGCGCCAGCCTGGAGCGGAGGCGGCGCTGGAATACGCCGCGGCGCGGGGGAGCGTGCAGGCCGAGCTGGAAGCGGTCATGGCCGAGCGAGGCGCGCGATCCGCCTATTATCCCGAACATCTTTCAGCAATGATGCAGGACAATCTTGCGAATCATTTCCGTTATATGGATTCCGTGTTCCAGCTATACGACGTGCGAAGCTTCGTCGAGACCGTGACCTGGGTGTTCGCCACCTACATGGGCCGGGGCGTGCGCGCGGAGTATTGGAAGGCCATGCTCCCGGAATGCCTCGACATCCTCCGCCGCCGTCTGACGCTGACATCCTTTGCCGAAATCGCGCCGTTCTACGAGGCGTTGCTGCGAAACGTGGACCGCTTCGCGTTGGCGCGGGAGCGGTTCGATTTCGGGGCGGGCGCGTTCTTGCCGAAGGATGAAGCGCATGAGGCGTGAAACGAATTCCATTCTGGATCAGCATGACGATCTGTCCGTTCGGGAGCTGGCGCACAAATATTTTCATCTGCTGCTGGACGGAGAGCGCCGCGCCGCGTCGGAGTTGATTCTCGACGCCGTGGCGAGGGGCACGGACATTCGGGACATCTACCTCGGCGTGTTCCAGCCCGTGCAATACGAAATCGGCAGGCTCTGGCAGGCCGACGAGATTTCCGTCGCCGCGGAGCACTACTGCACCGCCGCCACCCAGCTGATCATCTCCCAGCTCTTCCCGTACATCGCCGCCAGCCCGAAAATCGGTCGGACCATGGTCGGGTGCTGCGTCGGAGGGGAACTCCACGAACTGGGCATGCGGGTGGTCTGCGATTTTTTCGAGATGGAAGGGTGGAATACCTTCTTTCTCGGAGCGAACACGCCTGACGACGCCGTGATCGCGTCGCTCCGGGAGAGCCGGGCCGAGCTGCTGGGAATATCCGTGACCATGACCTACAACGTCCACCTCGTGCGCCGGCTGGTGGCCGCCGTGAAGGCTTCGGACCTGAACGGACGGGTGCGGATTCTGGTCGGCGGCCTGCCCTTTCAGCTCAGTCCGGGACTGCTGGCCGACGTCGGCGGGGACGCCACGGCCCGGAACGCTCTCCATGCGGTCCGGGTGGGGGCGAGGCTCGTGGGAGGGGGCGCCTGATGTTCCGAGGAGAGACGCAAGGCGGCGTGGTCTTTTGCTGCGATGGGGAAGGCCGTGTGAAAGACGTGCTCGCCGACGATCTTGGGCTGTTTGACCGGGCCGCGCTTCCGAGTCGGTTCGAAGACTTGCTCGACGTCGCCTCGCGGGAGAAGTATCGCGCGTTTCTCAAGGCCGTGACCACGCACGGGGCCGCGCTATCCTGGGAATTGAACGTGCTTCTGGAAAAGGGGCCGGAGGCCATGAGTTTTTTCGGCTTCTTTTCGGAGGAGCGGGTCTTTTGCATTGTTTCCAGGTCGCCGCACCAATTGTTCCAGCTGTATGACGAGCTGCTGCGGATGCTCAACGAGCAGTCCGAGCGTCTGCGCGCCTCGCAGAAAGAGTGCGCCCAGCTTCGAAGCAGCGACGACGCCCGCTATGCCGATTTCATGAGCCTGAACAATGAACTCGTGAACGCCCGCCGGGAACTGACGCTCAAGAATTTTCAGATCGAGGCCCAGGAGCGGCGGATTCGTTCGATCATCAACGCGGTTCCAGAGGCGTTGTTCGTGGTGCTGCGAAGCGGCTGCGTTCGCTTCGCCAACCAGGCGGCCTTGTCGCTGTTCGACGGTTGTCCCGAATTGGGAGAGCGATGGTTGCCCATGATCCGGGAATGCGTGAGCGAATCCGGCGAGGTCTGCATGCTCGGAGACGACCGTGTGAACATGGAGCTGCGCGCCACGGAAATAGAGTGGGAGGGGGAGACGGCTTTCCTGGTTTCCATGCGCGACGTCACCGCCAGAAATCGGCTGGAGGAGGTGCGCGAGGAGATGGACCGCATCGCCAAGCATGACATCAAATCCCCGCTGGGAGGGATCATCGGCCTTTCCGGAATGCTGCGCGAGAGCAAGGAGGTTCCGGAAAAGGAGCGCGAGCTGATGGGGATGATCCAGGACGCGGGATTCCGCATCCTGAACATGGTCAACCGTTCGCTGGACCTCTACAAGATGGAGCGGGGAACCTACGTCCTGGAGACCGGGGACGTGGATCTCGTGCCGCTGGTGCTGCGGACCCTGAACGAGCGCGAACCGCTCGCCTCCGCGCGCCAACTGGGAATGGACGTGTCCCTGAACGGCCGGCCCCTGGAAAAAGGCGACAAGGCCGTGGTTTGCGCGGACGAGGCGCTTTGCTATTCGATGCTGGGCAACCTCGTGACCAACGCCGTGGAGGCGTCCCCGGCAGGGGGCATCGTACGTGTGGAGCTGGAACAATCGGAGACGGGAACCCTGATCCGCATCCTGAATCAGGGGGCGGTGCCGGAGCAGATCCGCGATCGTTTCTTCGAGAAATTCGTGACCGCGGGCAAGCGCTACGGCACGGGGATCGGTACCTATTCCGCCCGGCTCATCGCCCGGACCCTCGGCGGCGACATCGCCATGCGAACGGACGAGCGGACAGGAACGGCGGTGACGATTCGGTTGTCCTGATCCTGATCACTTGTCGGGCTTGAGCCGAACGGCCGTGCCGTAGCAGGAGTAGTAGCGGTCCCCTTCGGGGTGGAAGCTTACGGATTCGCGGTAGGCCAGCACCGCGTCGGCATTCACGTCCATGGCCTGGGCCACGAGGCCGTAAAAGGCGTTGTCGAAGGTGAAGGAACGGCAGACGAGCAGCCCGAAGGTGCCCTGAACCTGACGATTGGGCATTTCGTCGGTGGTCACGATCTTGACTCTTCCGGCCAGATACTGTTCGCGCGCCACGGCGATGCGCTGGTCCTGCCTGTCGTCCTGGGAGCGGGTTCCCTTTTTGGGCGCGCCGAATATGAGGGGCATCGTTTTCTCCTGCCGTTTCAGATGATCGGAACTTGTACCGCAAGAAACCCCGGCGGCGCAAGCCCTCGGCGCATCTCCCCCTCCGGGGCGCGAGTTTTCCGTTCCGGCCGTTGGACCGGACGCGCAAAAAAAGGCGGGAAGCCGTGCCTCCCGCCTTGGTCTGTTTCGCGTCGCGCGATGGTCAGGGGTTGACCGTCATGCTGTAGGCCTGGTCCCAGATCAGGTATTTGCGGGCCAGTTCCTGAAGGTCCTTGGGGCCGAGGGTCTTGGCCTTGTCGATGAGCTGCTTCTCCATGTCGCGGTCCAGGCCCTGCACGAGCAGGTTGGCGGCCTGCCTGCTGCGCGAGAGCAAGGTCTGGTGATCCTGGTAGTATTCGCCGTTGATGACGTTCTTGGCGCGTTCCAGCTCGTCTTCGGGCAGGGGCGCTTCCCGGAGCATCTTCACGGTCTTCTCGAATCCGTTTTCCGCCTGCGCGACCTTTTCCGGCTCCGTGCCGATGTAGAAGGCCAGGAACCCGGTCTTGGGCGCCTGCCAGAGCATGGCCGTGACCGTGTAGCCGAGGCCCTGCTTGTCGCGCAGGTCGCGGAAGAGCAGCCCGCTCTGGCCCGAGAGCGCCGCGCGCAGCAGGGTCAGCCCCGCGCTGGCTTCCAGGTCTTCGGTGCCCGGCGTGGGGAAGATGGTCAGCAGGTGGGCCTGGTTGCGGTCGGGCAGGTGCAGGGCGGCCTGCTTCTCAACGCCCCAGCGCGGCTTGGCGTAGGTATACTCCTGGCCGGGCCTGGTCATTTCCGTGGCCAGCCGCGAGGCGAACGCCTCGATGGCCTTGGGGTCGAAGGTGCCGCAGACGGCGAGCACAAAGGGCTTTTGCGACTGGCGCTCCCAGTATTCCTTGACCGCGTCCGGGCTGAAGTGCCTGACCGCCTCGGCTTCGCCCGCGTGGAGATAGCCGTAGGGACCGTCCTGGTAGAGGAAGGGGAAGATGTGCCGGAAGGCCAGCCCCAGGGGCTTGTCCTCGCGGAGCTTGATGGTTGCGATCTGGTCCTGCTTGGCCCTGTCGATCTCCTTCAGCGGCCAGGTGGGCGAGGTGAGCATGTCCTCGAAGAGAGGCAGCAGGTCGCCCGCGAACCAGGAGGGATACTTGGCGTTGAAGGCGAAGGTGTCGCGGCCCGCGGTGGCCGCCGCGCTGGCCGCCCTGTCCGAGAGATAGTCCTCGATCTGGGTGGCGGTCATCTTCGGGGTGCCCCGCGTCAGGGCCATGGCCGTGAGCATGGACAGGCCCTGTTCGTCCGGGGTCAGGGAGCCGTCGCCGCCCGGCCAGTACACGGAGAGAGCCGTGTAGGGCAGGGTATGGTCCGGCAGGAGCACGAGGCTGCTGCCGCCCGGCAATGCGATTTCGCGCACCTGGCCCTCTTCGGGCGCGGCCTGGGCGATCTTGCCCTTTTCCGGGCCGGGCCAGCGCATCTCCACGCCCGTCTTCAGGGCGGCGGCGCTGATCTCCGAGCCTTCCGGGGTGAGCAGCACGCCGGAGAGCCTGTCGGGCCGCAGGAATTCGGCCATCAGGTCGCCGAGTTCGGCGCGGTCCACATGGGAGAGTTCATACAGATAGTTCTGCTCCGCGTTCTGTCCGCCGTAGAAGAACTGGAACATGCCGAGCTTGGAGGCCAGCCCGGAGAGGGTTTCCTTGGTCAGGAACAGGGAATCGGCGAGATTCAGCTTGGCCCGCTCCAGTTCGCGGTCCGAAATGGCCGAGGCGTCCAGGCCGGAGAAGAAGTTCAGAAGCTCCGCCCAGAACTTGTCCACGTTCTCCACGTCCAGCGTGGCCGAAACGTAGAACATGCCGACCCGGTCCAGGGTCATGGCGTAGGCCGAGATGTCGTCCACGAGCCGCTTGTCGTACTTGAAGGTGCGGTAGAGCAGGGAGGTGTCGTCGCCTCCCAGAAGCTGGCCGAGCACTTCCAGTCCGGTGGACTTGGCCGAGCCCATGTCCGGAATGGGGAAGGCGATGCCGAGGTAGACCTTGTTCCACTTGCCGGGAATGACCGTGATCTGCGCCCCCTTGGGGGTGGGCAGCGGTTCCGGGGTCACGGGCTTCACGTCGTGGGTGTTCTTGAACTGGCCGTAGGTGGCGCGGACCTCGTCCATGACCTTGGCCGCGTCCACCTTGCCCGTGATGGTCAGGAGCATGGATTGCGGCTGGTAGAGACGGGCGATGTAGTTCTTGATGTCCTGGGCGTGCAGCTTGGAAACGGTGTCGCGGAAGCCGATGATGGGCCACTCGTAGCTCGTTCCCGGCCAGACCATGCCCTGAAGGGTCTTGAAGAGCTTGGAGCCGGGGGCGTCCTCGCCGCGCTCCAGCTCGGAGAGCACCACTTCCTTTTCCGGTTCCAGTTCCTTGGGGTCGATGTTGGCCAGGAAGGCCAGGTCGCGCACGGTGTCCAGGCCGAGCTTCCATTCCGTGTCCGGAACCTCGACGTAATAGGTGGTGTAGTCCCAGCTGGTCCCGGCGTTCAGGCTGCCGCCCACGGATTCGATGCGGCGCGCCGTCTCGCCCGGAGCGCGGTTGGCCGAGCCCTTGAAGACCATGTGCTCCAGCAGGTGGCTGATGCCCGCCTGGGACGGATCCTCATAGGCGGAGCCCGCGTGCACGTAGAGCCGCACGTTGACGAGGGGGAAGCGGTCGTCTTCCTTGACGAGAACGGTCATGCCGTTCTCGAGCCGGGTCACGAGGGGGGCCTCGGCCTGGGACACGGCCTGAGCAAAATCGAAGCCTTCGACGCCGGGGGCGGGGGAGGCGGGGGTTTTCCCAGAGCACGACGCCGTCATGAGCAGCGCCCCGATGAGCAGAAATTTACGGAACATGAGTTTCGCACTCCTTTTTCTCCCATACATAAGGTCTGTTTCGGCATTGTCGAGGGGGTTTAGGCACGCGTCCAAGCCGGTGTCAAGGCGCGTGTCATAAAGCTTTGACGGCGCTGCATATTGACAAATTCTTCACAAGGGGACAAGTAAACGTTTCCGCTTGGAGGCTATCCCATGATCTGTCCACTTCATTCCTGGAGGGTACGATGACCGTTGAAACCAGCATCCTCGCTGGCAGGCCGTCGAAGTGGGACGGCATTCTGGACTGTTGCCAGATGCTGTCCGGCGCGGGCCTGATCCTTTTCATGTGGGCCCACATGACGTTGGTGGCGAGTGTCCTGATCGGACCGGGCGTGATGAACGCCATCGCCGAGTTCTTCGAAAGCACGGGAATGGCGCAGGTCGGCGGACCGATGATCTTCCTGCTCTTTCTCTTCCACTTCCTGCTCGCGGCGCGCAAGCTCCCGTTCCGCTTCGAGGGCATGAAGACCATCTTTTCCCACGCGAAACTGATCCGGCACACGGATACCTGGCTCTGGATCGTCCAGGCGGTCTCGGCCATGATCATCCTGATCATGGGCTCCATCCACATGTGGGTCGTGCTCACGGACCTGCCCATCACCGCGGCGAAATCCGCCGGGCGCATCCAGGGCGGCTTCTGGACGGGGTTCTACCTGCTGCTCCTGCCCATGGTGGAGCTGCACGTGGGCGTGGGCCTCTACCGCATCGCGGTCAAGTGGGGCTTCATCAAGTCCGACGGGCGCAAAGGCTTCCACAAGGGCGAGAACATCCTCACCCTGCTTTTCATATGCATCGGACTGGCGACCCTGATCCGGTTCTGGTTCATCAACGCGCAGGTCTAGGGAGGACGCCATGCAGACCATCTACACAGACGTTCTTGTGATCGGCGCGGGCCTCGCGGGCGAGCGGGCAGCCATCGAAGCGGGTCAGGCCGGCCTCTCGGCCATCTGCCTCAGCCTGGTTCCGGCCCGGCGGTCCCATTCCTCCGCGGCCCAGGGCGGCATGCAGGCGGCCCTCGGCAATTCGGCCATGGGCGAGGGCGACAGCCCGGACGTGCATTTCGAGGATACGGTCAAGGGTTCCGACTGGGGCTGCGACCAGGAAGTGGCCCGCCTCTTCGCGGACAGCGCGCCCATCGAGATGCGCAGGCTGGCCCACTGGGGCGTGCCCTGGAACCGCGTCGTTCCGGGCAAAAGCAAATACTTCAAGGGCGGCAAGGAGTTCGAGAAGGTCGAGAAGGACGAGAACCGGGGCCTGATCACGGCCCGCGCCTTCGGCGGCACGGCCAAGTGGCGCACCTGCTACGTCTCGGACGGCACGGGCCACTCCGTGCTCTTCACGGTGGACAACCGCTGCGCCCAGCTCGGCGTGGAGGTCCACGACAAGACCGAGGCCATCGCCCTGATCCACGACGCGGGCGTGTGCTACGGCGCCGTGGTCCGCTGCCTCAAGACCGGCGAGCTGCGCGTCTACCTCTCCAAGGCGACCATGATCGCCACGGGCGGCTTCGGGCGCATCTACCCGAACACCACCAATGCCGTGGTCTGCGACGGCGGCGGCCACATCGCCGCCATCAATACCGGCGCAGTGCCCATGGGCAACATGGAGGCCGTGCAGTTCCACCCCACGGGCATCGTGCCCACGGACATCCTCGTGACCGAGGGCTGCCGCGGCGACGGCGGAACACTGCTCGACGTGAACGAAGAGCGGTTCATGCACATCTACGAGCCGGAAAAGGCCGAACTGGCCTCGCGCGACGTGGTCTCCCGCTGGATGACCCATCACATCCGCGAGGGCAAGGGCGTGAAGAGCCCCTACGGCGACCATCTCTGGCTCGACATCCGTCACCTGGGCGAGAAGCACATCACGGGCAAGCTCCGCGAGGTCTACGAGATCTGCACGAGCTTCCTGGGCGTGGACCCCATCCACCAGCTCATCCCGGTGCGGCCCACCCAGCACTATTCCATGGGCGGCGTGCGCACCAACAAGGACGGCGCGGCCTACGGGCTCAAGGGACTCTTCTCCGCGGGCGAGGCCGCCTGCTGGGACATGCACGGCTTCAACCGCCTGGGTGGCAACTCCCTGGCCGAAACCGTCGTGGCCGGCGGCATCGTGGGCCGCAAGATCGTTGAATACGTCAAGGGAGCGGAGGTTTCCTTCAACTCCTCGGTCATCGACGCGGCCGTGGCCGCCCAGCGCCAGCGCATCAGCGATCTTACCGGCGGGGCCAAGGGCAAGGAAAACGTCTACGCCGTGCGCGCCGCCATGCAGGATTCCCTGAACCGGGGCGCGAACATCTTCCGCAACGACGCCGACCTCAAGACCTGCGTTGCCGAGCTTCAGGAAGTGCTGGGCCGGGCGCGCAAGGTCGGTCTGGCATCGGACGGGCTGGGAGCCAACCCGGAGCTGGCCGCGGCCCTGAAGATCGAGGGACAGGTCAAGATGGCGCTCATGGTCGCCTACGGCGCGCTCCAGCGCACCGAATCGCGCGGCTCGCACAACCGCGAGGACTACACGGCGCGCAACGACCGCGACTGGCTCAAGCGCACCCTGGCCTATTGGAAGAATCCGGGCGACGACCTGCCCACGCTGGAGTACGAACCGGCAAGCTCTGTCCTGGACCTGCCGCCGGGATACCGCGGCTACGGCAAGATGGACATCATTCCCATGGAGGGCCAGGAGGCGGAAAAGCCCGCCGAAGGCGCGTCCGGAAAGAAGAGCGCTGAGAAGGGGGACAAGTAAATGGCCAGACTCCTGAAGTTCAACATCTTCCGGTACAACCCCCAGAACCCGGAATCGGTCCCGCACATGGACGAGTTCGTCCTGGAGGAGACCGACTCCATGACCCTGTTCATCGCCCTGAACCGCATCCGTGAGGAAAAGGACAGCTCGCTCCAGTTCGATTTCTGCTGCCGGGCGGGCATTTGCGGTTCCTGCGGCATGGTCATCAACGGCCGCCCCGGCCTGGCCTGCCACACCAAGACCAAGGATCTGCCGAGCGAGATCACGCTTCTGCCGCTTCCCGTCTTCCGGCTGGTGGGCGACCTCTCCGTGGACACGGGCTCCTGGTTCCGCGAGATGTACAACAAGGTCGAGTCCTGGGTGCATACCAGCAAGCAGTTCGACCCGGCCGCGGAAGAAGAGCGCATGGAAAACGACGTGGCCGAAGCCATCTACGAGCTGGATCGCTGCGTGGAGTGCGGCTGCTGCGTTTCCGCCTGCGGCACGGCCCGCATGCGCGACGACTTCCTGGGCGCGGTGGCCCTGAACCGCGTGGCCCGTTTCGTCATCGACCCGCGCGACGAGCGCACGGACAAGGAATATTACGAGATCGTGGGCAACGACAACGGCATCTTCGGCTGCATGGGCCTGCTGGCCTGCGAGGATGTCTGCCCCAAGCATCTGCCCCTGCAGGACCAGCTGGCGTTTTTGCGGCGCAAGATGGGCATCACCGCCATCAAGAGCCTGTTCAGCTGCAAGAGCTGCAAAAAGTAGGGCGGAGGAGAAAACATGCGCAAGATCAAGACGGCGGACATCGTCGAGGCCGTGGCCGCGATGTGCGTTTCCGCCAACACCAAGCTCCCGGACGACGTGCGCCGCGCCTTCGAGGCGGCCTACGCCGAGGAGGACGCTCCGGCCGCCAAGGAAATCTTCCGGCAGCTTCTGGAAAACGCCGACCTGGCCATGAACACCAAGCTGCCCCTGTGTCAGGACACCGGGCTGGCCGTGTTTTTCGTGGAGATGGGCGAGGAGGTCTTCGTGGAGGGCAACCTCAAGGAAGCCATCAACGCGGGCGTCCGCAAGGGCTACGAGGAAGGCTACCTGCGCAAGTCCACCTGCCATCCGTTGACCCGCAAGAACGTCGGCGACAATACGCCCGCCGTGATCCACATCGACGTGGTGCCCGGCGACAAGCTGCGGATCATCTACATGGCCAAGGGCGGCGGCAGCGAAAACATGTCCCGCGTGACCATGCTCTCCCCGGCCCAGGGCTGGGAGGGCATCAAGAAATTCGTGATCCAGCGGGTGGCCGAGGCCGGTCCCAACCCCTGCCCGCCGACGATCCTGGGCATCGGGGTGGGCGGCTCCTTCGACCATTCGGCCAAGATCGCCAAGCGCGCCCTGTTCCGCGAGCTGGACGACGTGCATCCCGATCCGGAAGTCGCCAAGCTGGAGCAGGAGCTGCTGGAAGCCGTGAACAAGCTCGGCGTGGGGCCCATGGGCATGGGCGGCAAGACCACCTGCCTGGCCGTGAAGATCGCCCTGGAGCCCTGCCACATCGCCAGCCTGCCCGTGGCCGTGAACGTGCAGTGCCACTCGGCGCGCCATGAGGAGGTCGTGCTCTGATGAAGGAATACAAGCTGCAAACCCCGCTCACCGACGAGGACGTGGCCCAGCTCAAGGCCGGGGACGTGGTCAAGCTTTCCGGCGTGATCTACTCCGCCCGCGACGCCGCGCACAAGCGCATCATCGACCTGCTGGACAAGGGCGAAGACACGCCTTTTCCCCTCCAGGGCGCCGTGGTCTACTATGTGGGGCCTTCCCCCGCGCCTCCGGGCCGTCCCATCGGCTCTGCCGGTCCGACCACGAGCTACCGCATGGACACCTACGCGCCGCGCCTGCACAGCCTGGGCCTCAAGGCCTCCATCGGCAAGGGCAAGCGCAACGACGCGGTCAAGCAGGCGCTCAAGGACCACACGGCCGTGTACTTCGGGGCCACGGGCGGCGCGGGCGCGCTGCTCTCCCAGTGCATAGAGCAGTCCAAGGTCATCGCCTTCGAGGAACTTGGACCCGAAGCGGTGCGGGCCATGAAGGTCAAGGATTTCCCGTTACTTGTGGTCAACGATTCCCACGGGGGCGAATTATACGCGAAACCGAAGCTTGACCCAGCGGATTAAATGGGGCATTCAGGGGCCGGCGGTTGATGCCGCTGGCCCCTTCCGCAATGGGCAACCTGCCGAAATACTTCTTTAAGAGGTAGTGACCATGGAAAAAGTCTTCAACAACATCCGCGACAACGCCACCGACAAGAATCACGAAGGTCGCGTGTACGTCCCCTTTCCCGGCGCCGACGAAAAATACGACGACGGCCAGGACTGGCGGATTTACAATCCCGGCAAGTACCGGGATCCGAACTGGTCTCCTGAAAAGGAATAGACCGATCCAGATTTCGCTCCCATTCGCCTCTCTCTGATCCGGCGCTCCTGTTCCCCGTTCCCGCACCGCCGCTTCTTCACGCTCGCACATCGACCGAGCCGAACACCACCAGCGATCCGCCGCCGTACTCAGCCGCACGCCGCGACCGCGTCTGCCTGCCCGGACACTCTCGCTCCACTGACAGCTCCCGTGTTGCTCCACCCCGCCCGGGCGGGGTGGAGCATTGTCTATTTCGTTGTTGTTCAGTGTTGATCATTGTTGGCCAAAAAGTGGTTGGCTTCCTTTCCTGTTAGCGAGAATCTCCAGGCCAGCCGCGTCGCGATGTGAAATTTGCCGCCTTTTGCCTGCATTTGCGGCCAGTTATTGCCATTTGCCGCCATGTGCCGCCATGTGCCGCCACTTGCCGCCATGTGCTGTCGTGTGTTGCCGTGTGCTGCAATGCTCAATGCGTTCCCGGCCGATGCCCGGCTTTCAGGCCGCATTCCAGCTCTGCATTGCCGCGACAGGCAGCAGCCGGCGCGGACCGCCGGCCCGGCGGAACTTCGCATGGTTCGGCTCGATTTGCACCGCTGGCGTTCGACATGAAAGCAGGCGCGTCCCGACGTGCGGAATGGTGGCCGCTGAACCAGGTAGCCCGGTTAGGGTGCCGAGGTGATGCGTTTCGCAAAAATCCTGCTTGACAATAAGATAGTATTAGTTACTATTCATATAAAGTGATGCTGAACAGGAGGAACACATGGGAAGCCTGAGAGACTATCGAAATCTGGAAATCGACTGGGACATGACTCCCGAAGACGCTGTCACACTCTATTTGGAATGGGGCAACAATTCTTGGAGAGCGCGCTTTCAGCCGGTGCGGTCCAAGGATGATTATTCCAATTATTTCGTCGTATACAACTGGGACGAGAAGCCGAAGGCCATACTCATCCGCCGCAATTCCGAAGAGGCCAGAGAGCTTTGGGCCAGGGAGCTGCCCGAGGCGCTTGCCCAAGACTTCAGGGATCACGTTGGCGGATTGAAGGGCGTATATCCCCCCAGCGACAAGGTTCGTACCTGGCTGCGCGACCAGTTCAACAACTAGCACTTTCCGCATACCTCCCTCACCCCCCAAGAAGGCCGGGCATGTGTCCGGCCTTCTGCGTTGCTGCTTCACGAGCGTTCCCTCGCCGTGCGTGTCCGTCTGTCGCACGGCTGAACGGCCCATGATCCTTGATCATATTCATCAGAATTTGTCCGCTCCCTCGGACGGGAGCCTCTTGCCTTCGCCATCGTGACGGGGTAGCGTTCGCGATCCAAGGAGATGAATATGGAAGACAAATTCGCGCGGCGCATGTCCAGCGTGCACCGCTCCTTCATCCGCGAAATCCTCAAGGTCACGGCCGACCCCTCGATCATCTCGTTCGCCGGCGGCCTCCCCAATCCCGAATGTTTCCCCTACGAGGCTATTTCCGAGGCCGCCCGCCGCGCTCTCGCGGACAAGCCCGTGAACGCGCTCCAGTATTCGACCACGGAAGGCGACCCGGAGCTGCGCGCCTGGATCGCCGAGCGCTATTTCACGCGCATGGGACTCCGGCTGGAACCGGACGACATCCTGATCACCACGGGTTCGCAGCAGTGCGTCGATCTCGTGGCCAAGGTCTTTCTGGACAAGGGCGATGCCGTGGTGCTGGAACGTCCCGCCTATCTCGGCGCAATCCAGTCCTTTTCCGTTTTCGAGCCGACCTTCAGGACCATTCCGCTGCACACGGACGGTCCGGATCTCGCCGCGCTGGAAAGCCTGCTCGATCAAGGCCCGGCCAAGCTTTTCTACGCCGTGCCCAACTTTCAGAACCCGTCGGGCATGTCCTATTCCCTGGAAAAGCGGCAGGCCGTGGCCGAGCTTTGCCTTCGGCGCGACCTGCTTTTCGTGGAGGACGACCCCTACGGCGAGCTGCGCTTCAAGGGCGAACACCTGCCCTCGGTCTATACCTTCACCAAGGGGCGCTCCATCCTCATGGGCTCCTTCTCCAAGATCGCGACTCCGGGGTTCCGCATCGGCTGGATCGTGGCGAGCGGCGGCGTGCGCGACGCGCTCATCCGCGTCAAGCAGGCTTCGGACCTGCACACCCCGTCCCTGACCCAGCGGATCATGATCGAGCTGCTCAAGCATTACGACATGGACGCGCACATCGCCATGATCCGCGAGCGGTACGGCAAGCAGAGCCGGGTCATGGTGGACGCCATCCAGCGGCATTTCCCCGAGGGCGTGACCATCTCCGATCCCGAAGGCGGCATGTTCCTTTGGGTCACGCTGCCCGAAGGCTATTCCTCCATGAAGCTCATCGACAAGGCCGTGGAGCGCAAGGTGGCCTTTGTCCCCGGCAAGCCGTTCTACGTTGAGGAGGGACGCGGCGAGAATACGCTGCGGTTGAACTTCTCCAACGCTTCCGAAGAAATGATCGAAGAAGGAGTGTCCCGCCTCGGTTCGGCCCTGCGGGAATTTCTCGGCCAATAGGCCGCTCCTTCGCATCGGAAGGGCGAGCCGGGTTGCGCAGAACCGCGCGCCCGGCTATACCCCCGTCGATTTCAAGTTCTAACGCGAGGTGCGCAATCATGTCTCAACACGTGCTCATCATCGGCGCGGTGGCCCTTGGTCCCAAGGCGGCCTGCCGCTTCAAGCGGCTCGAGCCGGGCTCCACCGTGACCATGATCGACCAGAACAGCTGCTTTTCCTATGGCGGCTGCGGCATTCCCTACTACGTTTCCGGCGACGTCTCGGATGTGAAGGAACTGTGCAACACCAGCTTCCACATGACCCGCGACGAGAAGTTCTTCAAAGAGGTCAAAGGGGTGGACATGCAGCCCCGGACCCGTGCCCTGTCCATTGACCGCGAGAAGAAACAGGTGCTCGTGGAGCGGCTGGACAGCGGCGAGCAGGAAACCCTTTCCTACGACAAGCTGGTCATCGCCACGGGCAGTTCGCCCCGCCGCCTGCCCCTGCCCGGAGCCGAGCTGGAAGGCGTGCACGTGGTCGCGGATCTCAACGATGCGGAGAAGATCCGCGCGGCCGTGACCAGGGGCGAGGTTTCCAAGGCCGTGATCGTGGGCGCTGGCTTCATCGGCCTGGAGATGGCCGAGGCGCTCACGGACATGTGGGGCGTGGAAACCACGGTGGTGGAGATCACCGACCAGATCCTGCCCGGACTCGTCAGCCCGACCATCGCGCGCATGGCCCGGCGGCACATGGAGGAGCAGGGCGTCGAATTCCAGCTCGGACAAACCGTGCAGCGCATTGAGCCCGCCGAGGGCGGCGAGCGCGTCGCCAAGGTCGTTACCTCGGCGGGAGAGCTGGAGGCCGATCTCGTGATCCTGGCGGCGGGCGTCGTGCCGAGCGACAAGCTCGCGCGCGACTGCGGCCTGGCGTGCAGCGAGCGCGGCGGCATCCTCGTGGACGAGCAGATGCGCACCTCGGACCCGGACATCTTTGCGGGCGGCGACTGCGTCGTGGTCAAGCACCTCGTTTCGGGCCAGCCGTTCTTCCTGCCCCTGGGGTCCATGTCCAACCGCCAGGGCCGGATCATCGGCGACAACCTGGCCGGGCGCGGCAAGACCTTTCCCGGTGCGGTGGGCTCCTTCGTGGTCAAGCTTTTCGAGACCTCCGTGGCGGGCACGGGCATGTCCCTGGCCGCGGCCAGGCGGGCCGGACTCGACGCGGTCAGCGTCTTCCAGATTCAGCTCGACCGGGCGCATTTCTATCCCACCAAGGAGCTGATGACCCTGGAGCTGGTGGTGGAAAAAGGAACCCGCCGCGTGCTCGGCATCCAGGGCTTCGCCGGTTCGGGCGACGCCATGGTCGGCCGCGTCAACGCCGTGGCCGCGCTCCTGCCCCGCAAGCCCACAGTGGACGACCTTTCCACCATGGAGCTGGCCTATTCCCCGCCTTTCGCCTCGGCCATGGACGTGCTCAACTCCCTGGGCAACGTGGCCGACAACGTGCTCGAAGGCCGCAACGTGGGCATCCTGCCGGACGAGTTCGCCGAATGCTGGGAATCCGACCAGGGCGAATGCTACTTCCTGGATTGCCGCGAGGCCGCGGACGCCGGACAATACGTGGAACGCCTGGAGAAATGGCACAACATTCCGCAGGGCAAGCTGGCCGAGCGCATTGCCGAGCTGCCCCGCGACAAGCGCATCGTGCTCGTCTGCAACACCGGAGCGCGCTCCTACGAGGCGCAGATCACGCTCATGGACCAGGGCTTCGCGGACGTGCTCAATCTTCAGGGCGGCATGGCCGGGCTGAAGAAGTGGGGCCTGGAGCTCTAGTGGCGGCGCAAGCTGCGAAGCGCTCCGCCGCGCGGGCCGTGCTTGGCCTTGCCGCGCTTCTGGCGCTCCTGGCGGCGGCGGGGTGCGGAATGGTCCCGACCTGGGCGGGCGGCGATCCAGGGCCGGTCAAGGTCGAGGCCGACGGCGAGCAGGCCTTTGCCGAAACGGTCGGCCTGGGCGAGCCGCTGGTGCTGGACATGCGCGATCCCGGCCTTTCGGGCTACGAGTTCGCCGGAACCGCGTTCGATCCGGCCATGTTCCGGCTGGATTCCGTCCTGGAGGACGGCTTTCGCGCCCGCTATGTGTTCATGCCTCTTGCAGCTGGCGAGAGCACCATCGTGGTGCGCATTCAGGCCAAAGGCGGCGGGCCGCTGGAAACCTACAAGCGCGTCAAGGTCACGGTGGAGGACTGAGCCGTCCCGCGTCCATTCCGTTTCCGCAATGAAGAAAGCCCCCTCCCGGATATCCGCGAGGGGGCTTTTCGTTTGCCGGGGCATGCGCGTCAGGGGCGCGGCGGCGCGGTGAAGCTCTGTTCGAGCTTCATCAGCCGGGTGCTTCCCGGAGCGACGATAAGATCTTTTTCAGGTTCGATGTCCTTGAGGATGGTCAGCGGGTTCGCGTAGCCATCGGACCAGTCGAAGCCGATGCGCACTCCGGATTCGCCTTCGGCGACATCCGGCTCTTCGACCATCCAGAGCATCAGGGGCCGCACGTCCGTGCGCTTCACGCCTTTGCGGTTCTTGCGCTCCACAACGACCTCGTCCGCGTCCATGAGCGCCAGCCAGCGGCTTTGCCGCTCCTGGGCGTCGTCGCCGATGAAGACGACGCTCCAGACCTCGAAGCCGGGCTGCTCCTGCTTGCGGCCCATGTCCAGCGGCTCGACGCGGGTGACGCACATGCCGCCCGGAAGCTGGCCCACGAGGCGCTTGAAGATCTCCTCGGGCGAAAGGGGCTTGCGGATGTAGACGTTGACCCATTCGGCGCGGCTCTCGACGCCCACGGAGAGCGCCCGGCCAAATGACAGGCGCGGCATGGGATGGAAGCCCGCGGAAAAGCTCAGCGGAATGCCCGCGCGGCGGAAGGCGCGCTCGAAGATGGCCTGGAGTTCCAGCTGGCTCAGGAACGAGGCCGGTCCGGTCTTGTGCAGCCAGAGCCGCACGTGCGTTCCCTTGGCCGACAGATCCTCTTCCACCTCCGGCGGCGTGAACGGCTCGGACGGGGACGAATCGCCCGGTTCCTGGTCGCGTTCGCTGAACACCAGCCGGGGATGGATTTCCTTGTGGGCTTCGGCGGCGAGCCCCGTTGCGCGGCCCTCGTGGTTGCAGACGCCGCAGTTGCGGCAGGCATGGTAGCGGCAGTCCGGGGTAATCTTGCCGGAGAGCGCCCGCTCCCTTTCCGCGAGCAGGAAACGGCGGCTCACGCCGGAGTCGAGGTGTTCCCAGGGCAGTTCGCCCTGCGGATCGCGCGCGGCCAGAAAGTCGTCCGGGTTCAGGCCGTGCTCGGCCAGGGCGTCCAGGTAGTCTTGCAGGTTCAGCTCGTCCTTCCAGCTGGAGAAGAGCGCGCCCTTGCGGTAGGCGGTTTCCAAAACGGGGCCGAGACGGCGGTCGCCGCGCGAGAACACGCCTTCCAGATAGCTCATCTCCGCGACGTGGTGCTTGAGCGTGATGCGCTTCTCATAACGGAACAGGCTGCGCAGGTAGCCGATGCGCTCGCGCATTTCCTCCAGCGTCAGTTGGCGGTCCCACTGGAACGGGGTGTGCGGCTTGGGCACGAAGGGCGATACCGCCGCCGTGACCTGAAGGCGCTTGATGCCCGGTCCGGCCGCGCCGCGCACCTTGCGGCAGAGGTCCAGGATGGCGTCCAGGTCTTCCTTGGTCTCGGTGGGCAGGCCGATCATGAAATAGAGCTTCACCGACTGCCAGCCGTTCTCGAACAGCCGCCGCACGTGTTCCAGCAGGCCTTCCTCGTCCACGCCCTTGTTGATCACGTCGCGCAGGCGCTGGCTGCCCGCCTCGGGCGCGATGGTCGCTCCCGTGCGCCGGATGCTGGCCATGCGGGCCATGATCGCGGGGGAGAGTGAGCCGACGCGGAGCGAAGGCAGGGAGATGGCCACCTGCTCGGCGGCGCAGCGGTCGAAGGATTCGGTGAAGAGTGCGTCCAGGGCCGAATAGTCGCCCGTGGAGAGGGACAGGAACGACGTCTCTTCCCAGCCTGTTTCCGCAAGGCCTTTGGTCAGCAGTCCGCCCAGCGTATCCAGCCCGCGCTCGCGCACCGGGCGGTAGAGCATGCCCGCCTGGCAGAAGCGGCAGCCGCGCGTGCAGCCCCGCGCGATTTCCAGGGTCAGGCGGTCGTGCACCGCGCCGAAGGGCACGGGCGTGCGCGTGGGAAAGGGAGTGCGGTCGAGATCGTCCACGATGGCCTTGCCCACGCGGACGTAGTTCTCGTGGAGCGGCCTGGGCGCGCCCGCGCCGCGTCCCTCGAAAAAGGACGGCACGTACACGCCGGGCAACCCCCGCAGCGAGAGCAGAAAGTCCATTTTCGACAGGCTGTTGTCCTTGGCGTCGGCCAGCCGCAGCAGCAGGTCGGGCAGGGCTTCCTCGCCGTCGCCGATGACCATGACGTCCATGAAGTCGGCCAGGGGCTCGGCGTTGAAGCAGGCGCCGCCTCCGGCCACGATCAACGGATGCGATTCGTCGCGCTCCGCGGCCCGCAGCGGAATGCCCGCGAGGTCGAGCATGAAGAGGACGTTGGTGTAGCACAGCTCGTGCGTCAGGCTGAAAGCCACCGCGTCCAGTTCGCCGAGGGGGATGTCGCTCTCCATGGTGGCCAGGGGCGCGGCATGCTCCCGCAGGACGGCGGCCGCCTCGCGGCAGGGCGAATAGACCCGTTCGGCCGCGAGTCCCTCGCAGCGGTTCACCGCTTCGTACAGGATGCGCTGCCCCATGTAGGACATGCCCACCTCATAGAGGTCGGGAAAGGCGAGGGCGGCCCGCACGCGCGTCTGGTCGGGCGTCTTGCGGATCGTTCCCCATTCGGAGCCGAGGTAGCGGCTGGGCTTGGGAAGCAGGGGCAGCAGTTCTTTCATAATAATAAAAAAGGGGACGTGCGGGCCGTTCCGATTCGGCTCCGGCCTGCCGTCCCCATGGATTTCGGGAGGGTTCCCTTATTTTTTGAGCAGGCTGGAAATGTCGCCGCTGCCGGGTGTGACCAGTTTTTCGAGGTTGCGCAGGTCGCCGGGCGTGGAAAGGGTCAGGTTGCTGCTGGCTTCGAGGTAGCGGGTCTTCAGCTCTTCCGGGAAGGTCTTGTATTCGTACATGACGTGCTTGGTGGAAACTTCGCCGGTCATGTCGTTCTCGAAAGGATAGCCGAAAGGCAGAAGCATCATCTGGACGCCCTGCTGGGTGGGGACGGTCTGCAAGAGGGCGGGATCGGTGATCTTGTCTCCGTCCGCGTCCCATTTGCCGACGACCAGGTCGCCGGTCACCAATTTTGCGAGTCGAATGTCGTAGGCCATGAAAGGTCTCCTTGTTTTTCGTAAGGAGGTTAGAGATAGGGGCTCGTCTCCCTCCTGTCAACCGTCCGACTGCGCAGGCGCCCGGCTCGGCGGCGTTCCCTATCCTCGGCAGTCGTTTCCGCCCTTGCGCAGGCTGTAGTCGAGCAGCACGGCGGGCGCGGCAAAGAGGGCGTAGGAAAGGAACCAGAGCAGCAGATCGGGCAGGGCCGCCGCCTCGAAGGGCAGGCCGGCCTGCGGACCCAGGCCGCGCAGAAGAACGGAAACCAGCCCCAGGAGCATGGTGCCCCAGTAGATCATGCGCACCTGGGGCGGCTCGAAGAAGCGGCGGTTCCAGGCCGCGCCGTAGCAGACGCGCAGGCAAAGGGCGAAGAGAATCACGTCCGCAAGGTGGGAGACCACGAGCACGGCGGGCGCGCCGAGCCAGATGTTCCAGAGCCGCAGGAAGCTGCTGGAGGCAAAAAGAACGCAGAGCAGGACGAAGTAGATTTTCATGGCGGTCCCCTTGTTAGAGAAAGCGGCGCGGCTTGGCCGCGGCGTGCAGGTCTTTGAGCGTGCGGATATTGCCCTTTGTAAGCTTGCGGGCCAGAAAAAGGAAGAGATAGGCGGTCTGAAATGCGTCCGAAAGGGCATGATGCGCCTTGAACGCAGGCAGGCCGAAGGCTTCGGCCAGGTCCGGCAGATGGTAGGATACCTTCATGTTGAACTGGTCGTAGAAGCCTTCCCAGAGCGCTTCCTCGTATGCCTGCGCCAGCCGCATGGTGTCGAGGCAGGGCGAGTTCAGTCCCGCGCCGTAGATCCTGCGCAGGGCGCGGTTGAGAAAACTGATGTCCAGGCCCACGTGATGGCCCACGATGAGCCTGCCTTTGCAGAACTCCACGAATTCGGGCAGGGCCTCTTCCAGCGTGGGGGCGTCGGCCACTTCCCCCGGCGTGATCTGGTGGATCAGGGTGGACAGTTTGGGAAGGTCCATGTCCGGCCGGATGAGCGTGAAATATGTTTCTTCAGGCTGGATGCGCATTTCGCGGATGACCACGGCGCCGATGGACACGATTTCATCGTTGCGCAGCGAGAGGCCGGTCAATTCCGTGTCCACCACGACGAATTCGTATTCCTCCAGGAGCCGGTCCTGGTCCAGTCGGCGGAAGATGCGTCGGCTTTCCTCCAGCGATTCCAGGCTGGCCTTGTCGCTCAGATCCAGGAAGGGGCCGAGAAGAGGCCCGAAAAGAGCCATGAGCGCCGTCCGGGGCAGTGCCGTCAGCCTTGCGGAGAGTGATTTTCGAGGCGGTTTCCCAGGCATGCGCCGCTCCTAGACGATGTTCAGCCGAAACATGTCGCGCAGAAAGGATTGCAGCCTGCCGATGACGCCGAAGGACTCCTTGAGGGTCTGTCGTTCCAGCTCCGAAAGCTCGGAAGGCGCAATGTGGTTGTCGGGCTGGCGGCCTTCCTCGACCTGGCCGAGCTGGTGCACGAGCCGGAGCTGTAGCAGAAATTCAAAGGCTTCGGCGGCGTCCTTGTGCAGTTCGTCCGGAATGTGGCCGCCTTCCTGAAGCTGGCGCAGCCGACCCAGCGTGTTGGTTTCCTTGATGCCGTGCTTGAGCGCCAGGACGCGCGCAAAGTCCACGAAGGGCACCAGGCCGCGCCGCTTGATGTCGAGCCGGTTTTTGTGCTCGCCGCTTTTTTCCACCACGAAGTTGCGGAAGAAGGAGAGGGGCGGGCGCGTGTTCAGGCAGTCCGCCGCCAGGTGGCGCAGGAAGACCTCCTGGCGCGGGGCGTGGCGGGCGATGTGGCGGCGCAGTTCCTCGGCGAATTCCTCGTTGCCGAATGCGGGGCGGAAGTCGAAGAAGATCGTGGCGTTGAGCACCTCCTTGGGCTCGGGAACCATGATCCAGCGTTCGAAATGGTCGCGCCAGACAGCGTAGGGTTGCCGCCATTTCGGGTTCGAAGCCATGATGCCGCCCTGGCAGGGTGGATAGCCGCAGAGCACCAGATGGTTGATGGCGCGTTCGCAAAAGGCAGTGAAGTAGATGTTCGCTGCGCGCATCAGGATGTCGTCGCCGAGATCCTTGTAGATCAGGGCATTGTCTTGATCCGTGGCGATGGTTTGCTCCCGCCTGCCCTCGCTGCCCATGAGCAGCCAGCAGAAGGGCGCGGGCGGCGGCCCCATTTCCTTGAGCAGCAGCTTGAGCAGCTTTTCAAGGATCAGGTCGTTGATGACCGTGATCATCCTGGTGATGTGCCCGGCGCGGGCGCCTTCCTCCACGAGGGTGCGCAGCACCTGGGGCACCTTGGCGCTCAGGGGGTGCAGGCCTTCGGGATGTTCCTGGGCCTGGATGTCGCGGAAGAGCGCCATGGGCGACTTGCCTTGCAGGACCATGATGTCGTGGGACGTGACCACCCCGGCGACAACGCCCTGTCGCGTCACGGCGAGGTGGTGAATCTGCCGGGTCATCATCTTCAGCAGGGCGTCGAAGCAGACCTCGCCCTCGTCCACGGTGGCCACGGGCGTGGACATGATCGTCTCTATGGGGGCGGAGTAGTCCATGCCCAGGGCCACGGCCTTGCGCAGATCCTTGTCCGTGACGATGCCCGCGACCTCGCCCGAAGGTTCGCGCACGAGCAGCGAGCCCACGCTGTGCTTGGACATTTTCCAGGCGGCCATCTGGATGGATTCGCCGTAATCCGTGCTTACGAGTCCCCGGCCGATCATTTCGCCCACGCGGGCGCTGAACAGGTAGAGGCCGCTGTCGCAGGTCAGGGACGCATGGCGGCCGCGCATTTCCGCGAAAACGCGGGGCAGGTAGTTCTCGGAAAATTCACGCAGGAAGAATTCCGCCACCAGGGGCTGGGTCTTGAGCAGGGCGAGAAAGGCCGCGCCGTCGATGACGAGGAAAAAAGTGTCTTCCACGGTGGAGGCGTCCACCTGGGCCGGGCGGTCCTGGATCAGGGCCAGTTCGCCGACGCAGCCGCCTTCGCCGCGATAGTCGAGCAGGGTTTCCTGGCCTTCCGCGTCGCGCAGGGTCAGCTTGACCCCGCCTTTCTGGACCACGAGCAGCTCGCGGACGCGGGTGACGCCCTGGATGAGCAGCTTCTTGCCGGAGGGGTGGAAGTCCACCGTGCAGTGCCGGGCCAGCGCGGCAAGGTCGCTTCGTTTCAGCTGGCTGAAGGGCAGGGTGCGTTGCAGAAAGTCGATGACGACGGAAGGGTTTTCCCCAGGCAGAGTGGCCATGTTCTTCCCCTGGTCGTTTGTTCGGTCCGGGCTTCGACCCATATTCCCGGATAGCCCGGGCTGGAAAAAAAAGGGAAGCCCTTGCGGGCTTCCCTGGGTGAGTTCTAGTGATCCGTGGCCGCTCCCGCCCCGCGGGGGATGCGCACGCTTTCGACCATGTCCTGGATTTCCTGGGGCGGCGCCGGGGTGACCAGCGAAACGCCCACCGTCACGGCGAAGTTGATGAGCATGCCCACCGTGCCGATGCCCGTGGACTGGATGTCCAGAAGCCAGGGCTTCATGCCCATGAAGGCCGGGGTACACTGGATGATGTAGAGCATGGTGAAGCCGATGCCCGCGATCATGCCCGCGATGGCGCCTTCCCGCGTGGTCCGCTTCCAGAAGATGCCGAGCACGATGATCGGGAAGAAGGAGGCCGCGCCGAGTCCGAAGGCCAGGGCCACCACCTGGGCCACGAAGCCCGGCGGGTTGATGCCGAAGTAGCCCGCGATGCAGACGGCCACGCCGATCATGATCCGGCCCACCAGCAGGCGCTGCTTTTCCGAGGCCTGGCGGTTGATGATCCGGAAGTAGAGGTCGTGGGAGATGGCCGAGGCGATGACCAGAAGCAGTCCGGAAGCCGTGGACAGGGCCGCGGCGAGTCCGCCCGCCGCCACCAGGGCGATGACCCAGGCCGGGAGCATGGCGATTTCGGGGTTGGCCAGCACGATGATGTCGCGGTCCACGTAAAGCTCGTTGGCGTTGTCCGTGAGCGTGTTGGATATTTGGGCCATGCCGTACTTGTTGGTCTTGTCGGCGACCAATTCGGGCTTGCCTTCGATGGCTGCGCCGCCGCCCTTGCCGGGGCCGTAGAACTGGACCTTGCCGTCATCGTTCTTGTCCACCCAGGCCACGAGGCCCGTGGGCGACCAGTTCTGGAACCAAGTCGGCAGCGGAGAGGGCGAGTCGGCCTTGTAGTCCACCTCCGCCAGGGTCTGGATCATGTTGTAGCGCGCGAAGCTGGCGACGGCCGGGGCCGTGGTGTAGAGGATGGCGATGAACAGCAGGGCGTAGCCCGCGGAAAGACGGGCGGCGCGGACGCTGGGCACGGTGTAGAAGCGGATGATCACGTGGGGCAGACCCGCGGTGCCGACCATCAGCGCCATGGTGATGCAGAAGACGTTGAGCATGGACAGGCCTGCGAAGGGCGAGGTGTATCCGCCGAATCCGAGGGCCACGCCGATCTCGTCGAGCTTCTGGAGCAGGAGCTGGCCGGAGTCCGGGCCTGCGGCGATGCTGCCGCCGAAGCCGATCTGCGGGATGGGCGAGCCCGTGACCTTCATGGAAATGGCAATCGCCGGGATGAGGAAGGCCAGGATGAGCACGCAGTACTGCGCCACCTGGGTCCAGGTGATGCCCTTCATGCCGCCCAGGGCCGCGTAGAAGAACACGATGGCCATGCCGATGAGCACGCCGGTGTTCACGTCCACTTCCAGGAAGCGGGAGAAGACCACGCCCACGCCGCGCATCTGGCCTGCCACGTAGGTCAGGGAGACGAAGATGGCGCAGACGAGCGCGACCACGCGGGCCGTGTTGGAGTAGTAGCGGTCGCCCACGAAGTCCGGCACGGTGAATTTGCCGAATTTGCGCAGATAGGGCGCGAGCAGCAGGGCGAGCAGCACGTAGCCGCCGGTCCAGCCCATGAGATAGACGCTGCCGTTGTAGCCCATGAAGGAAATCATTCCGGCCATGGAGATGAACGACGCGGCGCTCATCCAGTCCGCGGCCGTGGCCAGTCCGTTGGCGATGGCGGGGACGCCGCCGCCCGCGACGTAAAAGCCCTTCGCGTCTTTCACCCGCGAGAGCCAGGCGATGGTCAGATAGATCCCGAAGGTCACGCCGACCATGATGTAGGTCCAGGTAAGTATGCTCATCGGAGGCTCCTTTTTGCTTGAGACGTGTGTGTGCCTACACGCTTATTCGTGAACGTCGAATCGGCGGTCGAGGCGCTGCATCAAGAAGTAGTAGATGAAGATTTCCGCCACGAATACGTAGATGGAACCTTGCTGGGCGAACCAGAAGCCCAGCGGGAAGCCTCCGAGATGAAATGCGTTGAGCTGCTCGACGAGCAGGATTGAGCATACGTAGGAGACAAGTGCCCAGATTGCGAGAAGAACGACCATGTACCTCAGGTTCGTCTTCCAGTACTGCCGCATTTTGTCTTGCATAATATCCCCCCTTGTGGGTTGTGATGATGGCCCCGCGGTTGCGGGGCCTTGTCCCCTTCGTACGCAGCGGTCCGTCTAGCGGTGCATCAGGTCCGCGTTGCCCTCGATGAGATCCTGCACCACGCCCGGATCGGCCAGGGTCGAGGTGTCGCCCAGGTTGGACGTGTCGCCCTCGGCGATCTTGCGCAGGATGCGGCGCATGATCTTGCCGGAGCGGGTCTTGGGCAGGCCGGGAGCGAATTGGAGCACCTCGGGCGATGCCAGCGGTCCGATCTCCTTGCGCACGTATTTGACCAGTTCCTTCTTCAGTTCGTCCGACTCGTCCACGTCGCCCTTGAGCGTGACGTAGGCGTAGATGGACTGGCCCTTGATCTCGTGGGGCATGCCCACGACGGCCGCTTCCGAGACGGCCGGGTGCGCCACGAGCGCGGATTCGATTTCCGCCGTGCCCAGGCGGTGGCCCGAAACGTTGATCACGTCGTCCACGCGGCCCATGATCCAGAAGTAGCCGTCTTCGTCGCGCCGGGCGCCGTCGCCGGATTCATAGGTTCCGGGGAAGCCCGCGAAGTAGGTGGACTTGAAGCGGTCCGGATTGTTCCAGACGCCCCGGAGCATGCCGGGCCAGGGTTTGCGGATGACCAGGAAGCCGCCTTCGTTGGGGCCGACTTCCTTGCCTTCCTTGTCCACGATGGCCGCGTCGATGCCGGGCAGCGGCCGAGAGGCGGCGCCGGGCTTCATGGGCGTGGCGTAGGGCAGGCCGGAGATGACGTGCCCGCCGGTTTCGGTCTGCCACCAGGTGTCCACGATGGGCAGCTTGGATTTGCCGATCTGGTTGTAATACCACATCCAGGCTTCCGGGTTGATGGGCTCGCCCACCGTGCCGAGCACGCGCAGGCTGGAGAGGTCGTGGTTGGTGGTCCACTGCTCTCCTTCGCGCATCAGCGCGCGGATGACCGTGGGCGCGGTGTAGAAGATGTTGACCTTGAATTTTTCGCAGATCTGCCAGAAGCGGTCCGGGTTCGGGTAGGTCGGAACGCCTTCGAACATCAGCGAGGTCGCGCCCAGGGCGAGCGGCCCGTAGACGATGTAGGAATGGCCCGTGACCCAGCCGATGTCGGCGGTGCACCAGTGCACGTCGTCGTCCTTGAGGTCGAAGACCCACTGGCAGGTGTGCGCGGCGTAGGTCAGGTAGCCGCCCTGGGTGTGGAAGACGCCCTTGGGCTTGCCCGTGGAGCCGGAGGTGTAGAGGATGAACAACGGATCCTCGGCTTCCATGCTCTCGCAGGGGCAGCCGCCGCGCACGTCCTCGGCGGCCATCTCCTCGTGCCACCAGGAGTCGCGTCCCTCGACCATGGAAGCCTCGTAGCCGTCCGCGGAATTGACCACGATGACCTGTTCCAGGTCCGGGCATTCCTTGAGCGCTTCGTCGGTGTTCGGCTTCAGGGGAATCTTGCGTCCCGCCCGGTTCACGCCCGTTCCGGTGATGTGCACCTTGGAGCCGCAGTCGTTGATGCGGTCGCGCAGGGCGTTGGCCGAAAAGCCCGCGAAAATGATGGAATGGGGCGCGCCGATGCGGGCGCAGGCGAGCATGGCCACTGCCAGCTCCGGGATCATGGGCAGATAGATGGAAACCCGGTCGCCTTTTTTGATGCCCTTTTTCTTGAGCACGTTGGCGAATTTGCAGACCTCGTCATGGAGCATCTGGTAGGTGTAGACCTTGACGTCCGAGTCCTTCTCCCCCTGCCAGATCAGGGCGGCCTTGTTGCGGCGGCCGTTTTCCAGGTGGCGGTCCAGGCAGTTGTAGGCCACGTTGAGGTGGCCGCCGGAGAACCATTTGATGTCGGGAGTGTCGAAGTTCCAGTCCAGGACGCTGTCCCAGGGCTTGTCCCAGGTCAGAAGCTCCCCGGCGCGCTCGGCCCAGAATCCTTCCATGTCCTCGATGGAACGTTTGTAGATCCGTTCGTATTCATCCATGCTGCCCACCGCGGCGTTCTTGTTCGCCGGGGGCTGGAAGATACGGGACTCGTGGCTCAGGCTTTGGATTTTCTCATCACTCATTGCGACGTCTCCTCCTCGTACGAGTTTGAAACAATGTCCCTTGCGGGTTGTGGACCGTCCATGGCCGCTTTTAGCAACATCCCGCGAAAAGGCGCACCTCATTTTCGGTGAACGGCGTTCCTGCCCCGCCGGGCGCATTTCGCGTCCGGAAGATGCCCGCTCGGCGAAACCTGTTTGCCGTTCATGGGCACAGCCGCCCGTTGATGGAGGGCGCAGGCCGATCAATATCCTCCTATACACCACTGGCCGGACGCGGCAAAGCGGAGCCGCGCAGGAATCCGGGCTGGCGCGGACTTTCGGTTCGGGGTATGAACCGGAGCCATGAAGATATTGATATTGAACCTGACCCGCTTCGGGGATCTGATCCAGACCCAGCCCGTGATTTCCGGATTCGCCGCCGCCGGTTGCAGGGTGGGGCTGCTCTGTCTGGACAATTTTTCTTCGGCGGCGGCCTTGCTCCGGGGCGTGGAATGGGTCGCGGCCTTCCCCGGTTCCCGTCTGCTGGCCGCCCTGGACCGCGACTGGCGCGAGGCGGTCCACGGCTTCGCGGACATCCGCCGCGAGGTCGCGGACGTCTTCGGGCCGGATCTGATCGTCAACCTGACCCCGTCGCTGCCTGCGCGGCTGCTGGCCCGCTCCCTGGCCTTGGACCTCGGTCCCGGCAGCGTGCGCGGCTTCGGCGTGGACGAGCACGGCTTCAATGCGGACACGTCCTCCTGGAGCGCGTTTCTCCAGCTGGCTTCCGGCAATCGGGGCGCAAGCCCCTTCAACGTGGTGGATCTTTTTCGCCGGGCCGCGGGCCTGCGGCACGAGGACGCCTCCCCGGACCTGCGCCTGCCGGGATCGGACACGGAGGACGAGGAATCCGGGCTGCTGGCCGAGGCCGAGGCGCTGCTCTCGGAGGCCCTGCCCGACGGCGCGGAACTTTCCGGCTGGCTCGGCGTGCAGCTCGGCGCCAGCGAGGAGCGTCGGCGCTGGCCCGTGTCGCGTTTCGTGGAGGCGGCGCGGCTTTTCGCCCTGCAAGAGGGCCTGGTGCCCGTGCTGCTGGGCACGGAAGCGGAGGCGGCGCTGGGCCAACGTTTTCTGGCCGAATACGACGGCCCGGCCGTCAACCTCATGGGCCGCACGTCGCTTCCGCTGCTGGGGGCCGTGCTCACCCGGCTCGACCTGCTGCTGACCAACGATACCGGGACCATGCATCTGGCGGCGGGTTTGGGAACGCCCGTGGCCGCTGTTTTCCTGGCCACGGCCCAGCCCTTCGACACCGGACCGTACCGCGAGGGCAGCCTCTGCTTCGAGCCGGATCTCGATTGTCATCCCTGCGCTTTTGGCGCGGCCTGCCCGAACGATCACCGTTGCCGGTGGGCCGTGCGCGCCGAGGCCGTGCATGGCTTTGTCGCTGGGACGGCGACGGGCGAGGCTCGGGACAACGCCGGGACGCGGGCCTGGCGGAGCGTGCGCGGAGCAGACGGGTTGATGGATTTTGTATCTCTTTCCGGGCACGCCTCCTGCGACAGGACGCGCTGGATCGCTCTGCAACGGCGGTATTACCGTCGACTCTTTGACGGTGAGCCGCTGGAGGGCGTGGAAGAGGCGCACGGACTCAGCCCGGAACGCGCCGAGCGGCTGCGCGGCATTCTGGGGGAAGCACGGGAACTTCTTTTTCTGCTGGAACGTCAGGCGGAGGTGCTCGCGGCCCACCCCATGCAGGCCATGAAGAACAAGTTTCTGGCCACCTGGCAGCGGCTTCGGGGCGTGCTCGAGGCCGATCCGGACCTGGAAGTCGTGGGCTTGCTCTGGGGATTCGAGTCGCAGGCGCAAGGGGACAGGCTGGACAGCATCGTGGCCCTGGCCGGTCGCTACCGCTCGCTCATGGAGGCTTTGCTCCGAGCCCTGCAATGACCCGGCACGGTTATTGAATGTCTGGCGGCGTGAGATACTGACGGAAAAAAATTCAGCTCAACCGCCAAGGGAAAGGAGAACCCCATGATCGTTATCGACGGCCGCCAGAGCGAACTGGCCCTGAAGGATTTCGAGAACCTGGAGCAGATTCTCGAAAACGTACTGGAAAACGACGCTTTGCAGGACCGCATCGTCACGGACGTGCTGCTCAACGGTCAGCCGTTTTCCGAAATCTATCCCCACCAGGCCGAGGACATCGAGTCCCAGGAGATCGAAAAGGTCGAGATCCTGAGCGTGCCCGTGGTGGAAATGGCAGTGGACATCACCCAGGAGCTTTACAAGGTCGTCACCCTCATGGGCAAAGGCGGCCGCGAAGTGGCCGAGCTTTTCCGGCAGGCCGACGACGCCGAGGCCCTGGAGACCTATCAGGATCTGCTCGACGTGGTGCGCAGCTTCCTGGGCATGATCTCCACCCTGCGCGAGGAGTTCGGCCTGCGCAGCAATCCGGAGTTCGTGGATGCCAGCAAGGATCTTTCCGCGTTGTTCACCGAGATGACCGAAGTGCTCGCCAACGAGGACTGGGTGCTGCTGGCCGATCTGCTCGAATACGAATTCCTGCCCGCCGTGTCCAAGTGGGAGGCGGTCATCGGCACGATCCGTTTCGACATCGAGGTCGGGGCCGGAGCCACCGCGTGAGCACGGCCCTGGACTTGCTCGAACAGGCCATGGAGGCCGCGCGCGAGGAACTGCGCCTGCTCAAGGACGGCGACGAGGAGGGCGCGCTGGAACTCGCGCGCGACCGTGCCCGGCTGGTCCGCGAGAGCTGGATTCTGCGCGATCCCTCTGTGGCGGCTGAGATGAGCAAGGCGCTGGAGCGGCTTCGCCAGCTGCACGAGGGCGTCGTGGGCGAAGCCCGCAGGCAGCGCGAGAAGATTCGGGACGAATTGCGCGAGGTCCACGGCAAGCGCAAGGTGTACGCGGCTTACGGGGCGCACCGCCCACAAAAGGTCGGCGCGGCTATGTCGCGTTTCGTGGATCGAAAGAGCTGAGCGAAACGGACAGGCGTCGGACGGCCCGGAGCGGACAAGCGCTTCGGGCCGTTTGCGTTGCGCTTTCTGTCTGGCCCTCGGCTTCGGCGTGATCGTCCGCGATGCAGGCGTCCGCAATATCTGGTTTCCGCCCGCCGAGCCCCTCTTCGAGCAGCTCCAGAAACATCCGCGCCAACGGCTCGGACCATTGACTCCCCGCACAACGAAAGATTTCGGCCATGGCTTCTTCCCGTCCCAGCGCATTGCGGTAGGGCCGCGAGGACGTCATGGCGTCGTAGGCGTCGGCAATGGAGATGATCTGCGCGAGCTGGGGAATCTCATCCCCGGACTGGCGGGAGGGGTATCCTTTGCCGTCCCAGCGTTCGTGGTGGTGCAGGACGATGTGGGCCACGTCCGCGAGCCGGGGAAACGGCGCGAGCATGCCGGCGCCGATGGCCGGGTGCCTGCGCATGATTTCATATTCCTCGTCGTTCAGGCCGCCTTCCTTGAGCAGCACGGCGTCGGGCAGGCCGATCTTGCCGATGTCGTGCAGCCGGGAGGCCAGCTTGAGCGTGTCCAGCTGGGAATGGGAAAGTCCAAGCCTGCGTCCGAGTTCGAGGGCGTATTCCGTGACGCGGTCTGAATGGCCGCGGGTGTAAGGATCGCGGGCATCCAGGGACCGGACCAGCGCCAGGAGCGCCGAAGTGGATTCGGCCTGTTGCTGGCGCAGGCGGGAGTGGCGGCGTTCCCGCAGGCTCCCCCAGATGCCGAGGCCGATCAGGAAAAGACAGAGTGCGCCCGTGGATACGGACAAAACGCCGATTTTGAGCATGGCTCTGTCCAGTTCCGACTCGTGCCGGATCAGGTGGCGGTCCGTCCGGTCGCGCAGGCGGGCGAGGAGTTCCGGGTCGGTGAGGCCGTTTCCCGAATCAAGCCGCTCGTAGAGGGTTCGCGCCAGCGGCAGGAAGTCCTGGGCGTCCTGCGGGACCACTGCGTGGGTTTCCTCCCCGGCGTGCATGGACTCGGCTTGCTCCAGGGCGTCGCGGAAATGCAGCAGGGCCGGGTGGTCCGGTTCCAGATATCCGTGGCCGCGCCGCAGGGAGTCGCTAAGGTGGTCGATGCTGCGCAGGAGATCCTGAAACGTCAGGATGCTGGGCGTGTAGTATGTCGTGACCCTGTGCCCGAAGGAGAGGATGCCGCTGACCAGGACGCCGATGAGCAGCGCCGCCGACCCCAGAAGCAGCAGGGGCGCGGCGGCGCGAAATTGAATCCGTGACATGATCAGGCGTTGATGTCGGCGCTCTGGCGCAGGAATTCCTCCCGGTCGATTTCCCCGGAAGCGTAGCGACGCTTGAGGATTTCGAGCGGGGAGGCGCTTTCCTGGCGGACAGGGGTGCGGTTGCGGGAAATCAGCCAGAAGGCGGCGAAGCCGAGCAGGGCCAGGGTCAGCAGGCCGAAGGGGAAGTGGAAGCCTCCGAACCATGCGCCCGAGCCCATGCCGAAGCCTCCGTGCCCGAAACCTCCATGCCCGAAACCGCCCTGACTCCAGGGGCCGCAGGCGAAATTGGAAAAAGTTGCGCTCAATGACATGATCCTCTCCTTACTTGTTGGCGGAAATATCCGAGGAGGCCGCGCAGTGCAGGCCGCCTGAAATGTTGAGTCCGAAACGCTTCCTGGCTGCCTGGGCAAAGGTGTTGTCCTCGTCGACCATGACCTTTCGAAGTTGCTGCATCTCCTTTTGCAGCTCCTTCAATTGTCCGGGCTTTTCTTCCTCGCCCGTGTCCGAAAGGGCGTCGTATTCGAGCTGACGGGAATAAAGCTGCCGACCGAGTTCTCCCAGGCGCTGCTGGTGCTGCACAAGCAGAGCCATGAACTGCCGCCGCTGCTCTTCGGGCAGGTCGCCCCCCGAGCAGGTCGCACTGTGGACTCCGAAGAGGGCGGTCCAGGATGCGGGAGCGTCTCCGTCCTGCGCATGGGCGGCCGCCGCCGCGCACAGCACGGCCAAAAGGGCGGCGGTCAGGAGAAGGGGGTGCGGTCTGGTCATGCTTTGTTGCTCCGTTGTGCAGCGTAAATCGCTACAGTTCGATAGCAAGCAGGGACCGTGCCGTTTTGAAAAAGCGTGTATTTGAAGCTGGTTGAAAATATCGTCTGCACAAGGCAAGCGAAAAAAGTGCACTTTGCTGCACAAGTGTGAAAAGGCGAGGGGGGAAGTGCAAAGAAGAAGGGAGCACGGCGGGCCGTGCTCCCTTCGGGCGGTCAATTGAAAATCTTGTTGATCTTGTCGCCCAGGGTTTCCGGAGTGAAGGGTTTGACGATGTAGTTGGAAACCTTGGCTTGCACCGCTTCGATGATGTTTTCCTGCTGCGCTTCGGCCGTGACCATCAGGAAGGGTACGTCTGCATACTCCTCGCTGCCTCGGACCTTGCGGAGCAGTTCGATGCCCGTCATCTTGGGCATGTTCCAGTCGGAAACAATAAAATCGATGTTGTCTTTGTTCAGCGTTTCCCAGGCGGTGGTGCCGTCGTCCGCTTCGACAACGTTTTCGAATCCGAGCTGGCGCAGGATGTTCTTGATGATTTTGCGCATGGTGGAGAAGTCGTCAACCACCAGAATTCGCATGCTTTTATCTGCGGCCATATCGTTGGTCCTCCCTTCTTGATCTCGGCGATTCCGGATCTTCGTGCCCGTATCGGACGAAAAACGCCCGAATATTCTCTGGTATTTAGATAATTACCTTGTGGATTGCAATGGGCGAACCGGAAAAAAACGGCAAGAAGCGCGTATTGTCCTGAATTGAGGAACGAATGCCGAGAGATACAGCTTCCAGCGGCCCGGCAATCTCTTGCCGGGCCGCTGCGTCGGGAAGTTTGCGGGAAAGGAGGCGCGTTTCGCAAGGTGTCGGAGCTTCGGAATCCTTTTCCCCGCCAGGATTCGGACGCCGCCGATCCCTCGCCGCCACGCTTCCGCCGCCGGAAGGCTAAGGCTCGTTCATCAGCTCCATGGCCTGGTCCACGTTCCAGTCGTGGTGGACGACCTTGCTCAACGAGCGCACCAGCTTGGTGGGGTCGGCGTGCTGGAAGATGTTGCGTCCCACGGAAAGGCCCGCTCCTCCGGCCTGGACCGAATCGTGGACCATCTGCACGAGGTCGCGGTCGTTGTCCATTTTGGGTCCGCCCGCAATGACCACGGGGACGCAGCAGGCTTCCGTGACGTTCCGGAAGGTTTCCGGGCTGCCCGTGTAGTTGACCTTGACGATGTCCGCGCCGAGTTCCATGCCCACGCGGGCGCAATGGGCCACCACGCCCGGATCGTATTCATCCTTTATCTTGGGTCCGCGGGCGTACATCATCGCCAGCACGGGCATGCCCCAATCGCCGGCCCGCGAGCAGAGCGCTCCCAGATCCGCAAGCATGTTCTTTTCGGTTTCGTCGCCCAGGTTGACGTGGATGCTGACCGCGTCCGCGCCGAGCTTGATGGCGTCCTCCACGGTTCCGACCATGGATTTGGCGTTGGGAATCGGCGACATGGCCGTGGAGCCGGAGAGGTGGATGATCAGGCCGATGTCGCGGCCCTTGCCCCGGTGCGAGCAGCGCGGCAGGCCCTTGTGCATGAGCACGGCGTTGGCGCCGCCTTCGGCGACCTGGTTGACCGTGGAGCGCAGGTCCACGAGTCCGTAGATGGGGCCCACGGTGACGCCGTGGTCCAGGGGGACGACGATGATCCTGCCGTTGTCCCTGTTCATGATGCGTTCCATTCGGACGGCTTTTCCCAGCAGCATGGCGATTCTCCTTGCCGCCCCGGCCCGCCGGTGTCCCGCTGCCCATGGAAAAGAAAAGGGCCGCGGGTACACCCGCGGCCCTTGAGGCGATCTGTTTTGAAAAGTTACAAACTCACCCCGAGGCCGCAGGCGCACCTAAAAAAGAAAAAGCTGAAAAAGAAGGCGTTGCGGATTCGGGTGTTCATGGCTTTCCTTTACTCTTCGATTTCAGAGTCTGTCAAGTTACGACCTTGCGGCGATGCACTTGACCTCGACCAGGCCGCCCTTGGGCAGCCCCGCCACTTCGATCGCGGCCCGCGCGGGTTTGTGGCTGGAAAAGAACTCCTCGTAGATGGCGTTGAATTCGGCGAAGCGGGACATGTCCGTGAGGAAGACGTCCACGGAAAGGACACGGTCGAGGGCAGAGCCGCCCGCTTCCAGGATGGCGGTGAGGTTCTTCAGCGCCTGCCGCGACTGGGCGGCGAAGTCTTCCGGCCCGCCCGCGAAATTTCCGCTGCCGGGTTCCAGGCCGAGCTGGCCGCTGACGAAGAGGAGCTGGCAGAGTCCTGCGGCCTGGGAATAGGGGCCGACGGCGGCGGGGGCCGCGTCGGTATGGAAGGTCTCGACGTTGTTCATTGCTGTCCTCCATTGGTTTCGGGCGGGCCCCAGAGGAAACGGTCGCAGAACCGTCCCGGAAGTCGCCGCGCCAGTTGCACGAGCAGGGCCACGAAAACGAGGGAAAAGGCGAGCCGCGCCCAGAGCAGCCCGGAAAGATCGCCGCCGAGCATGACCAGCAGCAGGGTGTCCTCGATCAGGCTGTGGGTGATGCCCATGAGCGTCAGCGAATAGAAGATGTCGCGGCGGTCGATTTCACCGGAACGCGCGCCGTGGATGATCAGCCCGCCGCCGTAGGATATGCCGAGCGTCAGTCCGATGACCGTGATGGCCGAAGCCTTGGGGCCGATGCCGATGATCCGGAGAACGGGCCGGAGCATGCGGTTCATCAACCCGATGACGCCGACGGCCTCCAGAAGGCGCATGAGCCCCAGCAGGCTGAGGATGATCGCGTAGATGGACGCGAAATTGACGAGCTGGTCCAGCAGCCAAGATCCCCAGGGGGCGGGGCCTGTGCCGACTTCCGGCTGGAGAAGCACGGCGGCCGGACCCTGGAGCAGGTCGAAGCGTCCGTAGACCGTGCTGAGCATCCAGCCGAGCAGCAGCGCGCTGCCCACGCGGCTCACGGCCTGGAAGAGCATCCTGGGGCCGGACTTGCGGGCGATGGACAGCTCCACGGGCAGGCCGTGGGCGATGAGCACCATGACGCCGAGAACAGTGGCCTGCGCCGAGGTCACGGGCGTGTCCTTGAGCAGCGAAAGGAACACGATCATGGCGGAGTAGATGTTGTTCAGCAGCGCCGTGGCCCAGACCAGGCCCATTTCCGCGGGCAGGCCCACGAGCCGCATGGCCGGGCCCAGGGGCTTGGCCAGCAAGGAGATCAGGTCGAATTCCTGGAGCAGCCGCACGGCGAGCACGATGGGGGTCATGACCTTGAAGAGGGTCAGGGTGGCCGCGGTGCCGTCCTTGAACACGGCGAGAAGTTTTTCGAGCAGGCGTTGGAACATGATCGTTTCTGCGGGTAGGGGGTTGGGCGCGGAACGCCGGAGCGCAGAAACTATTCGCTTTTCCTCCGAAAGGGAAGAGCGGTCCTGCTTGTGGGGCGGGAAGTTTTGTGCCACAAGGAAATCCGTGCGGCCCTCGCGGAACACCTCTTCAAGGAAGGATGCATGGCGGACAAGAGCTGGAAGACCATGGAAGTCATGGTCAAGGGTATTTTTTTGGGCGGTTCCCTGGGAGCCGTGGTCGGCTGGACCGGACTGATCCCGCTTGCCAAGGCCGTGGCCCTGGGCATGCTTTGCGGTTGCCTGGCGAGCCTGTCCTTTCATGACCGCATGGACGGCAAGCGCAAGCCCGGCGACAGGAAAGACGACGAATGACGCGCGCGGCGCGGGAGTGACGCTGTGGAACAACAGGATCCGAAACCTTTTTTCGGCGGCCGGATTTATTCCTTTTTCCTCCTGGTCCTTTTACTCTTCGCGCTGGTTCTGACCTTCCGGATCATCTCGCCCTTTCTGCATACGATCATCTTCGCCGCGGTGACCACGATCATCGCCTATCCCCCGTTCCTTTGGCTGATGCGCAAGATGGGCGGCAGCCGGGGGCTGGCCGCCGCGCTCACGACCCTGTGCGTCTGCTTTCTGATCATCGTGCCCTTGTTCTTCCTCGTTTCTGGCCTGGCGGTGCAGGGCGCGAACTCTCTGCGGGCCATTCACCAATGGACCGTGAACACGGATTTCAACCGTTGGCTCGGAGACGGGGCCATGGCCGGGTACATGGACTGGCTCAAGCTCAACCTGCCGTTCGTCAAGATCGAGCACCTCGACATCCAGACCAAGCTGCTCGGATATTCCGAACAGTTCGCGCAGTATCTTCTGGACCTCAGCAAGGGCTTGCTGCGCGACGCAGTGGGCTTGCTGCTCCAGTTCCTGCTGCTCGTCTTCATGGTCTTCTTCTTTCTCCTGGACGGACCCGGCATGGTCCAGCGGCTCAAGTACCTTTGCCCGCTCAAGCCCTACCAGGAGGACATCATCATCGACAGCCTCCAGCGCGTTTCGCGCAGCGTCCTTCTCGGCAGTCTTTTCGTGGCCGCGCTCCAGGGGCTCGCCGGCGGAATCGGATTCGCAGTGGTCGGGTTTCCCGGCCTGTTCTGGGGGACCATGATGGCCTTCGCCGCCTTGATTCCCGTGGTGGGGTCCAGCCTGATCTGGTGGCCCGCCGTCATCTATCTGGGCATCAGCGACGAATGGGGCTGGGCCGTGTTCCTTTTCGTCTGGTGCATCGGGGTGGTCGTGAACATCGACACCTTTCTTCGCCCCTGGCTGCTGCGGGGAGCCCAAAAGGTATCTCCCTTTTACATCTTCCTGGCGATCCTCGGCGCGGTCTCCGTCTTCGGGTTCAAGGGCATTCTGTACGGCCCTCTGATTCTCTCTTTCGTGATGGTGATGTTGCAGATCTACAGCGAAGAGTATCAGGAAGCGTTGCAGGACCAGGATTCCAACTGCTGATTCCCTTGCTTGCTTCCATTGTTGCAGAACCCGATCCGCAGTTCGTCTGCGGGTCGGGTTTCACATTCTTGCGGTGCAACCTAAAGTTTTGTTCAGCACTTGCCGATGAGGCAGACGTAAAGGGAAAATTTATTGGGCGACAACCTGGAGGATCGGCTATGGACCTGCAACAAAACATCGAGGCGTCGGCGAGTTATGCCGGGAGCGGCGTTTCGCGCGGCTCGGAGCAGACCGAGCGCCCGGACGTGAAGACGCAATCGCTTCTTCGCAACCGCAGGTCAGCGGACGATGCTCCGTCCGTCCCGGCAGGCCGGAAGGAAGAATCCGAGCGAACCGAGGGGCTGCACCGGGATACGGTTCGACAGATGCTGGACTCCGCGGAAAGCAAGCTGGAAATGCATGGGGTGTCCTTGCGCTTCAAGATCAACGATGACGCCGAGGGCGTTCAGGTCGAGGTGCGCGACCCCAAGACCGACAAGATCATCCGGAAGATCCCGGAAGACGAAATGCTTCGACTTTCCTCGCATATCAAGGATTTCAACGGCGACCTGGCCGGTGCGCTGGCCGGGACGTTGATGGACAAGCCGATCTGATTTCCGGTCGGTTTGGGGGGGCATCCGGCGATCCGCGAGGGTCGCCGTTTTTTTTTGCCGTATGCGGGTTAGTCCGAGGCGGAAGACGCCGGAAATTCCACGCAGAGCACGAGAGAGCGCCCCTCGACGTTGAAGAAGCGTCGCGATATCAGGCAATGCCGTTTTCTGTCGAGAGGGGAGATAAAGGGGTGGGTGACATAACGCTCGAATCCCATCTGCAGGTGCAGGAAGTAATCCTCGATGGAGTGGTCTTGCGCGCCGCGAACCTCGCGCAGCACCGTTTTGCCGTCCTGAGAGGGAACGCGCACGAGCCTGCTGCCGACCTCCCTGCCATGCTCGTCGAGGATGAACACCGCCAGCGCTTCGGGCGCGGACGCGAGGGCGTTTTGCGCCGCTTCGGCATATTGCCGCAACGCGGTTTTTTCGAATCTTGCCAAGATCCGGACCATGGTCTGGTTGTATCCTTCGAAAAGCAGCTTCTTCTCCCGAATGCTCTGCCCGACGCGCTCCTTGTATCGTGAATGCAGTTCCTGGATCTTTTCCTGAAATATCTGGCTGGCGTCCTGTCCCGTATCCTCCTTCTTCTTCGTGAAGAAAAAGCCTTGTTGTAGCTGAATGTGGTTGTCGAGCAGCAAGAAGGCTTCCTCCTGCGTCTCGACGCCCTTGGCCGCGACGCGGCAGCCCATGTCCCCGGCGAAGCGGCGCAGGGAAGTCAGAAGTTCCCGCTGATACGAGACTTCGGCCAGACGGGTGAAGCTCTCCCGGCCGAGCTTGACGAAGCTCGGCCGCACAAGATGCAGCTTTTCCAGGTCCGCGGAATGGAAGTCGTCCAAGCAGAACGCGAATCCCCCGTCACGATAACGATCCAGGAATTTTCCGTGATCTTCGATTGTTATGCTGTTCGCCTGCAATTCGATGATTACGTGTTTCGGGTTGTAGCCCAGTTTTTGGACTTCGGATTCCAGAGATCCCAGCTTTGTCTGATCGGATTTCAGGGCCGTTGCGTTGACGTTCAGAAACAGCAGGATGTTCTTGTGCTTCGCATAAATGCCTTGGAATTTTTCCAGGGCGCTTTGGCGACAGATGCGGTCGATCTTGAGCTGGGTGTCCAGAGAGTGGCAGGCGTCGAAGAGCACCTGAGGCTTGATGATCGCGTTCCGATCGGAAACGACTCCGCGCGCGTAGGCCTCGAATCCAAGCACCCCACGGTCCGAAACGGAGACAAGGGGCTGGAAAAAGGTCTGCACCTCTCCCTTGGAGAGGATGTCTTCGATGTCTTGCGGCACGCAATGCGTGGGTTCATCAGATGGAACGGCCGCCTGCGGCCGCTGCAGATCGTTCATGGCCAGAATGTATCGGGTTTGCCCGCCAAGAGGAAGAAGGAAGTAGCCCGGAGTGGGCGGGTCCATAAAAAAAATATTCGATAAGCGCATGGGCTCTCCGAAGTTGTGAATGGAATCACAAAAAATATCAGCAGGATTTGCCGAAAACTGAGCGAATACTCAGTTTTCGGTCTTTTTTTGACATTTTGCCGAGTTGTGACTAGAAAAATGAAAACTGAGTGATCAATCAGTTCAGGTTGAAACAGGAAGCGCATGAAGAAAAAGGAAGCCATTCTCAAGATCGCCACGGTGCTCTTCGCGAACAAGGGGTTCGCGGGAACGTCCGTGCAGGAGATTTCCCGGCTCACCGGAGCGGCGGAAGGAACCATCTTCTACCATTTCAAGAGCAAGGAAGGGCTTCTGCTGACCATCCTGGAACGCACCCGCGAAACCATCGTCAATCAGTTCGAGGACTTCTACAGGGATCGCGGCTTTGAATCCGGCATGGCCATGGTGGAAGAGACGGTGTCCTTTTTTCTTTATCTCGCAGGGTTGATGGAAGACCACTTTTTGCTTCTGCATCGCCACGATCTCTACAAGTTCGCAGAGACGAATCTGGAGTTCCGGGAGCATCTGGAAGCGATCTACAATTGTCTTGTGGATTTCTTTGAACGGGGAGTGGCCGAGGGGCGCCGGGACGGCTCCATCTCCACCGAGGTTCATCCCCGGAAATCCGCGCTGATCATTTATACGATGGTTGACGGCCTGGTGCGGTTCAAGAACTACAATCTGTATGATGCTGGCGCGCTGTTCAACGAGTTGCTTCAGTCGTGCCGCAGAATGTTGCAGGCTAACGTGAGGTAGGGGCTGGATGTTGACAAAATTTTTCCCATTTATCGGCTGGTTCAAGGGGTATGACGCCACCAAGCTGCGGGCCGACGCCCTTGCGGGGCTGACGGTGGCTCTCGTGCTCATTCCGCAATCCATGGCGTATGCCCAGCTGGCGGGAATGCCCGCCTACTATGGTTTGTACGCCTCCTTCCTGCCGCCGCTGATCGCGGCCCTGTTCGGCTCCAGCCGGCAGCTGGCCACAGGCCCCGTGGCCGTGGTCTCGCTGATGACGGCGGCCTCCCTGGAGCCGCTGGCCACGGCGGGCAGCGAAGGGTACATCGCCTACGCCATCCTTCTGGCGCTCATGGTCGGCGCGTTCCAGTTCTCGCTGGGCGTCCTGCGTCTCGGCCTGGTGGTCAACTTCCTTTCCCACCCGGTGGTCAACGGCTTCACCAACGCCGCGGCCATCATCATCGCCTCGTCGCAGCTCTCCAAGATGTTCGGGGTCTATGTGGACAGCGCCTCGCACCATTACGAGACGATCATCCGGGTCGTTCAGAGCGCGTTGCAGTACACCCACTGGCCCACGCTGGCCATGGGCGCGCTCGCGTTCGGGATCATGGCCGGACTCAAACGCGTCAATCCTCGGATTCCCAACGTGCTCGTCGCCGTCGTGATCACCACGGGCCTGTCCTGGGGCCTGGGCTTCAACCACGACACCAGTGCCTCGCTGGAATCCGTCAAGCTGCCCCTTGCGCACGACGCCGTGGTTTCCTTCAACGCCGCCATACAGGGCATGGACGATCTGGCCGCGCAGCGGACCCAGCTGACCAAGCGCCTCGAGGCCGCCAAGGAAACCGGCGATCCGGTCGCGCTTTTGGATGAGAGGCACGACCTCGACGTGCTCGGCGTGCGCATCGCCCGGCTCAAGGAGCAGGCCGCGATGAGCCGCGCGCAGCTTCGCGGGCTGCTGCTCGCCGGAGTGGAGACGGCCGACGGCGGTTTGGAGTTTTATCCCCAGGATCAAGTGCCCGCCGGCATGACCTCGGACGGCCGCACGTGGCGGATCAAGGTCGGCAACAAGGCCCTGGACCCGAACGCCTTGAAGATGATGGGCGGCGGCGCCGTCGTCGGCACCGTTCCTTCGGGCATCCCGACCATTTCCGTCCCCAAGATCGACATGAAGGTCATGTTGCACCTCCTGCCCTTTGCCGCGATCATCTCGCTCCTGGGCTTCATGGAGGCCATTTCCATCGCCAAGGCCATGGCCGCCAAGACCGGCCAGCGCCTGGACCCGAACCAGGAGCTGATCGGCCAGGGGCTGGCCAACATGATCGGCGCGTGCGGCAAGAGCTACCCGGCATCGGGCTCCTTCTCCCGTTCGGCGGTCAACCTCCAGGCGGGGGCGCTCACCGGCATGTCCAGCGTGTTCACCTCCCTGACCGTGGTCATCGCGCTGCTCTTCTTCACGCCGCTGCTCTACCATCTGCCCCAGGCGGTCCTGGCCGCGGTCATCATGATGGCCGTCATCGGCCTGATCAACGCCTCCGGCTTCATTCACGCCTGGAAGGCCCAGTGGTACGACGGCGCCATCTCCATCCTGACTTTCGTCTGCACGCTGGCCTTCGCGCCGCACCTGGACAAGGGCATCATGGTCGGCGTGGTCCTTTCCCTCGGCGTGTTTCTCTACAAGAGCATGCGTCCCCGCGTCGTCTCGCTCTCCCGTTCGGCGGACAAGTCGCTGCGCGCCGCGAGCGTGCACGGCCTCAAGGAATGCGAGCACATCGCCGTGGTCCGTTTCGACGGACCGCTGTTCTTCGCCAACGCGAGCTTCCTGGAAGACCAGATCACCGACCGCATGATGAGCATGCCCGAGTTGAAGCAGATCATCATCGTGGCCAACGGCATCAATGATATGGACGCCTCCGGCGAGGAGGCGCTTTCGCTGATCGTCGACCGCGTGCGCAGCAACGGCCTGGGCATCTGCCTTTCCGGCGTAAACGAGGCCGTCATGGACGTGCTTCGTCGCACGCACATGCTGGAGAAGATCGGCGAGGAGAACGTCTTCGCCAACATGGAGAGCGCGCTTTGCGCCACCCATGAGCACGCGCACAAGGAAGGGCGGGAGGATGCCTGCCCCCTGACCACTTTCTGCCGTCTCGCCTAGCGGGACCAAAAAGGGAGAAGATACATGTCCGTAATCACCGTATTCAACGGCCTGTTTTGCGAAGCGGGCGTTGTGGTCAAGCGGGTACTGGACGCCACCGGCTATAGGCTCGTCACCGATCAGGAAATCGTGGCCGACGCCGCCCGGCTTTCGGGCATGGCCGAGGAGAAGATCGCCCGCGCCTTCCAGGCCGGAACATCGGTCTTCAACAAGTTCAGCCATGAAAAGGAGCGTTCCGTGGCCTGGCTGCGGCTGGCCATGGCGCAGAAGCTTCTGGATTCCGACAAGCTGCTCTTTTCCGGCTACGCTTCCCAGCTGCCTCCCGGCAGCATCAGCCACCTGCTGCGCGTCTGCCTGATCGCCGAGATCAAGCACCGTCTGGCCCTGGCTGAAAAGGAGGAGGGCTTCGCCGAGAAGCACGCGCACAAGCTGATCCGCAAGGACGACGAGGACCGCGCCGCCTGGGTCAAGACCCTCAAGGGAGTCAAGGATCCCTGGGATCCTTCGATCTACGACATGGTCGTGCCCGTGCCCAAGACCGGCATCCAGGAAACCGCCGACCTCATCGTCGAGCAGGCCGCCAACGAGGCCGTGAAGGTCACGCACTCCTCGCGCGATGCCGTGGAGGACTTCCTGCTGGCGGCCAAGGTGGAAACCGTGCTCGCCAGCGAGGGGCACAACGTGGAGGTCGCCGCCAACCACGGAAAGATCGTCCTGACCATCAACAAGAACGTGCTCATGCTCGAGCGGCTGGAGCGCGAACTCAAGGAGATCGTCGGCGCCGTGGAAGGGGTTCGCAATGTGGAGTCCCGTGTCGGCAAGGGCTTTCACCAGGCCGACATCTACCGCAAAGTGGACTTCGAGGTGCCCTCCAAGGTGCTTCTCGTGGACGACGAGCGCGAATTCGTGCAAACTTTGTCGGAGAGGCTCATGCTCCGCGACATGGGCTCCGCAGTGGTCTACGACGGCGAAGCCGCGCTGGATCTGGTCAAGGACGACGAACCCGAAGTCATGATTCTCGACCTGAAGATGCCCGGCATCGACGGCATCGAGGTGCTGCGCCGCGTCAAGGAGACCAGGCCGCAGATCGAGGTCATCATCCTCACCGGCCACGGCTCGGAGCAGGACCGCAAGGTCTGCATGGACCTGGGGGCGTTCGCCTATCTGCACAAGCCCGTGGACATCGATGTGCTCAGCGAGACGCTCAAGGCCGCCAACGACAAAATCCGCCGCAACGAAGGCTGAGGTATCCGTCGTGAAGATCCTGACGATGCTGCGCCGGCTCATTCCGGAATTCTGGGACACCGATCCCGACGCCGGGCCATACAAGAGCCTGTTCAACTACCACCGCATCTGGCGGCTGGCCATCGGCCTGCTCGCGGTGGTGGCGCTGGTGCCGCTCATCGTCATGACGCTCATCGACTACAACGTGACCCGCTCCTCCCTGGAGTCCGAAAACCTGCTGCGCGCGGCCAGGACCACCTCCAACACGCGCCGCGCCGTGAGCTACTTCCTGGATGAGCGCAAAAACGCCCTGGAATACATCGTGCTCCAGGAGGATGTGGGCGGCCTGCGGGACCAGCAACGGCTCGCGCGCGTGCTGGACGCGCTCATGGGCAGCTTCAGCGGGTTCGTGGACCTGGGGCTCATCGACGGTCACGGAAAGCAGGTGGCCTACGTGGGACCGTACCAGCTCCAGGGCAGAGACTACAGCAATCAGCCTTGGCTCCGGCGGACCCTGGAGAAGGGGGCCTTCACCAGCGGCGTTTTCCTGGGCTATCGCGACGTGCCGCACCTGATCGTGGCCATCAGGTGTCTTGTGGACGGCGAACAGTACGTGCTCCGGGCCACCTTGGACACGGAGCAGTTCAACAACATCCTCGGCGGACTGGACCTTTCCGGCGGAGGGGACGCGTTTCTGGTGGACGCCGACGGCGTGCTGCAGACTCCCTCCCGCTGGAACGGTCCGGTGCTTTCGCGCACCACGCTGCAAATCCCCGAATATTCCGACACCACGCATGTCCTGATCACCCGCGACCAGTCGGATCGGGAATTCATCGTGGGCTACGCCTACATCACGGACACGCCGTTCATCCTGCTGCTCGTGAAGCCCACGGCGGAGCTGATGAAGCCCTGGCAGACCATACGCATCGAGCTGCTTTGGATGCTCGTGGTCAGCATCGTCCTGATCATGCTGGTCATCGTGGGCGTGGCCACCTACATGGTCGGCAAGATCTACATCGCGGACCAGACGCGCGCCCGGACCCTGCACCATATGGAGCACACCAACCGCATGGCCTCCATAGGACGACTCGCGGCGGGAGTGGCCCACGAGATCAACAACCCGCTTGCGATCATCAACGAAAAGGCCGGACTGGTCCGCGACCTCTTCACGTACAAGAAGGAATACCAGCACGACGAACGGCTCATCGCCACCATCGATTCGATCATCAAGTCCGTTGAGCGTTGCGGCGCGATCACCAAGCGGCTTTTGGGCTTCGCGCGGCACATCGACGTGCAGATCGAGAAGATCCGCTTCCGCGACCTGACCGAGGAGGTGCTCAGCTTTCTGCACAAGGAAGCCGAATATCGGAGCATCGCCATCGGGCTGGACATCGCGGACGATCTGCCGGAGTTCGAGTCGGACCGGGGCAAGTTGCAGCAGATTTTCCTGAATCTGGTCAACAACGCCTTCCAGGCCATGAGCGACGGCGGGAAACTCTCCATCGCCGCGCGGCGCCAGGGCAAGGACGCCCTGCTATTCGCCGTGTCCGACAATGGCTGCGGCATTCCGGAGGCAGACCGCAAGAGAATTTTCGAACCCTTCTTCTCGACGAAGAAGAAGCGCGGCGGCACAGGGCTCGGCCTGTCCATAACCTACGGACTCGTTCAGGAACTCGGCGGCGAGATGTCCGTGGAGAGCGAGGTGGGCAAAGGCACGACATTCACCATCACCCTGCCGTTGCGTGCGCAGATCAAGGGGGCTTGAGATCATGAGGATATTGCTGGTAGACGACGAGGCGGAATTGGTTTCTGCCATGGCCGAGCGCCTTGCCATGCGCGGCATGGAGGCGGACTGGGCGGAAACCGGGGAGCAGGCCATGAAGATGGCCGTTGCCAAGCATTACGACGTGGCCGTACTGGACATGAAGATGCCCCGCATCGGCGGCCTGGAGCTTCGTCGCCGTCTTTCCGAGCTGGATGCCGCCATGAAGTTTATCTTTCTTTCGGGGCACGGCTCCGAAGAGGATTTCAAGCTGGGGTCCGCAGAGGCGGAGTCCTATCTGATCAAGCCGGTCCGGATCGAGGATCTCGTGTCCAAGATCCGCGAGGCCGCTGAATAGTGCCGCCGGCGGCGGCAAAGGAGCGCACCGTGTCCCCGAACATGCAACACGACAACGCGGACCGCGAGGAACTGAAGTTCTTCGGCCGCGTCAGCGCATCGGTTTCCCACGAGATCAAGAACGTTTTCGCCGTGATCCATGAGGGGGCCGGGCTCCTCGACGATCTTTGCCTGCTGGCGGCCAAGGGCCGCCCGCTCGACCCGGAGCGGCTGCAGAGCGTGGCGCAGAGCATTCTGGGACAGATTCGTCGCGGCGACGAGATCGTCAAGAACATGAACGCCTTTGCCCACAGCGTGGACGAGGACGTACGCGACGTGGATCTTGCCTCGGGAATGGAACTGATCGTCAAGCTCTCCCGCCGCGCAGCGGCAGCCAAGAGCGTGCAGCTCGAACTGGGCGAGAGCCGTTCAGCAACGATCCGCACCGACCCGTATTCTCTTGGCAGGCTCTTGCACGGCGTCCTGATGCTGGCGCTGGAAGGCGCGGAGAGCGGGGCCACGTTCACGCTGCGCGCCGCTCCGGTTTCCGAAGCCCCGGCGGACGGGGCGCAAGTGACGCTGACGGGAGCGAGCCTGCCCGCTGTGCTGCCGGATAGCCTTGAACGCCTGACCCGACGCCTCGCCGCAAGCGTGGAGCCGGGAGACGAGGCCGGAATCGTGGTCGTGCGCCTGCCCAGGGCGCTCCCCGACGCGAACGGTCATATATAGCAACCATCATTTCTTCATCAAGGAGATTTGCCATGTCTGAAAAGGTACTGCTCGTCGACGACGAAACCGAGTTCCTGGAAAATCTGTCCGAGCGCATGTCCATGCGCGGAATGAACGTGTCCACCGCCGACAACCCCGCTTCGGCGCTCAAGGCCGTGGATGAGGACTCCTACGACGCCATCGTGCTCGATCTCCAGATGCCGGACATGAACGGCATTGAACTGCTCAAGTTCATTCGCGAGAAGCACCCGGAGATGCAGGTGATCCTGCTCACGGGGCACGCCACGCTGGAAAAGGGCGTGGAAGCCATGAAGCTCGGCGCCATGGACTTCATGGAGAAGCCCGCGGACATCAATGCCCTCACCGAGAAGATCAAGAAGGCCCAGGCCCGCAAGATCGTGCTCGTGGAGAAGATGACCGAAGAGAAGATCAAGGAAATCATGAATACGAAGGGCTGGTAGCAGCTCCCGGAGCGGGTTTTCCGCTCCGCTCAAGAGGGTGTCCTTCCTGTTGGGTTTTGTGCGTCTGCCGCGCACGAATCGCAGGATCAGGGGCCGCGTTTCGCGCGGTCCCTTTTTTTTTATGTGGGGTCAGTCCTTGCGGACCAAACGCAATTCGACGCGACGGTTGGCGGCGCGGTCCGCTGCCGAGGTCTCGGGGCTGACGCGCGGTTCGGACTCGCCCCTGCCGACCGGCACCATGAACCACCAGGGTACGTCCTTCTGGTCGCGGAGATAGGCGAGCACGGCCCGGGCACGCTCCAGGGAGAGCTGCTCGTTGTAGCTCGACGGGCCGCTCGTGTCCGTGTGGCCGATGATCTGGAGCAGGTAGTCGTCCTTGTCGATGTCCTGGAGCGCTTTGGCCGCGTCGTTGAGCAGGGGAATGGAGATCGGAAGAATCTCGGCCTTGCCGCTGGCGAAGCGGATATCCAGGTTGACGGAGCCCTTGTTGAAGAGTTCCGCGCGAATGCGCTCGGCCTGGCCGTCGAGTTTTTTCACTGCGCTGACCAGGGGCATGGCGCAGGCGGAGAAGAGCAGGGCGGCTGCGAGAAAAACAAGCAGCGCGAATCGGGATACGGGATCGGTGCAGCTTCTGAAGGGGCGCGGGCTCGGCATGGTACGCTCCGTTGAGGTTTCCGGCCTTGTACTCCGGTCAACGGGAAACGGCAATGAGGGGGGCGTGCCCCGGACGCCTGCCGTTCGCCTTCGCGTCGTTCGTGGGCAACAGCGCCTGCTCAGGTGAACAGGCAGACCTTGCACTCTTTGGCGAAGCGCATGAAGTCCTCCGCGGTCCAGACCTTGACGTCCGGGATGAGCCTGCTTTCGTCCAGTTCCATCATGTCGATGGTCATTTTGCAGGCGATGAGCTCCACCCCTTCGATCTGGGCCATTTCCTGCAATTCCGCCAGGCTGGGGATGTTCGCCTTCTCGATCTTGCGCTTCATCATGCCGGTCGCGAGGCTGGCCATGCCGGGAATGATGCCCATGGCGCCTTCGGGGAAATACTTGGCGCGGTCGAATCCGCCTTCAATGACGAGGTTCAGGCCCATGAAGGAATAGAAAATCTTGCTTTCCATGCCCATGCGGGCGGCGTTGATGCCCAGCACCAGGGAAGGGTACGCGCCGTCGAGGGTGTCCTTGACGCAGACGAATCCGGCCTTTTCCTTTTCCATTTTGCACCTCGCAGGTTGTTTTGCCGACAAAGCGGAACTCTGATCCTATTTCCTACATCCCGGCTCCGGTTTGTTCAAGGGATGAGGACGCGGAATAACGTTGCGAAGCGCATTGGACACGAAAGCGGCCTTGATCCATGCACGCGCGTGCAGGTCAAGGCCGCTTTTCTATTCCGGCAAGCCGGACAGGCTCGAAGGGTTGGTACCCGGGACGGGAATTGAACCCGTACAGTGCAAGCACCGAGGGATTTTAAGTCTGTTGAGGGTGAAATATTGTCTTTAATTACAATGGGTTTGCATTTTGTGTGTTGCGCAATGTCTGTGGTTTCCGCAACAAATACTGCAACATGTGCAGTTGTGATATATCAATATCTATGAATGTCTCTTGCCTGGAAAAGGCTACTTTGAGAGCGTAGATGTTTTCTAAAGTGATTTGTTAGTGTGGTAAACTCCGTCACATAATATTCGGAGTAGTGATTTAATCCTGCCAGTATACTCTCTTAATAAATCATGTGTGATTTGAATATGATCATTTTCATTGAATGGGAAGCTTGGGGCTACGTTCGTAATTTTTTTGTATAGGTTAGGAGTAAACGTATTGTACCCATGCGCGATGGCATTTCTAATGTGGACAACTTCTTCAAGGCCTGCTTGATTTTTGTAGACCTTATCCCATGATTGCCCGACAGAAGCTAATAATTGTGTCCCCCACACTGCAATCCCATTTTCTAGCCTGAGTTGATCAATCTCTTCATGCTCGTGTTCAGAAATATTCCTTTCAAACAAATCCCATTTACCATTGTTAATTATGTACAAAACGAGTTTTGAATGACTTTCAAGTAGAGATACCGCTCTCAAAAGAATCATGGAATAAAAAAATGCCCCATCAGAAAGGGTCGCTATATGCTCATCTAGTTCTGTTTCGTAATTGGATAGACCATCAGAAAAACGTATGAGCGTTTTGCCGTCGTACTCGACGGAAGGAGCTTTCCACTTGCTGATTTCAGCATCGAAGGCAATGCGAGAACAATAAAGTGTTCTCATTAATATTCGCCAATCTTTCCAGACAGGAGCAGCAACCCACGTGTTGTTAGACATAGCTCTTATTTTTGTTTGGTACCGGAGGCGGGATTTGAACCCGCACGACCATTACTGGTCTAGGGGTTTTAAGCCCCCTGTGTCTGCCGTTCCACCACTCCGGCCCTATCAAATATCGACAGAAATCTTCTTGTTGCGGCAACAATTCTGCAACATTGATGAATCTGAAGTCAATGCTTACGCTGTCGTAATTATTTGTCAAATTAGGGAGTATCTACATTTTAGATAGATACCCCCTGTGTGCTGCGAATATATTGCGCTAGCGGATAGTAGACATAAATTGTTTTAAGTCCCTTGCGTCTACCAGTTCCGCCACCCGGGCACGGGTGAGTCTGTGTAGCGGCCCGTGCGGGCCGCGTCAATCCGTTTGCCCCTTGGGGCTAGGGCTTGTCGAAGAGCCGCAGGTAGTTGCGGAACAGGCGCGGGCTGAGTCGCGTGAACCTGTCGAAGTCGCTGACGATTTCCAGGCCCGGCACAACGGCCCGGCAGACCGGGATGTCCAGGTCTTTGCGCGTCAGGTCGGCGTAGTGCGGGGTGTAGCCGTTGGCCAGCAGCGTTTGTTCCAGCACCATCAGGTCGCCGTCGGCGCTGCCCGTGGAAAGGTCGGGCAGGTCTTCCAGCCTGCGCAGGGGCAGGCCATCCGGCGCGGGGCTCGTGGCCGGGCCGGGGAAGGGGTAAGGCGTTTCCGTCAGCGCCGAAAGCAGCGCCCGTTTGCCGTCCAGGCCGCAGCCCATGCCCTGGTTCACGTCGCCCCGGATGCCGAGGACGATGGATTTGTAGCAGGGCACGCCCAATTCCGACGTCATGTCCTGGAACCAGACGTGGATGCCGCATTCCGCCAGCGCGTCGAGATGCTTGCGAACCTTGGGGTCGTCCGTCTCGATGCGGAAGCAGTCGCGCATGTCCAGGGGCTGGACCGCGTCCGCGTCCCTCTCGACGACCTCGCAGAGGGCGGCGACGCGCGCCTCGCTCACGGTGTTGCCGGAAGCCAGGCCCGTGGAGCCGAGCGCGCTGAAGAGATTCTGCTCGTCGAGGTTGCAGAAAAGATAGACCAGCTGCACGGGGATGCGGGTCGCTGTCGGCCCCTGGGGCGTGGCGCATTCGCCCGGCATCCAGCAGAGGCTTTGCCCCTGGTAGGGCACTTCCGTGCGCAGGGCCGTGAGGTCCAGGGCGTGCCCTGCGGCGCGGGCCTGGTCCAGGGTGCCCTGGAAGAGGTCGGCGGGGCCGCTGATGCCGCCGATGCTCTTGCGGCCGATGGATGCGTAGGAGGAAAAGCGCTCGGCGACCTCCATGGAGTAGGATGCGCGCGTGGAATCCGCGTCGAAACCTCTGCCGTAGCTCGTCTGCATGCCGTTGAAGGTGTATTCGTTGCGGCCGTTGCGGACGCTGAGCTTGAACATCCAGTGCCGGAGCCGGGCAAAGGGGCTCAGGCAGGCCTTGTGCTGCATCTCCGGCGTGGCGAACGCTCCGGCCCTGTCCAGCTTTTCCAGGGCGTCGAGCGCCGTTTCCAAGGCGGGCTTGCGCGCCTTGGCCGGTGGAAGCCGGTCCACGAGGGCGGCGCGCACCTCCGATGCACCGACGCTTTTCCGGGCGGGGCGCAGTTCCTCTTCGGAGTAGGGCAGGGGCATTCCGGCCTGATCCGGTTTCGGCAGGGGCGTATGGTCCATGCTCTCCGCCGCGAAGCGCTTGGCCCACTCCCGGTGCAGTTTCTGATCCTTGAGCAGGTGCGAGCGGATGGTCACGCTGGGCGAGTTGCGGGCCAGCATGGCCAGGTCCAGGCCGTCCATGCGCTCGCGCAGGTGCGCGAAGCGGAAATGGGACAGGCAGGCTTCATAGAGCAGCGCCGCCAGCGCGGGATCCTTGTCCGGAGCCGCGCAGGCCGCTTCGATGTACTGCTCGACCTTGCGCGTGCGCAGCTTGCCGAGCTGCTGGAGGGCGAAGTGGTGCATGAAGTCGTCGAAGGGCGCGGCGCGCAGGTGGTCGAGCACCTGGTTCAGGCTCAGGTTCGGTCCGGGCATGGCGGAAAAGCAGCCCACTCCGGCCACGGTGTCCATCAGTTTCAACTCATAAAGCATCTGAAATCCTCACAGGCTTGCGCGCGGCTGTTCGCGGGGTTCATGCGGAAAAGGCGTCGCCGGAACGGGTCTTGTAGTCCCGCAGGCGCTGGCGCAGGTAGAGCGCGGCCTCGGAAGCCGGGCCGTCCTTGGCCGGAAATTCGTGTTCTCTGCCGCCCTGGGTGTGCAGGCGCATGGTTCCGTTTTCCAGTTCCACCATCTCGATGTCCCGGTAGTATATTTCCACGCAGCCGAGATCGCTGGTGTCGAACTCCGGCGGCAGAAATTGGCGCGGGGGAAAGATGCGGCCTTCGCGTTTGGCCATGACCGCGTAATCCCGCTTGGGCGCGAGCACGGTCAGCTTCATGCTGTCCGGCAGTCCGTGCAGCAGCCAATGCCCGACAGTGCCGGAAGTCTCCGGGAAGACGTAGTGGTGTTCGCCCGGATGGATGGCGCAGGCGCTCTGGCAGGCGGCGGTCAGGCTTTCCTGGAGGTCTTCTTTCAGCGAAGGGTGGTAGATGCCGCGGATGAGTCGCGCACCATGGCAGTCCGCCAGCGGGACGAGCAGAAGCAGAAGCAGCCCGAACCAGGAACCCGTGAGCCAGGCCGCGCCGAGGAGCGGAAAGCAGCTTGCGGCCTTGAGCAGGGGACTGGTGCAGAAGAAGATGAAAAAACGGTCCGCTCTGGACACGGATTCCCCTCCTCGGGCTGACGACTGTTTCGTTTGGGTAGCTATTTCTGGATGCTGGGTCAATATCCGCCCGGCGCAACCGCCACCCCCGGCCTCACCTTCGTTTCGCCAACTCCGCCTCGACCAGGGGGGCCAGCGCTTCGGCCATACTGCGCACGCCTTGCTCGTTGGGATGGATCTGGTCGATGAGCACCTTCATGGGGTCGCGCAGGTAGAGCGAAAGGAGGTCGGGCAGGAGCGCCACGCCGAAGCGTTCCGCCAGGTGCGGAAAGATCATGTCGAACTCGCGCTTGTATTCTTCGCCGAACTCGGCCAGGCAGCGCACCCCGGCCAGCAGCGCCGGAATCTTGCAGGCGGCGAGTCCTTCCAGAATGGCCGCAAGGTCGTCATCGGTCTGGCCGGGTTCCAGGCCGAGGAAGAAGTCGTTGGCCCCGAAAGCCACGATGCAGAGATCGGGTTTGGCCTGGAGCACCTTTTTGAGCCGCTGGAGGCCATCGCCCGCGGTGTCTCCGGAAACGCCGAAGTTGTGGCAGCGGACATCAAACCCGCGATCCCGGAGCAGGCTTTCGAGCACGCTGGGCAGGGCCTGGCTGGCGCGCAGGCCGAATCCCTCGGTCAGGCTGTCGCCGAAGCAGGCGATGCAGAATGAGCCGCTCATGGTTATCTTCCTGCGACCCAGCCGGAAAGTCCCTTGATTTCATCGGGCCAGTCCTTGCTGAGCCGGATGGACAAAAAGCGAGCAAAGGCCGCATCGAGCATTTCCAGGCAATTTTCGATGAGAAAAATCTTTTCCAGGAACGCACCGTCGGGATCTTCGTCGTCCTTGCCGTGGCTGGTTTCGATTTTGGGAGTTTTCAGTCCGCTGAGGCAGAAATCCTCGGCCTTGATCGTGACCATCCAGGTTTCGCCGTCGCTTTCCAGGCGCAATTGGGCCTTGTTGACCTTCTTGCCGATGCGCAGACCGCTGAAAGCCTCGGTCAGCTCGCCGAGGGGACTGCTGACCGTGGCCGTGGCCAGGTTTTCGCCCTCGCCGCCTTGCACGGAGATGCGCTGTTCCACGGTGATGCCGAAGCCTTTCCCGCCGGAGGTGGTGAAGTTTCCTCCGGTGGTTTCCGAATAAAACCAAAGCCAGGTCAGGAATTCCTGGCCGATGATGCGGTTCTCGCGTTCAACGAGTTGCAGGTCCATGGCGAATCCTTAAATAAAGATGGAAGGTTCGAGGTCTTCGAGCGCTTTGGCCGCGTCTTCGCCGAGCTGGTCCATGGCCAGGAAAAAGGGCGTCAGCGGCTCCAGGCGCAGCTCGAAGGTGGCGAAGAAGTGGTCCTCGAACAAGGCCCGCGCCTTGGCGTTGGTCGTGTCCAGATAGAGGTGGTGGTTCTGGGTGTTCCAGACCACGTCGAAGACGGCGGGAATGGGCAGGGAGCGTGCCCGCAGCCGGAGCATGACCTGCTCCTTGATCTCCTGCTTTCGCGCGCGCGAAACGAAGGTCTTGCCCTGTTCCTTGGCCTGGGCCAGATCCTTCTTCAGGGCGATCTGGAAATGCTTCTTGAAGACGGCGGGCTGGACGCGGCGGGTTTCCAGGCGCAGGGTGAACGCGATGTAGCTCGCTTTCTCCGGGGGCGACTGGCGCCAGTCCACGTCGAGCATGTCGTCGATGTTGGTCCAGCCGAAGGAGCGTTCCTCGGCGGAGTCGTCTATGTCCACGAAGCGATATTGCTTGAGCCGTGCCGGAACGTCGCGCAGCAGCTCGTTGGTGACGTCGTCCATGATGCGGTAACGGGTCAGGCCCGTGCTTGCCGAAAGGATGCCCAAAACGTTTCCTCCTTGTTTCGGGATGGTCCGGTATGGGTAGATTCAAAACGTGGTCCTGTAAAGGGCTCTGGTGGTCTTGCGTTTCGATTCGGAGCATCGTAATGCGCCTTCCCCCATCCTTTGGACCACTGAGCGGTCATTTTAAGGTGGAGCCCGGCGTCCGAGTTCGAGCCTCCGAGGAGGCGATTTGCCGTATCCGTTGTGGAGCGTAGCCCGTCCCCGTAGGGGCGGCCCGAAGGGCCGAGGGCGGAGCGGAACAACGGATACGAGCCAAGTCAATGAACATTGAAACTGCCCCTGTATACATCCGCTGGAGTCCTCTTGTCCAACGACGAATGTCTGCGTTCCTCATTGTAGTAGTGAAAATACCGTGTCAGGCCATGATATAGCTCGATCCCATCGGAATACGCCTTGGGGTAAACATCTTCGTATTTCACCGTCCACCACAGCC